>NZ_CP084550.1:0-318569 GCF_021800405.1 Arthrobacter sp. FW306-07-I | reverse complement strand
TGGTGGTGGGTGCCGGGGACGGACCGTCGCCGGCGGAAACCCTGGTGACGCGCGCAGCTGCCGTCTTGAAGATGGGCTGCTTGGACGCGGCGTCCCAGTCGGTAATGGTCAGCTCGTTCGCCGCCCGGCCCGCCCCGTCCGGCTGGTGGCCGCCGTCGGTGTCCCAATAGCCGTAATGGAACGGCAGGAAAAGCACGCCGTTCCGGATGCCGCTGATCCGCACGTTGGCACGGACGGAACCACGGGGCGTCGCCACCTCCGCAAGGTCGCCCTCGGCAATCCCGTACGCGCCGGCGTCGTCCGCTGACAACTCAACCCAGACGTCCGGTGCCGCCGCGTTCAGCTCCGGTGCCCGTCCCGTCTTGGTGCGCGTGTGGAACTGGTAGAGCGTGCGGCCCGTGATGAGCTGTAGTGGAAAGTCCTGGCTGGGCAGCTCGTGCGGCGGCATGTACTCGGCGGCCTTGATGATGGCCTTGCCCTCCGGGTTGAGGGCCTTGTACTCGGACGGGTCCACGGGTGCTCCGGTGATGAGGTCGCGGCCGTAGGTTTCGCAGTACTCCGGGTGCGCCCAGAACTTCCCGTCGGCGTAGATCCGCTCCGTGCCGTCCGGGTTCTCCTCATTGCACGGCCACTGGATGCCGGATCCGCCCCGCAGCTTGTCGTAGGTGATGCCGGTGTAGTCGCAGGGCCGCCCCCGGGTGCATTCCTTCCAGGCTTCAAAGGCGGACTCGGAATCATTCCACTTGATCAGCGGCTGCCCGTCCTTGTCCTGCAGGCCCATCCGGTGCGCATAGTCGATGAAGATGTCCAGGTCGGGCCGGGCCTCGCCGGGCGGGTCGACAGCTTTCTCCGAAAGGTGGACGGTGCGGTCCACGTTGGTGAACGTACCGGTCTTCTCACCCCACGTGGCCGCTGGGAGCACCACGTCGGCCAGCTGGGCGGTCTCGGACAGGAAGATGTCCTGGACCACAAGGAACAGCCGCTCCTGTTCCAGGATTCCGCGGATACGTGCCAGCTCTGGCAGCGAGACGGCGGGGTTCGTGCCGCTGACCCACAACATCCGAATGGAGCCGTCCTCCGCGTACCGCATCATCTGCATGACGTGGGTGGGCGGAGAATAGTGCGGGATGGACATAGGGTCGATGTTCCAAACCCTTGCGAGGTCCTTGATGTGTGCGTCGTTGGACCAGTTCCGGAAGGCGGCCAGGTCGCCGTCGGCCCCGCATTCCCGGGTATTTTCTGCCGTAGGCTGGCCGTTCATCTGCAGGATGCCGCAGCCGGGCTTGCCCAGCATGCCCCGGATGATGTTCACGTTGTTGACCTGGACCGCAGCCGCGGTGGCCTGGTTGGACTGGTAGAAACCCTGCAGGACGGTGGACAGAAGCCTTTCGGCGTGGCCGATGATGCTCGCGGCCTCGGAGATCAGCTCCGCGGGGACGCCGCAGATTTCTGCCACCAGCGCGGGCGGATAGTTCTTGACCTCTTTTTCGAGCTCGGCAAAACCCACGGTGTGCGCGTTGATGTACTCGTGGTCCACCCAGCCGTTGCTGATGATCTCGTGCAGGATGCCGTTCATCAGCGCCACGTTCGTGCCCGGACGCGGGGCCAAATGCAGCGTGGCAGCCTTGGCCACGGGTGTCATGCGGGGGTCCACGCAGATGATCTTGGGCGGGTTGGGCCCGGCCAGGCGGTCCAGCATCCTGGTCCACAGGACGGTCTGGGTCTCCGCCACGTTGTGCCCGTAGAGGGCGATCACGTCCGCATGGTCGACGTCGGTGTAGGAGCCGGGCTGGCCGTCGCAGCCGAACGACTCCTTGAGCGCTTCACCCGCCGTGGCCGTGCAGAGCCTGGTGTTGCCGTCCACGTGATTGGTGCCGATCCCGCCGTGTGCAATCGCGCCCAGGGTGTAGTATTCCTCCGAAAACAGCTGCCCGGTGGTGTAGAAGCCGATGGCGCTGGGGCCCTGTTCCGCGAGCAGCGCCTTGGAACGGTCCACCACGCGCTGCATGGCGGTGTCCCAGTCGGTTTCCACCAGTTTTCCGCCCTCGCGGACAAGGGGTTTGGTGAGGCGGTCAGGGGACGCGTTGGCCTGCCAGCCGTACAGGTCCTTCGGGCCCAGCCGGCCGTGGTTGACGCGGTCCACGGCCCGGCCGCGCACCCCGACGATCCGGTTGTCCTTGACGGCGATATCCATGGCGTCACCGTTTGAGTGGAGGAGCGACGCCGTCTGGACCCACCGGTCCACGTCCTCCGGAGCCACCCCCTCGGCCAGGTGCGTGTCCACCCTGACCGGCCAATCACCGCCGCTGCCGTACGGCGTCCTTGTCCCCCATGGTTCAGCTATTCGGTCAATCCGAGTCATCTGTCCATCTCCTGTCCGGAACTGGCGGGACCGCGTAAGACGACGTTGTCCCACCCGATTCTGTACCCACAATCGGGGAGGGGAAACGGGCTTTTCCTGTGAGTGGACAGGTGATCGCGGTGGTCAGGCCTGTTTTGTGAGGCTGGCGCTTGTCCTGTCTTCGCGCTTGTCCTGGAGCGGACGCCGGGCCAGCCAGGCAGCCACGATGGCGCCGGAGATGTTGTGCCACAGCGAGAACACGGCGGACGGGAGTGCGGCCAGCGGGGTGAAGTGCGCAGTGGCCAGCGTGGCGGCCAGGCCCGAGTTCTGCATGCCCACCTCGAAGGCAAGGGCACGCCGGGCCTTGTCGTCCAGCCGGCCCAGCTTGCCGGCCAGGTAACCCAGGCCCAGCCCGAAGCCGTTGTGCAGCACCACGGCGAGGAACACAATGGCCCCGGCGCTGATGATCTTGCTGGCGCTGCCGGCCACCACGATGGCCACGATCAGGGAGATCACGACGGCGGACGCCCACGGCAGTGCCGGCAGCACCTTCGCGACGAGCTTCTTGAGGAACAGCCGGGCGAGGAGGCCGGCAACCACCGGCAGCAGCACGGTCTTAACGATGTCCCCCACCATGCCGGCCGCATCAATCTGAAGGTACGAACCGGCCAGGAACAGGACCAGCAGCGGGGTGACGATCGGTGCGATGATCGTGGAAACGGAGGCAACCGCTACGGAGAGGGCAACATCGCCCTTGGCCAGGAAGGCCATCACATTGGAGGCCGTTCCGGAGGGGGCGCAGCCCACCAGGATGACGCCGACGGCCAGCTCGGGCTCAAGGTTGAGGGCCCCGGCGATCAGCCAGCCGGCTCCGGGCATGATGATGTAGTGGGCAACGATGCCCAGGGCCACCGCCCACGGGCGCTTGGCCACCGCGGCGAAGTCGGGTGGCGTGAGCGTCAGGCCCATGCAGAACATGATGATGCCCAGCAGGTACGGAACGCTGGGGGCAATGGGCTTGAAGACTCCGGGGAGCAGGAAGCCGATGATGCCTGCGGCCACCACCAGGATGGGGAACACCGTCACGGCGATACGGGCGATCCTGCTTTCCGCTTCCAGCGCAGGGTTGACGGGTGCCCCATCCGGGGAATTCTGGGGTTTAGTTGCCTCAAGCATCCAACCATGCTGGCACCGGCTGGGATGGTTCCGCCAATTGATGACCGTGAACGGTAACAACGGCGGGCCCCATCACATGCTGCCGCCTGCCCGAGATTCTGCCGATGTCGGTTCCCACCCGCGATTCATGAAAATTTGGATCCTTCGATAAGTCGACGATTGTTTTACCAAAACCGGAGTTGTGATGGCCGCCTTGGGCACCGAAATTCAGCCCCCGCGCCTCGCGGCATCCAGGATGGGCAGCGACATGGGCGTCCTGCTCGCCCGGCTGCATGAAAGGGGAGCAGGACTCAACAAACGGGCACTGGCAGACTTTGCACTCCGCGAGCGTTCCTTCTCCATCCTGGCGCTGGCTTGCAGTGGACTTGAGCCGACTCCGCGCGAGGTCGCCGAGTTCCTGAACCTTGAGCCGGGCCAAGTGTCCACGCTGGTGGACGACCTGGAATGGCGGGGCCTTGTGGAGCGCGCGCAGGGAAAGCAGGACCGACGGGCCAAAATCATCGTCTCCACCGCGGAGGGGCGGAAGATGCACGCCAAGGCCCGCGCTGCCATGGATGTTGCGGAGCTGAATCAGCTTGCGGTGCTGTCCGGGGAGGAGTCGCAGGAGTTGAAGCGACTGCTCCGTAAAGCGCTGTGGGGTGCTGCGGAGTAGACGCCGCCCGGCTTCAAAGGTTTCCAACCCGTCAGGACGGCCTTGAGCACACGAACATGACGGTCCGGATGCGCCGTTCGGCGAGGTTGGCTACCTGATTGGCAGTCATCTGAGCGAAGCTCTCGCCAAGGAAGGTCGCGAAGGTCACTGGTGGCGGCCCGTCCCGCTGGATTTTGGCGAGCATCTGCTGGAACCAGGCAAGGCTCTCGTCCGACGAGTCGACTTCCGAGATCACATCAAAACCTGCCGCGGGGAGGAGTTCGAGCATGTCTTCCAGGGTCGCGGGAAAGCTTGTCGAGGGGCCAGCAGCCCACGGCACCGGGTAGTGCACTGCCCCGCCTTCACCCTGCAGAACGTCATAAACCACGAACCGGCCGCCCGGCCGAAGGACCCGGAAGGCTTCCGCATAGAGCGCGTGCTTGTTGGGGATGTTCATGGCCACATGCACACTTAGTGACGCGTCGACGGACCCGTCGGGAAGACCGGTGGCTGTTGCGTCCCCCACCTGGAAACGGGTGCGGTGGGACAGGCCTGTCCATTCCGAGAGCGCGGCCGCCACCTGGCAGAATTCCGGGGTGAGGTCGACACCGGTGACGGTGCACCCTGTCAGCTCGGCGAGCGTCCGCGCGGGACCTCCCAGTCCGCTGCCGAGGTCAAGCACATGGGACTGGGCTGTGAGTCCGAGTGCTTCCACGATTTCCAGGGTTGCCCTGCGGCCACGGATGTGGAACTCGTCAACAGCAGCGAGATCGGCCGGCCGCAGCGTTGCGCGGTCCACACCGGCCGCGTCCAGGGCAGCGCTGATGGCCGCTACAAGCCTCCCGGGGCCGGTGTAGAAGGCGGCGATCTGGTTCATGGCGCCATCCTCACACCGGCTGGCGGCGGGGTCAACGGGAAGGGCCTACCAGTCGTGGACGGTGCCGTCGACGAGGCGGTTGTAGGGCAGGTAGGCCTGCTGGTACGGGTAAGCGGCGGCGGCTTCTTCGTTGAACTCCACGCCGATGCCCGGCTTGTCGCCCGGGTGCAGGTACCCGTCCACGAACGTCATGGACTGCTCGAACACCTCGTTGGTCTTCACCGAGTGCTGCATGTACTCCTGGATCCCGTAGTTATGGATGGCCAACCCCACGTGCAGCTGCGCCGCGAACCCCACCGGGGAAATATCCGTCGGCCCATGGAAACCGGACTTGATCTGGTACTGCGCCGCGAAATCCATCACCTTCTTCAACGGGGAGATCCCGCCAAAGTGCGTGGACGCCGCCCGCACATAATCAATCAGCTGCTCCTTGATCAGCGTCTGGTAATCCCACACCGTATTAAAGATCTCCCCGATCGCCAGCGGCGTAATGGTGTGCTGGCGCACCAGGCGCAGCCCTTCCTGGTTCTCCGCCGGCGTGCAGTCCTCCAACCAGAACAGGTCATACGGCTCCAACGCCTTGCCCAGCTTCGCCGCCTGGATCGGCGTCATCCGGTGATGCCCATCATGCAACAACGGGATCTCCGGACCGAACTCATTCCGCACCGCCTCAAACACCCCCGGCAGGTGCCGCAAATACGCCCTGGTGTCCCAGTCCTCCTCCACCGGGAACGCACCGCGCCCCGCCGGCTCATAGTCATACCGCTCCCCCGACGCCTGCGCCTGCGCCGCCACCCCATACACAGCCTTGATCCCCGGCACCGCCGTCTGGATCCGGATCGACTTATACCCCAACTCCAAATGCTCGCGCACCGAATCAAACAACGACTCAATATCGGCCCCCGACGCATGCCCATACGCCCGCAACCCACTCCGGGAAGCACCACCGAGGAGCTGATACACCGGCATCCCCGCCAGCTTGCCCTTGATATCCCACAACGCCATATCCACCGCAGCGATCGCCGCCATCGTCACCGGACCCCGCCGCCAATACGCACTCCGGTACAGGAACTGCCACGTATCCTCAATCCGATGCGGATCCTTCCCAATCAACAACTGCGCCACATGCTCCCGCAGATACGCGGCAACCGCCAGCTCGCGACCGTTCAGCGTGGCGTCACCAATACCGGTCACCCCATCCTCAGTGGTGATCCGGAGGGTGACGAAGTTCCGTGAGGGACTGGTCACAAACACATCAGCGGCGACAATCTTCATGGCTGGCTTTCGGGTTGGAGTTGGCAGGACCTGTGGGAATTATGTGCCCGGCGGGGGTCAGCGCTGGGTGCTGCCCCTGGCGGCATCGAGCAGGGCAAGTTCATCGGGACGGGGCAGCCCTTCCCAGTCGCCGCGGGTGCTGACTGCGAAGGCGCCGGCAAGGATGCCGCGGTGCAGGCGTTCGGGAACTTCTGCACCGCCGAGCAGAGCCGAAAGGTAGCCGGCGGTGAATGCGTCGCCGGCCCCGACGGTGTCCAGGCAGGTCACGGCGAGGGCGGGCACTTCGAGAAGGCCCTCGGCTGTATAGACGGCGGCGCCCGCGGCGCCCCGCTTTACCACCACTTCCCGGACTCCGGCCTCCAGCAGCCCCCTGGCTGCACAAGCCTCTACGTCGGCAGTGGCTTCGTCGCTGGCGCCGGTATCGCCCGGACGCCCTGCCGCGCCGCTCCCCGCCTGGGGTGGGGCAATCAGGTCCAGTTCGTCGTCGGACGCCACAACGATGGTGGCGTGCCGCGCCAAGGGTCCCAGCACCGCCCGTGCCTGGTCCCGGGACCAGAGCTTGCTGCGGTAATTGACATCGAGGGAGACCACCATCCCTTCGGTGGCAGCTCGTCCGGCGGCGTACTCCGCGGCGTCCCGCGCCTCGGCACTAAGTGCAGGCGTGATGCCGGTCAGGTGCAGGATCCGGGCGCCCTGGTCCAGCGCGGCGGCCACATGATGACGTGAAATGGTGGCCCCCGCCGAACCGGCACGGTAGTAGAAGGCCCTGCTGAGGTCGGCGGTGCGCTGTTCCAGGAACATCACCCCGGTGCTGCGCTCCGCATGGACGCCGTGGTGCAGCCGGACGCCCTCGCCCCGTAACTGCTTCACGATGAATTCGCCGTGCGGATCAGCGCCGACAGACCCGGCCCAGGCGGAAGTGTGGCCAAGGCGTGCGACGCCAATGGCAACGTTCGATTCCGCCCCGGCCACCTGCATGTTCAGCGTGCCGCCGTTGGCCAGGGGCCCTGTTGATCGGAGCGAGACCATGGATTCGCCGAAGGTCAGCAGGTCCACCGGAGCGGGGCGGTCCGGGGCGGATTCGGTACCAGCAGTCATGAGCCGGTACCGGTCCTGGCTGCGAATTCGGCAGCAAGGCCCAGGAAGCTGCGCGCGCGGTCCCGCATTTCCGTCAGGTCCCCACCTGACGCTGACGTGCCGAACAGGGGCCCGCCCAGTCCAACGGCGATGGCGCCGGCTTCCCAGTAACCGGTGGCTTCACTGAGCCCCACCCCTCCCACTGCGATGAACGGGATGTCCGGGAAGGGATCCCGCACGGCCTTCAGGTAGCCGGGCCCGCCGATGGACGCCGGGAACAGCTTGATGGCGGTGGCGCCGCGTTCCATCGCCTCATAGGCCTCGCTGGGCGTCAGCGCCCCGGCCAGGACCGGGATGCCGGCGGCAGCTGCCTCACTGATCGAGGGTGCCAGGGAGGGCGTAACGATGAACTGGCCGCCGGCTGCGGTGACACGTTCGACGTCGGCCTCGCTGAGGACGGTGCCGGCGCCCACCAGGCAGCCGGCCGGGGCAGCCGCGCGGACCTCACGGATGGCCTCCAGCGCGTTGGGCGTGGTGAGGGCAATCTCCACGTACTGGAAACCCTCCTCCATTGCCGCCAGCGCGGCCTTGGCGGCAGCACCGCCGTCGTTCCCGCGGACAATGCCGACAAGGCGGGCCTGCCGGATGCCGGCCAGCAGGCTGGCAGGGGTAACGGCTGGATTCTGGGATGTCATAGGGTTCACCATTCTGCGAAGGATCCGTCGGGGTGGCGCCACACCGGACCGCGCCAGGCGTGGCCGCGCTTGTCCGCTGCCCGGACCACGGCTTCATCGATTTCGATGCCCAACCCGGGTCCGGTGAGCCGTTCGATGTGGCCGTTCACGAACTTGAAGGGGGTCTTGTCCACCACGTAGTCGAGGACTTCGGCGCCCTGGTTGTAGTGGATGCCGATGCTTTGCTCCTGGATGAGGAAGTTGGGCGTGGCAAAACCGACCTGGAGGCAGGCGGCGAGCGCCAGAGGTCCCAGCGGGCAATGCGGTGCCAGCTGGACTTCGTAGACCTCGGCCAGGGCGGCGATCTTGCGGACCTCGGTGATGCCGCCGGCGTGCGAGAGGTCCGGCTGCGCCACGGCAATACCGGCCTGCAGGGCGGGCAGGAACTCCTGCCGGTTGTACAGCCGCTCCCCTGTGGACACCGGCGTGGTGGTGGAGGAGGTGAATTCCCGCAGCAGGTGGGTGTTCTCCGGGACCACCGGCTCTTCGAGGAAGAAGGGCCGGAAAGGCTCCAGCAGGGGTGCCACCCGTTTGGCGTTGGCCAGGCTGAAGCGGCCGTGGAAGTCCACGGCCACGTCCCGGTGGTCGCCCAGGACCTGGCGCGCCGCGGCAACACGGCGGATGACGCCGTCGATCTCCGCCACCGAGGCCACCGGGCTCATCCGGCCGCTGGCGTTCATTTTCACGGCCGTGAGGCCCACCTCCAGCTGGGCGCTGATCTGGTCGGCCACCTCATTCGGTTCGTCACCGCCCACCCAGCCGTACATCCGGATCCGGTCGCGGACGTGGCCGCCCAGGAGCTGGTGCACAGGGGTGTTGAAGTGCTTGCCGGCGATGTCCCAGAGGGCCTGGTCCAGGCCGGAAACGGCGCTGGCCAGGATGGGTCCGCCCCGGTAGAAGGACCCCTTGGTCATCACCTGCCAGTGGTCTTCAATCCGGAGGGCGTCCCTGCCAATGAGCAGTTCCGAGAGTTGCTCGACGGCGGTGCGCACAGTTTCGCTGCGGCCCTCGCAGGTTGCCTCGCCCCACCCCACGATGCCGCTTTCGGTCTCCACCCGGACAAAGAGCCAGCGGGGCGGGACCAGGAATGTTTCGATCCGGCTGATGACGGTCACGCGGCGGTTCCTAACCCTTGGTTGCGCCGGCCGTCAGGCCGGAGACGATGTACTTCTGCGTGAAGAGCGCGATGATCATGATGGGGATGGTCACGACTGTCGCCGCGGCCATCAGCCCGCCCCAGTCGATGCTGGCGTAGGAGACGAAGTCGAAGATCGCCACCGGCAGCGTCTTGGTCTTGGCACCGGAGAGCACCAGCGCGAACATGAAGTTGTTCCACGAGAAGATGAAGGACAGGATGCCGGCCGTGGCGATGCCGGACACCGCCAGCGGAAGCGTGATCAGCCGGAACGCCCCGATCGGCGTAAGGCCGTCCACCTCTGCCGACTCCTCCAGCTCCAGCGGCAGGGAATCGAAGTAGCTCATCATGATGTACACGATCAGCGGGAGCGCCACGAACATGTGGCTGAGGATCAGCACCTCGAACTTGCCAACCATCCGCAGGTTGGAGAAGACGTAGTACCAGGGAACCAGGAGTGAGACGCCCGGGATGACGCGGGCCATCAGGACCACCAGCGCGGAGCGGTGCATGGTGAACCGGCTCATCGCGTAGGCAGCCGGGACGCCCAGGACGATCGACAGCGCAGTGGAGACGAAAGCCACCCAGAAGCTGTTGACCACAAAGACGAAGTAGTTGTTGCGCTGCAGCACGTTGGCGTAGTTCTCGAAAGTGGGCGAGAAGATGAAGGCCTTGGCGGTGTCGTAGATGTCCACGTTGGTCTTCAGCGACGCCAGGAGCATCCAGAACAGCGGGGCCAGCAGGAACAGCACCACCAGGACCAGCGCCACCACGCGGAACACTTTGTAGGCGCGGGTGGCCAGGGGCTTGCGGCGGCGGCGGGGCTGGTTGTCCGCGGTGGTGGCGGCGGAGTCTGTCATGACGGTCATTTGCTTACCGCTTTCTTGCGCATGGTGAGCAGCCACATGGAACCGATGATGATCATGAAGAACAGGATCAGCACCGCCGAGGAGAGCCCGTACTGGTTGTAGTCGAAGCTCAGTCCGTAGGCGTAGACGTTCAGCGTTTCCACTTCGTGGAACGAGCCGCCGCCCTTGCCCTTGGTGGCGTAAAGGATGTCGAAGGTCTTCAGGGCATCGATGCCGCGCAGCAGGATGGCCACGATCACGGTGGGCATCATGAGGGGCAGGGTGATGTAGAAGAAGCGCTGGAAGGCGTTGGCACCGTCCACGCGTGCGGCCTCGTCCGGTTCGTCGGACAGCGAGGTCAGGCCGGCCAGCAGGATCAGGACCACCATGGGGGTCCACTGCCAGACGTCCATGAAGATGGTGGTGCCCAGGGCAGTGTCCTGGCCGGACAGCCACGGCTGGGGCGGGATGCCCACCATGCCCAGGAGCTGGTTGACGAAGCCGATGTTGGGGTCGAAGATCAGCCGCCACATCATGCCGACGGCCACAGGGGTTGCCACCAGCGGCAACAGGATGGCCACGCGGACCCACTTTTCACCCCGGAACGGCCGCCAGAGGAGCAACGCGATGCCCATGCCCAGCACCACTTCAAAGGCCAGGGCTACGCCGGTGAAGGCCAGGGTGCGGCCCACCGCGGGCCAGAAACGCTCGGTGTCGCTGAGGACCGTGAGGTAGTTCTGCAGCCCGATGAACTCGGTGGCGGCCCGGACGGAGCCTTGGGAGTCGGTAAGGCTGAGGTAAAGGGTCCAGGCAAGCGGAAAAATGATCAGCACACCGACGAAGATCATGGCCGGGGCCGCGAAGAGCCATTTGCGGTGCCGGTTGGCCCAGGCGGAGAAGTTCCCCCCGGCGCCTGCGGGGCCACCGGCCCGGCGTGTGCGGGCACTGCGGGGAGGGTTCAAAACAGACATGGTTCACCTAAGAGTTTGAGGGTGAAGTGGGTCCGCGCCGGGACGGCCATTGAGAGCCGTCCCGGCGCGATGGTGTGGGGCGCTTCTGCGCCCGGCGTCCTACTTCTTTTCGCTGTCCAGGAAGGTCTGGAAAGCAGTCTGGGCGTCGTTGGCCGCGGCTGCGGTGTCTGCGCCGGTAATGGTGGCGACGATCGGCGCACCCACGATTTCACGTGCCTTGCCTACCGTGACAACCTCCGGCCGGTCGTGGCCCACGCCGTTCTTGGCGCTGGCGGCGATCGCGTCAGCCAGGTCCTTGGGGTAGGTGGAGGTTCCGTCAGGGTTGGACCAGACGGACGTGCGGGGACCGGGGACGCCGGCCTTCTGGGCTGCCAGGGTGCGCTCCTTGCTGGTGGCCCACTGGATGAACTTCCAGGCGTTGTCCTGGTTGCTGGAGTTCTGGTTCACGCCCAGCGCCCAGGAGGGGATGTTGTAGGGCTTGGAACCGGCGGGGCCGGCGGGCAGCGCAGCGAAGCCAACTTTGTCCGCAACCTTGGACTTGGCGGGATCGGTGGCGTTCTTGTAGAGCGAATCGGCCTCGGTGTAGAAGGCGGCGCCGCCCTGGGTGAAGATGGCCATCGCCTCAGGCCAGCTCATGTCCGTGCTGACGTTGGCGGGACCGTAGTTCTTGATCAGGCCGCCGTAGTAGGCGTAGGCCTTCTTGGCTGCGTCAGTGTTGACGGAGGCCTTGCCGTTGGAGTCCATAAAGTCTCCGCCGAAGCTGTACAGGAAGCTGGAGAACTGGGTGACCGCGGCGGACTTGCCTGTGCGGGCCACGAAGCCGGCGGTGTCAGGGGAGGAAGCCTTGATGGCCTTGGCCGCCGCTTCGAGTTCCTCCATGGTCTTGGGGACCTGGAGCCCGGCAGCCTGGAGCAGGTCCTTGCGGTAGTACAGGACTTCGCGTTCGGTGATGATCGGAACGCCAACCACCTTGCCGTCAACGGTGGTGGCCTTGACGGGACCTTCCTGGTAGTCCTTCCAGTCCCAGCCCGAGTCCGAGGAGACGTTCTTGGTCAGGTCCGCCAGGTAGCCGTTCTTGGCGAAGGCCTTGCCTTCCTGCAGCGGCCGGTACATCATCACGTCGATCTCGTCGCTGCCTGCGTTGAGCTTGACGTTGTACTGGTCCGAGAGCTGGTCCTCGCCGAGCTGCGTGAGCTCGACCTTGAGCCCGCTGGACTTCTCGAACTCCGGAATGGCGGCCTTGATGCCTTCAGTCCATACGTGGTTGGCCAAGGTGACCCGCACCGTGCCGGACTCCTTGGCCTGGTCGCTGCCACCTCCGCCACCGCTGCAGGCTGTCAGCCCCAGCGACATCGCTGCGGCAACTGCCGCGTACTTCACAATTGAACGTCGCTTCATTACGACTCCCTTTGCCTCCAGGGCCCGCAACTCCGCGGACCGTTTACAAACGCCTCGTTACGTCTGTTGTGTTCAGCGAGCATAAACAAATAAGGCAGACATATACAAGAGCTTGGTGTGTCCCCATATGATTTATTCATGACCATCCCAAAGGCGGCGTTGTCCCCGGACCTGCATTCATCGCTGGTCGAGAACCTGGGGCTCGCCATCGCGGAGGGAACACTGGCACCGAATTCCATCCTGCGGCTGGATGAGCTGGAGGCGCAGCACAAGGTGTCCCGCTCCGTGATCCGGGAGGCCACCCGGGTCCTGTCCTCCATGGGCATGCTTGAGTCCCGGCGGCGCTTGGGAACGGTGGTCCAGCCGGAGGCCAGCTGGAACCTTTACGACCCGCAGGTGATCCGGTGGCGGCTGGCGTCGGCCAAGCGGCTGGAACAGCTGCGGGCCTTGAATGAATTGCGCGGCGCCATCGAACCGCAGGCTGCCCGCTTGGCTGCCGAACGCGCGTCCCTGGATGAGGCAAGCGATCTTGTTTCCATGGCGGCGCGCCTGTGGGCTGCCGGACAGCGCGGGAACCAGGAGGAGTTTTTGCGCCTGGACATTGAGTTCCACGCTGCGGTCCTCAATGCCTCCGGCAATCTGATGTTTTCGCAGTTGCATAAACTCGTTGCTGAAGTGCTGGCGGGGCGCACCCAGCACGGCCTGATGCCCCATCTTCCGGACCATGAGGCGCTGCAGATGCATGTGGACGTAGCGAGCGCCATCCAACGCCGCGACGCAGGCGCAGCCCACGCGGCCATGAGCAGGATCGTGGAGCAGTCCACGGAGGAAATGGGCGATATCTGGTCCAGCCACCACGCGAAGGGGGAACGTCCCCGGACGGAGTGAGCCGCTGTTCGGTGGTGGGCTGAAGTACGCGGGCCACCCGCGCAGATGCCAGTGCTCAGTACTGGCCCTTGACCACAAAGTAGGAGCCGCGGATGGTGCCGGCGAGCTTGGATTTCTGGCGGGCAAACTTGAAGCTGGATGCCAGTTCCTCGGGGACCTCCATGCCGTCGGAGAGCTTGAACCCGACCGCCCGCTTTGAACCCTCCTCGATTCCGTACATGACGTTGATGGAAAGGCCGGATTCGTAGAAGACGTACGTCATCCGCAGGCCGTCCACCTCGAACCTGGAGACCTCAAGGGGCTTGGACCCGATCACCAGGTTCCGCTCTGTGGCCAGGATGTTGTTCACGTAGTCCACCAGTTCCGGTGCATCAGCTGCCGGAGTCACAGTGAAGTCGTGGCCATACTTGTTCTTGTAATAGCGAGCCTCGTTCGCCCGCAGCCCGGCCAGCGCCTCCGCTACCGGTGACGATTCCAGTCCGACAGTCGATACGTCCTTGAAATCAACGGTGTTGGGCAATGGGTCCTCCTGGAAGTGATGTTTCGACTCATCCTCGCAGACCCAAGCCGTGGTCTACCGTCCTACGAGCCCGTATGCCGGCCGGTGAGCTTGTCCAGGATCCGATCCACCATCCCCACGCCCGGCCCCACGGTCTTGTGGAACAACTCGGAATGCGGTGCACTCGGGTGCGGCCGGGTGGGTGCCAGCTTCTTCGCCTTCTCCACCTTTTCGCCAATCTCGATGAGTTTCTCGCGTGGAATGTGCTGGCGGAGCTTAGGAAACTGTTCGGTCTCCTCGTCGTTGGCGTGGTGGCCCAGCTGTGCCTCAAGCTCATTGACCAGCTCCATGAAGGACTGGCCAGACGGTTCCTCTTTTTCCAGCCGCTTCATCAGCTTGACGATCTCTGCGTGCTCCTTCTTGTCGTGCTCCACTTCGCCCTTGCCGTCGGGCACATGGTCTTCAACGGCCGGGTACACGTACATTTCTTCGGCGACGGCATGCCGCATCACCTCGGCAATCAAAGTGTCCGCGAGGTCCCTGCGCTCACTTTCACCGGGCGCGCCCTTGATCTGCCCGATCAAAGCAATCATGTCCTGGTGGTCGCTGGTCAGGATGTCCACGACGTCGACGTTGGTTCCTGCGGAATTGGTATCACTCATGATCCGGCCCTCCTCCTGGATCGCTTTGCGTAAGCGACGCGAGACGGTCAAACTACCACGGGCCAGCAAAGCGATCCATGGCAAAAAGCCCTAAACAGGGCCCCATCTGGAAGTCAGGTAGGGCACCCAAGAGCACGGCTTCACTCAGCTGATGGTTCCCGGATCACCAGCACCGGGCAGTGGGCGTGGTGGATGGTCTGGTGGGACACTGAGCCGAGCAGCATTCCGGTAAATCCACCGTGACCGCGGGAACCGAGGGCCACGAGGTCAGCGTCCCGGGAAGCGTCAATGAGCGCCGATGCCGGGTTGCCCTCCACGATCTTTCCCGTGACGGATACGCCCCGGTCCTTGACGCGTTCGAGCTCCGCTTCAAGGATGGCCTGGGCGTCCTTCTCGAAGATCTCATAGTCCCAGGCTGTTCCCATGGCATCACTGACGTAGGGGAAGCTCCACGCCGTCAACGCCTGGACCTCACCATTGCGCAGCCGGCCTTCTTCAATTGCCCAGTCCATTGCTGCCTTGGACTGGTCGGAACCGTCCACCCCCACAATGATCCTGAAGCTTCCGTTACCGGGCACGACTCCCCTTTTCCTGTTGGACGGTTACCGGCGGGACTAACCCTGGTCCGTCGTCGCGCCCTGCGCCGGCACAGCCACCGTGGAATGCTCCGGCTTGGCGGCCTTGTGTGGATTTCCCGCTTCCCTGGCACAGTGAAGGCAACAGTAGATACCGGATTCGCTCTCAACCGGATGACCCAGGATGCGGCAGCCGCAGTGCTCGCACGCGGGAGCCATCATGTGGATGGCGCATTCGAAGCTGTCAAACGTGCCGGACTGGTTTCCCATGCTGACGGTGAACATCCGGCCCTCGCTGCTGCCGCAGACATCACATGCGCCCATGGTCCATGCCTCCTGTTGTTAACCCCTGCTCCAGACACTCAGGTTGGCTGCTTTCCCATGTGCTTGCCTAGGGGCAAAGGTCCTTCGGACGCCGGCAGCGGCGCGGCAGAAGGAATTTCGCGGCGCACCCATCCTCCGGCCAGCACATTCCGAATTCCGGATGTAGTAGTTCAAGCAAAGCTAGGACGGGACTATGGAAGCCGTGGACCAGCGGGCCCTGACCGGTGCCGTTATCAAGGAGCACCGGCTGGACCTGGCACAGCTGTGGCTGGAATTCGTTGGACTGGGCGGGGATGCCTCCGAACAGCTCATCCGGGATTACTGTGCAGGCGAAGCCACCCTTTCGCCCAAGGAGCGCGACGCACTGGCGCAGGCAGTCAACGAGCACTGCGCTGCCGAGGGACTGCCGCTGCGGGCCCCCTTCAGCAACTCCGCACTGTTCCTTCCGCAGCCGGAGCAGCGTGGCCCGGAACCGCATGACCCTGGACGGCACGACCCGGAACGGAAAGACCCTTACTCGTCGAAGTAGGTGAAGGTACCGGCCGCCCCGGCCACCGACGCGACGACGGAGGCCGCAACCTCGCGGAGCTTCATGTTGCGGGTGTTGGATGCGTCCTTCAGCAGCTTGAAGGCGGCGGCCTGGCTGCACCTGTTCTGCGCCATAATGGCGCCCGTGGCCAGGTCGATCACTGTGCGGGTCTGCATGGCAGCGCTCATGCCGTCCCTGATCTCCTCCAGCTTCAGCATGCGCAGGGCGAGCTTCAGCCCCTTCGAGGCCTGCCGCACGAACGCTTCGGCTGCAAAAACTCCGTCGTTGTCGGCCGCGAGCGGCTGCGGGCAGTAAAGCGTCACCACACCGCGCACATCGACTTCCAGGGCTGCCGGAACGCTCAGCACCGAAAGGAACCCGTGCCCCTGGACAGCCTTGGCGTATTCCGGCCAGCGCCGCTCGCGCCGCAGGTCGGCCACCAGGACAGTTTCGGCGGTCCGCATGGCCAGCAGGCCGGGGCCGTCCCCATGCCTGGACTCCAGCTGGGTGAGCGGCGCCAGGCCGGGGTGGCTGCCTGCACTCGCCACGGGCTTCTTTGGCCGCAACACTGTTATGTCGCAGGAGCATTCGTGGCCCGAAGACCCAAGCCTGGAGGCCGCATAGGCCGCCAGGCCCTTGAGGAAAGCCTCAACCTCCGGGTTTTGCAGGAATGATTCCTGGAGGTGCAGGGCAACGTCTGCGAAGTCCTCGCCTTCAGGGACGCCGGCCTTGAGCACGGGTCATACCTCCCGAACAGTAGTTAAAAGCCACACCATGTGGGCGCCCACTGCCGAACGGTTATGCCAGCCTACCTGCGCCACGCCGTAATCTGTCACCATGACGTGCTTGTCCACCCCCTCCGGCTCGGTCCGCGGCAGCTCCGTGGAAAGTGAGGGGATCACCATCCAACGGTTCCTGGGCATGCCGTACGCGGAGCCACCGTCGGGTGCCAACCGCTTCCGGCCGCCGGTCCCGCTGGTGGGGTGGCAGGGAGTGCGGGACTGCACCGCTCCTGGCCCCGCCGCGCCCCAGAACCCCGAATCCCCCGCTCCCCCGGGGACCAAGCCACGCAGTTGGAGCGAAGACGGATGCCTCAACCTGAACATCTGGACGCGGGGGACGGATGGCCCGGCCAGGCCGGTGATGGTGTGGATCCATGGCGGCGCGTACCTTTTGGGCGCCAACAGTGATGCGATGTACGACGGCGGCAGGCTCGCCGCTGCATCGGGCGCTGTGCTGGTGTCCATCAATTACCGCCTGGGTGCCCTGGGCTTCCTGCACCTGGCGGAGCTGCTGGGTCCCGGCTACGAGGACTCCTCCAACCTTGCCCTGCTGGACCAGTTGGAGGCCCTCCGCTGGATCCGCAGGAACATCCGCGCCTTCGGGGGCGACCCGTCCAACGTGACCGTTTTCGGGGAATCGGCAGGCGCTGCAGCCATCGGCACCCTGCTGGGCGTGCCGGCATCGGAAGGACTCTTCCGCCGGGCCATCATGCAGAGCGGCACGGCGGAACGGTACCGCCAGCCGGAGGAATCGGCGCGCATCAGTTCCGCATTCCTTGAACTGTGCAGCTTGGACCGGTCCTCAGCCACACAGCTGCTGGCCCTCCCGGTGGGGCGGCTGCTCGAGGCCCAGGCAGCCCTGGAACAGCGGGTTGCCGCCGAATCCTTTGCTGTCCCGCTGCCGTTCCAGCCCACAGTAGGCACTCCATCGCTGCCGGTGCCGCCGCTTGAAAGTATCCGCAACGGCGTCAACCGCGGGGTTGACCTGCTGGTCGGAACAAACCTCAACGAGGGATCCTTTGCCGTGGAAACGCGTCCACCCGCTTCGGATGACCCGGGCTATCCGGACCGTGCCGCCGCGGTGCTGGCCGGAGCGGGAGTCCCGGCGGAAGAGGCCCCGGGCTACACGGACGCGCTCACCCGGGTGCTGTCCCGCGAGCCGGCGGGAAAGGAACTGATCGAGGCCGCCATCGCAGACTCCATGTACCGCCAGCCGAGCAACCGGCTGCTCGACGCGAGGCTGCCGGGCGCTGCCCGTCCGGCCGCCGGCGGCAAGACCTTTGCCTACCTGTTTACCTGGCGCAGCCCGGCAATGGGCGGGAAGCTCGGTTCCTGCCACGCCCTGGACATCCCCTTCGTCTTCCGGCACCTGGACATTCCCGAGGCTGCCTTCCTCACCCGCGGCAAGGCGCCGCAGCCCCTCAGCGATGCCATGAGCGGCGCCTGGGCGTCCTTTGCGCAGAGGGGAACGCCACGCATAGCCGGACTTGGCTGGCCGGAGTACGGGCAAGAGCGCAACACCATGGTGCTCGACGCCGAACCAGGCCTCGAAGCCGACCCACGGCGGGAGATCAGGGAATTCTTCGAAGCAGTCAGTCCGCTGCCATCGCGTTGAGGGTGTCCCGGATCCCGTTGAGGGCCGGATCCCGCAGGGAATTGAAGGCCGGCTTCAGGAGCGGCTGGATGATCTTGGCCGGGCCGTTGATGCTGAACTCGGCCGTATATGTCACCACCGAACCGGTGCCGTTGGGGCGAACGTCCACCGAGTCGAAGGCCGTGACGGTCTTGTTCTCGCCGCGCAGCTTGATGTGGTTGTCCGTCAGCTCGATGACCTCATAGACCAGGGTCTGGCGCTTTCCCCGGAACTCGGACTCGGCATGGTACTTGTGCCCCACAGCCACCGGTCCGGGGGTGAGCTTGTCCATGACAGGGGTGTTGGGGTCCCACTTGCTGGTGTTCTCGAACTCACTCATGAAGGCAAAGGCCTTCTCCGCGGACAGGTTGGTTTCCACACTTCCGGTGACTGTGATCATCGTCCCAGTCTAGGGTGCCGCATCTGGCCCAACCCCAACCCCCGCGCTGCGCCTACAGCTGGGCGGCTGCCATTTTGTAGCATAGCTTTCCGGCCAGCTCCTGTGGCTTGATCCACGCCTCGTAGCCTTCGTCGGCAGTAAAGAGGGTCCTCCCACCGGCCGCATCGGCGGCTAGCCACAGGGCGGCGGGGCGGGTCATGGCGTCATCCACCACGCCCGCGCGTACCACCCGCGAGTCCTTCCGGATTTCCACGGGTACCCCGATCAGTCGGATCCAGTCGTAGTAGGGGAACGGTTTCATGGCACTCCTTTAGGCCCGGGGGCTAGCAGCCCTCGAAGTCCGTGAGGACCTTGACCTTGCCCGCGGAGGCCGAGGAAGGGTCGAACGTATAGCCGATCCATTTCCGCGCAAGCCGGCGGGCGAGTTCGATGCCCACCACGCGCTGGCCCATCGTCAGCAACTGGCAGTCGTTGGACAGGATGGAGCGTTCAACGGAGAAGGAGTCATGCGCCGGGGCGGCGCGGATGCCGTCCACCTTATTGGCGGGAATGGCGACGCCCATCCCGGTGCCGCAGAAGAGGTTGGCGTGGTCGGCCTTACCGTCCCGGATCATCTCCCCGGCAGCGATGCCCACATACGGGTAAGGCTTGGTGAAGTGGCCCGGGGCGTCGGTGCGGTTGACCCCGATGTCGATGACCTCACTGACGCGGGAGTCGTCGCGCATGTCCGCCAGGACCCTGTCCTGGTAGTCGACGCCCGCTTCGTCCGCGCCGACAATGAGCCGCAGCCCCATGGCTTGTCCTTCCGTCGTCATCATTTTGCCGCCGCCGTTGCCGCTGCAGCCTGGCTTCCGTTGCCTGCTGCGGTACCTGTGACATGGGGGCCGATCACGGCGAAGACCATGGCCAGCGAGGTGGCTCCGGGATCGGGCGTGCCCAAGCTCTTTTCGGCCAGGGGGCGGGCGCGGCCCTTGAGGGGCAGGAGATCGGCAGTGGCTTCCGCTGCTGCGGCGGATTCCCGTGCCGCCGTTTCCCAGGCCTGCACAGGCGCCACGCCCTTGGCTGCTTCACGGCTAAAGGCGGCGACGAAGGGCAGAAGGGCGTCCACCATCGTCTTGTCACCGATTTCGGCTTTGCCCAGCTGCACGATCCGGTCTGCGAACGCTGACACCCCTGCCGCGAGGGCCGCCCCGTCCGACCCAGTGCTGTTGCCCACCGTTTCGCCGAAGGCCCGCAGCCCCGCTCCCCAGAGGATGCCGGAAGTGCCGCCGGCCTTGTCGGCCCAGGCGTCCCCGGCTGCAGCCAGGACGTCGCCTGCCCCTGCACCGTCACCGAGTGGCGAGGCTGCCGCGGCAGTTGCCGCGTCCACCCCGCGGACCATGCCGCGGCCGTGGTCGCCGTCGTCGGCGATGGCGTCCATCCGGCCCAGCCGTTCTTCGGCGTCGTGCAGTGAAGCCCGGGCGGCCGCAATGGCCTCAACGCACGCGGCTGCGTACCTGCGGGAGGCGTCCGTGGCAACGAACGCCGCTTCGGAGGCGCCGCCGTCGGACATTTCCTCTCCGGACGGCGCCGCCGGGAACCTGCCGGACCAGGTCCGAGTGGGCATCGCAGAAACCGGCCAGGGCTTCCTCGGCGAACTCCCAGGGGTCATTGAAGATCTTTGTCACGGTGAGCTCTCCGGCATCCGCGGTGTTGTCTGGGCAGAGTTAGTCAGGGCAAGCGCTGTTGCAGGCCGGGCTGCTAGTGGATGTGGCTGCCGCCGTTGATGTCGATGGTGGTGCCGGTGAGGTACGCGGAGTCCTCGGAGGACAGGAAGGTGATCACGGAGGCAACCTCTTCGGTGGTGGCGTTCCGGCCCAGCGGGATGCCGGCGTTGATGGCAGCTTCCTGTTCCTCGGTGCTGCCTACGCGGATGTTGGTGTCTACGGCTCCCGGGGTGATGGCGTTGACGGTGACGCCGGTTTCGCCGATTTCACGGGCGAGTGCCTTGGTGAAGCCAAGGATTGCTGCCTTCGCCGCGGAGTAGGGGACCTTGCCGAAGACGCCGCCGCCGCGCTGGGCGGACACGGACGACATGTTCACGATCCGGCCCCAGCCGTTGGCGATCATGTCCGGCAGGAATGCCTTGGTTACCAGGTAGGTGCCGGTGGCGTTGACGTCCATGACCTTGTGCCACAGCTCAAGGGTGGTTTCCAGGAAGGGGATGGGTGAGGTGATGCCCGCGATGTTGGCCAGGGCGCCGACCGGGGGCAGGTTGCCGGCAGCGACCTCGGCGGCAACGGCAGCCTGGGCAGCGGTGACGGAGACTTCGTTGGCGACGTCGATCTCGTGGCCGAAGGCGGGGACGTTATATTCGTTGCCGATTTCGGCTGCGACCTTGGCGGACTTCTCGCCGTCGAGGTCCAGGATGACGATGCCCCAGCCTTCGCGGGCGTAACGGCGGGCGGTGGTGATGCCGATGCCGCGATCGGAGGTGGCTCCGGTGAGGACGGCGGTGCGCTGGATGGTGGCCATGGTGGTACTCCTTGAATTGTTTTGGTGGATCGATTGCTCCCTACCGGCTCCCAACCTTCGCAAGCTCAGGTCGGGACCCTTGCCGGCAGGGGCCCACGTAGCTGCCGTTATGAAGCGTCAAAACGACAGCTATGGAGCAATGGATGGTCAGAGAAGGTCGGTGATGAAGCTGGCCGCCTTGGCGGCAGCGGCCGGGCGTTCGTCGTTGGTGACGTCCCGGGTTTCCAGTTCGAGCGAGAAGTGCCCCGCGTACCCGTCGGCCGCGAGCCGCTTCAGGCCGCTGGCAAAGTCGGCGTTCCCGTTGCCGATGCTGAGATTGATGTTCCCCGGCACGGCGTCGCGCAGGTGGACGTGGCGGACCCGGCCGGAGTGCCGGTCCAGGTACGCGTCGATGTCCTCGCCGGCCGCCACGATGTGGCTGAAGTCCATGACGATTCCGACGCCGGATCCCGCCAGGCGGTCAGCCAGCAGTCCTGCACGCTCCAGGTTCCAGCAGAACCGGAGGAAGTGCAGCGATTCGGTCCAGATTTCGACGCCGAATTCGGCAGCGCGCCGGCCGGCACCAATGAGCTGGGCGGCGACGAGGTCCAGGTCCGCCTCCTCGCTGCGGACGGGGGCGTGGTCCAGGCCGCCGCAAGGCAGGACGAGTGCCTTGGCACCGATGTTGGACGTGAGCGTCAGCAAGGCGTCGAGGTGGCGTCCCCGGGCGGCCTTCGCTTCGGCGTCGAGGACTGCGTTCAGGTCCCCGATGTCCCCGTTCACAGAGCGCACGCGCAGGCCGGATGCATTTACTTCCGCCGAAACCGCTGCTACTGCCGCCGGGTCGAGTTCATAGGGAACGTGGTTGCAAACCCCCGGGAGGGCGCCCAGGTCGATTTCTTCGAAACCCAGTTCCTTGATGGTGCGCAGGGCGTGGCCCAGGTCCTGATGCCGGAAGCTGATGGATGAGCAACCGAGTCTGGAATGGAACATCATTGATCCTCTGGTTCGTGCCGGGCTTTAGTAATGGGCACCACAGTAAGCAGGTCGACTGTCAACAGTCAACTCCGGAAGTTGACTGTTGACAGTGGAAATGATCTGGGTCACACTGGGACGTACCATTTGTTAACAGTCGACAGCGGCGACCGCCTACAGCCGCTTTTCGAAAGGGAACCACCATGAGCAAAGATGCTCTGACCATGCGCGGCCCGGTCCACGGCACCAAGGACGCCCGGCGAGTTGCCATCGGATCCGGCGTGGGGGCCGTGATTGAGACGTATGACTTCATCGGCTTCGGCACCGCTGCCGCACTGTATTTCGGAACTGCATTCTTCCCCGGAAGCGATCCCGTTACGGGCACCCTCGCTTCCTTCGCCACCCTTGGCGTCGGCTTCGCGGCCCGTCCCCTGGGCGGCATCATTGGCGGCCATCTGGGCGACAAGGTGGGACGGAAGCCCGTACTGGTGGCTTCCCTCATCCTGATGGGCCTGGCCACCTTCGCCATTGGCCTGCTCCCCACCTACGCGGCGGTTGGACTGCTCGCTCCGGCACTGCTGGTCTTCGTCCGCATTGTCCAGGGCTTGGCCTTCGGCGCTGAATGGGGTGGCGCAATCCTGATGAGCTACGAGCACGCGCCATGGAAGGCCAAGGGCAAGTTCACCGGCATCGTCCAGGCCGGCTTCCCCGTCGGCCTGCTGCTGGCAAACCTGACCTTCCTGTTCAGCGTCCAGCTCGGCGGCGAGCTCGCCTGGCGCATCCCGTTCCTCGCCAGCATCCTGCTGGTCATCGTGGGGCTAGTCATCCGTTCCAAGGTTCCCGAGTCCCCCGTTTTCGACGAGGTCAAGGACAGTGGCGCCATCGTAAAGGCCCCCATCGTCGAGGTCATCAAGACCGACTGGCGCAACATCGTCAAGGGCATCGGCCTGCGCATCGCTGAAACAGCCGGCTACGCCGTGTCCATCACCTACATGATTTCCTACATCAACAGCCAGCACCTGGCCGACAAGAGCCAGACGCTCATCGCCCTCTGCATCGCCTCTGCCATCGGCATTTTCGCCACCCAAGCCTGGGCTGCCCTCACGGACCGCATCGGCCGCCGCCCCCTGTACGTGTGGTCCACCGCCTTTGCCGCCCTGTTTGCCATCCCGATGTTCCTGCTGGTCAACACCGGTCTGTTCATCGCCATCATCCTCACCATCGTGATCTCCTACGCGGTCTGCCAGAATTCTCTGGCCGGTGCCCAGGGTGCCTGGTTCCCGGAGCTTTTCCAGGCCAAGACCCGCGCCTCCGGCGCCAGCCTGGCCTACCAGATCTCGGCCATGGTGTCCGGCTTCACCCCGTTCATCACCACCCTGCTGTTCGTCAGCTTCGGCTGGATGGGCCCGGCACTGCTCTTCGGCGCCTATGCCCTGATCGGTCTCTGGGCCGCCGTCGCCACCCGGGAAACCTGGGGCAAGCGGGAACGCGAGCTGGCCGACGAAGCCACCAAAAGCACCCCCAACACCGTCAACGCCTGAATGACAGCCCCGCACGAAACAACCACGGAGCAACTAATGCCTACAGACACCGTCCATGACGCCGCCCCGCAGGGAGAGATACTGCAGACTGCAGTGTCCCCGGAACGGGTGGACAAGATCAGCGCCGCCGCGTACCGCATCCGGCACCACGCCCTGACCATGGGTGAGGTGCAGGGCCAGGGCTATGTAGGCCAGGCCCTGGGCGCCGCCGACATGCTCGCTGCGGTGTATGGAGACCAGCTCCGGTTCCGCCCCGAGGACCCGCGCTGGGAGGCACGCGACCGGTTCCTGCTCTCCACCGGCCACTACGCGATCGGCCACTACGCGGCCCTTGCCGAGGCCGGCGTGGTGCCGGTGGAGGAACTCGAAACCTACGGCTCGGATTACTCGCGACTGCCGATGTCCGGGATGTCCACCTACACCCCCGGTATGGAAATCTCCGGCGGGTCCTTGGGCCACGGCCTGACCATCGCCGTCGGCTTGGCATTGGGCCTGCGGTACCAGGGCTCGGACGCACGGGTGTTCAACTTCCTCTCGGACGGTGAACTGGACGAGGGCTCCACGTGGGAGGCGGCCATGGGTGCGCACCACCACCAGCTGGGCAACCTCACCGCCATGGTGGACATCAACGCCCTGCAGGCCGACGGCAAGACGGATACGGTGCTGCGCACCGAGCCCGTGACCGAGAAGTGGGAATCGTTTGGCTGGTACACCCAGCGTGTTGACGGGAACGACGTCGTAGCGCTGCTGGCAGCGTTCGACAACGCAGCTGCCCAGGCCGCCGCCGTCGGACGTCCCTCCGTGATCCTGTGCGACACGAAGGTGGGCCGCGGCGTGCCGCTGCTGGAAAACCGCGAAAAGGCGCACTTCATGCGCATCGAAGAACACGAATGGCAGATCTGCCGCGAGCAGCTCACCGCCGGATATGAAGGAAAGGCTTCAGCATGAGCACCACCACGGAGGCCCCCGACACCGCAGCAGCCGCTGCAACACCCGCGAAGCCGAAGCTGAAGACCTCGGCGATGATCGCATCGTTCGCCGACCCCGGCCAGAAGACCTCCAACGCCCCGTTCGGGCATGCCCTGGTCAAGGCCGCCCAGGAGAACGACAAGATCGTGGGCCTGACCGCGGACCTGGGCAAGTACACGGACATGCACATCTTCGCCAAGGCCTTCCCGGAGCGGTTCTTCCAGATGGGCATGGCTGAGCAGCTGCTCTTCGGCGCCGCCGCCGGACTGGCCGAGTCCGGGTTGGTGCCGTTCGCGTCCACCTACTCGGTGTTCGCCGCCCGCCGCGCCTACGACTTCCTCTGCCTGGACGCGGCGGAGCCGAACCTGAACGTCAACATCGTCGGCGGCCTGCCCGGCCTGACCACCGGGTACGGCCCCAGCCACCAGGCCACCGAGGACATGGCGATCTTCCGCGGCATGCCCAACCTGACCATCGTGGACCCCTGCGACTCGATCGACATCGAACAGGCCGTCCCGCAGCTTGCTGCGTCGGAAGGTCCTACCTATCTGCGTCTGCTGCGCGGCAACGTGCCCACCGTGCTGGACGAGTACGACTACACGTTCGAACTGGGCAAGGCCAAGGTCCTGCGCGGCGGCAATGACGTGGTGTTCATCTCCTCCGGCCTGATGACCATGCGCGCCCTCCAGGCAGCCAAGGCGCTGGAGGCACACAACGTGGACGTCGCCGTCGTGCACACCCCCACCATCAAGCCGTTCGACGCCGGGACCGTCCTTAAGGAGATCAACACGGATCGCCTCACCGTCACCCTGGAGAACCACTCCGTGGTGGGCGGTTTGTTCGAAACTGTTGCCTCCGCCGTCGTCACCGCCGGTGTGGGCAAGCGCGTGGTGCCCGTGGCGCTGCCGGACCAGTTCCTGGACGCCGGCGCCCTTCCCACCCTGCACGATCGGTACGGCCTGGCCGTGGACCGCATTGTGGCCAAAGTCCTCGCCGAACTCGGCTAAGGCAGGCAACCAATGGAGATAGCACGGCACTGGTCCTAAGCCGGTGCCGTGCTTTCTGCCGTAATATCGAATCCACTACCGACTGTAAACAGTCGACTTATGACATTGAGGACAGAAGCCATGGCCGGACTGACCGCCCCGCTGCTGGGACTGGAAAAGAAAAGCCTGCGCGAGCAGGCACTCTCCGCGCTGCGCACCGCCATCACCAGCGGGGAGCTGGAACCCGGCCGGCATCTGGTGGAGACGGAACTGTCCGAGATGCTGCAGATCAGCCGAGGCACCCTCCGCGAGGCACTGCGACAGCTGGAGCAGGAGGGGCTGCTGTCCGCCGGGCCCCGGGGCAGGCTGTCCGTCCGCCACCTGGATGAGAAAGAAATCCGGGACATCTACGCCGTCCGCGCCGCGTTGGAGTCCCTGGCCGCCCGGACGCTCTGCGAGCTCCCCGACCGGAAGCACGTCACCGAATCACTGCACAAAGCGATCGACGCCATGACGGACGCCACCAACGGAAGCCTGGAGGAACGGATCGAGTCCGACCTCGAGTTCCACCGCACCCTCTGCCGGCTTACCGGCAACGAAACGCTCCTCCACTCCTGGGAGTCGCTGGAGGGCTCCATCCGGATGTCCATCATGTTCGCGGGCCTGGAAAAAGGCGTCAGCAACATGAGCGTGGACCGCCACAAGGACATCGTGGCCGCCATCGACACCGGGGACGCCGGCCTGGCCCGGAAGACCATCCTGGAACACATGGACACCGCAGCCGCCAACCTGGTGGCGTAACCCCGTCCCACCTGCCCATTTGGGAATCCCAGCGCCCTCCCGCCCGTTAACTTACTGAGCGGTAAACAGCCGCAGCGCTTAACGAGGGATGGTATGACCGCAAAGTTTGTGTCAGTTGAGGACGACGCCGGGAAGGTCACCCGGTATGCCCGCCATGACAACGGCGGTGGGCTCATCGCTCCGGGAGCCAGGGTGGCGGACAGCGCCCGCGTCGGCCCCATGACGTACGTGGAACATGGCGCCCAGGTGGGTCCCGGCTGCCGTATTGGGCACGGCAGCTGGATCGATCGTGACGCCACCATCGGGGACCGGACGGTGATCGGCGACGGGGTGCGGATCGGCCGGGGCACGGTGATCGGCAACCGCGTGCATATTGGCAGCCATTCACGGATCGGCTCCAGCGTTCTGATTGAGCACGGTGTCCACCTGGACACCGACAGCACCGTGCCCGATGGCAGCGAGGTCCTCGCCGGCGCGCACTCCCGCCTGGCACCGGCAAAGCACCGGCAGCACCGCAAGCACAAGAGCGGGATGGCTGCCTGAGCCGGGCCGGTTTTCAGGGGCGGCCTGAAGTGCGGCGGCAGGAACTCCGGTAGATCAGCAGGCAGTGCTTCCGCGCACCACCAGTTCCGCGGGATAGATGACCGGTTCCAGCTGCTCCCCCGGGTTCTCAATGGCGCGGATCAATAGTTGGCCTGCTTGCTTGGCAATCTCCATCATCGGATGGGCCACCGTGGTGAGCCCAAGGCCGTTTGCTGCCTGGATGTCGTGGTTGTCGAACCCCACGACCGCTACATCCTCCGGCACCCGTCGCCCTGCGACGCGAAGAGTGTCCACGACGCCAAGCGCCATGAGATCGGATGCAGCGAAGACCCCATCCAGCTCCGGCGCCTGGGCGAAGAGGTTGCGCGCCGCCTCGGCGCCGCCCGCCGTCGTGAAATCCCCGTGGACAACGGGTGCTGCCTGCAGCCCCGCTTCCTTGAGCCCCTGCAGCCACCCTTCCAGACGGTCGACGGCGGCTGTCATGTCCGTAGGTCCAGCAACGGTCGCGAGGTGGATGCGCCCTTTGCCGGCCAGGTGCCGCGCCGCCAGCCGTCCGCCTTCGAAGCTGTCGAGGTCCACGAAGGGAAGGCCGGAACCGGTATTCCAGGGCCTGCCGATGAAAACCGTGGGCAGGCCGATGGTTCCCAGGGTCTCAACCCAGTCGTCCGCTCGGTGGTGGGACACCACGATGGCGCCGTCCACGTGCCCGCCGCGCAGGTACCGCAGGGTCCGTGCCGAGTCATCCCCTGCCCTGGACATCAGCAGCACCAACTGCATGTCCGTATCGCGGAGCGCATCATTGACTCCGGTGATCACGGCTGCGAAGTACGGGTCCATCATGACCCGGGCGTCCGGCTCCGGAATGACCAGCGCCACCGACGCCGTGCGCCGCGTGACCAGGCTCCTTGCAGCCTGGTTGGGCGTGTACCCCAAAGCCACGATTGCGGCTTCAACGGCGGCTTTGGCTTCCGGGCTCACCTTCAAGCCGCCGTTGATTGCACGGGAGGCAGTGGAGCGCGATACTCCGGCGGCAGTGGCCAGATCCTCCAGCGTTGGACTTTGCCGCCCCGCCTTGGCAAGGACGGGGCGACTGGTCTTTTCGTTCATTACACAGACAATACGACACCCGGCTCCGAAGATAACCCATCCACGTTTTCAGCTGTTACCTCGTTGGAATCGGCAACTTCGGAGTACCACAATGCGCTGGCTTTCGGTGTGCGCTCCTGGGTCTGGTAGTCCACC
This sequence comes from Arthrobacter sp. FW306-07-I, assembly GCF_021800405.1. NCBI lineage: Bacteria > Bacillati > Actinomycetota > Actinomycetes > Micrococcales > Micrococcaceae > Arthrobacter > Arthrobacter sp. FW306-07-I. The sequence continues at coordinate 290,264 of NZ_CP084550.1, read as the reverse complement.
CGGACCAGCCCAAAACGCTGGTGGTAGCCGAAGGACCATTCAAAGTTGTCCAGCAGGGACCATGCCAGGTAGCCGCGTACGTCCACGCCGTCGGTGATGGCCCCATGCACTGCCTGCAGGTGGGCGGCGAAGAATGCGAGCCGGTCCTGGTCGTCCACGTAACCCGCCGCATTCGGCACATCATCGTAGGCCGCCCCGTTCTCGGTGATGTAGACCGGAACTCGCGCCGGGCCGGTGTACTCCGCCTGCAGCCGGTTCAGCAGCCGGCGCAGCCCTTCGGGCTGGACCTCCCAGCCCATCCCCGTGACGGGAAGGCCGCGCGGCACCGAGCGTGCACCATCGGCGGCCACGAACGGCGAGGACGTGGGCCTGGCGGCCGCCGCCGGCTTCTGCCCTTCCTGCAGCACCGCCTCTTCAGGATCCTTGGTCACGGACTCCCCGTGGTAGTAATTCACGCCGAGCAGGTCCAAGGGAGCGGAGATGATGTCCAGGTCCCCCTCCCGCACCACGTCAGCGAGGCCAAGGTGGGCCACATCCGCCAAGAGATCCGCCGGGTACTCCGCCTTGAACAGCGGGTCAAGGAAGATCCGGTTGAACTGGCCATCGATCCGCCTGGCGCCGTCACGGTCACTGCCGCTGCCGGGATCCCGGGGATCTGCGACCGTCAGGTTCAGGGTGATGCCCAGGGAGGCGTCCGCATCCCTCCGGCGGAGCTCACGGGTTGCCAGCCCGTGGCCAAGCATGAGGTGGTGGGCCGCGGCAAGTGCGGCCCGGGGTTCCTGCCGTCCGGGAGCGTGGATGCCGGCCGCGTAGCCAAGGAATGCCGAGCACCACGGCTCGTTCAGCGTTGTCCAGAACCGGACCCGGTCCCCCAGCGCCTCGTGCATCACTGCGGCGTACTCGGCAAAGCGGTAGGCAGTGTCCCGGTTGGCCCAGCCGCCCTTGTCCTCGAGCGCCTGGGGCAGGTCCCAGTGGTAGAGGGTCAGCCAAGGGGTGATTCCTGCCGCGAGCAGTTCATCCACCAGGCGGGAGTAGAAGGCGATGCCTTCCGGGTTGGGGGTGACGCCGTCGGGCATGCATCGCGCCCATGAGGTGGAGAACCTGTAGGCCTTCATGTTCAGGTGCTGCATGAGCGCTACGTCCTGTTCGTAGCGCCGGTAGTGGTCACAGGCCACGTCGCCGTTGTGGCCGTCCGCCACGGCGCCGGGCACACGGGCGAAGGTGTCCCAGATCGAGTCCTTCCTGCCGCCGTCGTGGGCGGAGCCTTCGATCTGGTAGGCGGCCGTTGCCGCCCCCCAGAGGAAGCCTTGGGGAAACGGAAGTGCGGTGGAACTCATCCTTTTACTGCTCCTTGCATAATTCCTGATACGAGTTGCCGGCCTGCCGCGATGAACAGGAGCAAGAGTGGGACGGTAGCGAGGACCGCGCCGGCGAGAACCACTGAATAGTCAACGAAGTGGGCCGCCTGGAGCAGCTGCAGTGCCACCGGGAGGGTGGGGTTTGAGGGGTCGAGGACAATGAAGGGCCAGAAGAAGTTCGTCCAGGTGGCCACGAACGTAAACAGGGCAAGCATCGCCGCGGCGGGCCGCGCCGCGGGAAATCCGACGTGCCAGAAGGCCTGGATCATTGATGCGCCGTCCATGCGGACCGCCTCGATCAGCTCGTCCGGCAGGGCGTCGCGAAGGTACTGCGTCATCCAGAACACCCCGAAGGCCGTGACGAGGCCCGGAATGATGACAGCCCACAGCGAACCCGTCCAGCCGAGCTTGGACATCACGATGAACAGCGGGACAACGCCCAGCTGGGTGGGAACCGCCATGGTGGCGATCACGAAGACCAGCAGTGCCTTGTTGCCGCGGAAACGAAGCTTGGCGAAAGCGAATCCGGCAAGGGTGGAAAACACGACGACGGACGCTGCCGTCACACCCGAGACGATCAGGCTGTTGCCCATCGCCTTCCAGAACGGGATGCTGTCAAAGACTTTCGCCGCATTGGCCAGGAAGTTTCCACCGGGCAGCAGCGGGATGCCGCGGCTGAGGACGGTGTTGTCGTGGCTGCCCACCAGGAAGGACCAGTACAGCGGGAAGACCGAGGCGAGGAGGACTGCCCCCAGGAAACCGTAGGTGAGGAAGCCCGGCCGCCGGGCGCCGCCGAACCCGGCCCTGCCGTTCCCGCCCTTTCGGCGCCGGGCCGCCGCGCGGGCGGCACCCTTGCCGGCAGTCTGTTCGATCATGGGAATGGAGCTCACTTGCGGCCTCCCTGGCTGGCTATGCGCTTGGTGATGACGAAGTTGAGCAATGCAATCAGCACGATGATCAGGAAGAGCAGCCACGCCACGGCGGAGGCCCTGCCGAAGTTCCGCTGGCCCCAGCCGAGCTCCCAGATGTACATGGTGAGCGTCTGCCACTGCCGGTCCGCGCCGCCCAGGCCGGACTGGTCGAAGACCCTGGGCTCGTCGAAGATCTGGAGCCCGCCAATGGTGGAGGTGATCACGACGAAGATGGCGGTGGGGCGAAGCATGGGCACGGTCACCGAGAAGAACTGCCGCAGCCGGCCGGCACCGTCGATCGTTGCCGCTTCGAACACATCGCGGGGGATCGCCTGCATGGCGGCCAGGAAAATCAGGGCGTTGTACCCCGTCCACCGGAAGTTGACCATCGTGGCAATGGCCGCATGGCTCGCCAGCGAGTCGGAGTGCCACCGGACCGGGTCAAGCCCTACTGCCTTCAGCATCTCGTTGATCAGCCCGAACTGGTCTGCAAAGAGGTTGTTGAAGATCAGCCCCACCGCCACCGGCGCGACGACGAACGGCACCAGGACCCCCATCCGCCAGAACGTCCTGGCCCTCAGGTTCGCGTCCAGCACCGCCGCGATCACCAGTGCGAGGAAAACCTGGGGAACCGAGGAAAGGACGAAGATGCTGAAGGTGTTGCCCACAGCGTTCCAGAAGTACGGCTGGGCTACGACGAAGGCGTAGTTGTCCAGCCCCGCGAACTTTCCCTGCCCGCCGATGAGGTTCCAGTTGTGGAGCGAAACCCATGCCGAGTATGCCAGCGGGAAGAGGCCCGTGACCGCAAACAGGAGGAAGAACGGGGAGATGTAGAGGTAGGGGGACAGCTTGACATCCCATTTGGAAACCCGCCGGGAGAGTGCGAGCCGCCGGACGTTCTTCCCGTCATTCCCGGCGTTGGGGCTGCGCCCGGCTGGGGGCGTTATGACCCGGTCGGTGACAGCCATGGTTAGAGCGACTTCACTGCGGTGACGAACTTCTCCCAGGAGGAAGCGGCGTCGTCCGTCTTGTCAACGTCCACACGGGTGAGGGCCTGCTGCATTGCATCGTTGATTGCGAAGAACTTGGTGCCCTTGAAGGGGGTCACTTCAACAGCCTTGGCGCGCTCCGCAAAGATCTCGCCTGTCGGTGCACCGTTGAAGAAGGCATTGGTCTGGCCCAGCAGTTCGCTGCTTTCAAGGGCCTGCTTCTGGCTGGGGAACGTGCCTTTCGCGGTAAACGCCTTGATCTGCTGCTCGGGGGCGGTCAGCCAGCCCGCCAGCTTCTTGGCCTCGGCCTGGTTCGCGCCCTGGGTGGGGACGGTCAGGTAGGACCCGCCCCAGTTTCCGCCGCCGCCCGGGAAGACGTTGGCGACATCCCAGCCGCTGACCCCCGCGGCGTTGCCTTCGATGACACCGAGCATCCAGCCCGGGCAGAGGGTGGTGGCGAAGGCGCTGGTCTGGAAACCGGCGGCCCAGTCGTCGCTCCACTGCTTGAGATGGGCGGACAGTCCGTCCTCGCTGGAAGCCTTCAGCACCTGGTTGTAGATGTCCTTGACCTTCTGGTTCCCGGTGGCGATGACGGCGCCGTCCTCCTCCTCATAGGCCTTCTCGAGCTGATTGCTCATGCCCTGGTAGATGGCACCGGCGGAATCGAACCATGCAGCCTTGGGGTTGGCGGCCTTGAACTTCCGGCCGGCATCGAAGTAGCTTTCCCAGGTGCCGCCGAGCATCTTGGCAACCTCACCGCGCTCCGTGGGCATCCCCGCTTTCTTCAACAACTCGGCGTTGTAGCAGATGGCCTCAGGGCCGGAATCGGTCCCGTAGCCCACGAGCTTGCCGTCGGCCGTGGTGGCGGCTTCGGTCTTCCAGTCCAGCCAGCGGCCCTCCACTGCGGGGTCGCTGAGGTCAGCAAATTGGTCTGGGTACTGAAGCAGTTCCGGAAGCCAGTCCACCTCGACGGCTTCGATGTCCGACAGTCCGGAACCTGCCGCCAGACGAGTGGTCAGGTTGTCGCGTGCCTCATTGCTGGTAGCCGCCTTTTTGTGCTCGATGGTGACGTTCGGGTTCAGCTCCTCATATTCCTTAAAGAGCTTTTCGTAGCCAAATTCGTTGAAGGTACCCACCGTAAGAGTGACCGGCTTGGAACCGGTGGATCCGTCAACACCGCCCTTCTCTGAGGCGGATGTTCCGCAGGCTGACAGGGACAGTGCCAGGCACGCGGCAGCAGCCGAGAGCACTGAGAGTTTGCTGGGTTTTTTCACAGGGAAGACTCCTTTGTCAGAAAAAGGGTTCGCTCCGGACGCCCGGAAGACGCGGCGCACATTGCCCAGGACTGGGCAGAAGCAGGAACGAGGGGGAATAGCTCCTGGTGGGAGCGCTCTCACAACATGGTGCTTTATCTCACATCCCACTGTCAAGGGTCGTGGGAGCGCTTCCAAAAATCTCTTGCCCAAGGGCGGGCGTGATGTTACGCTTCCCCGACGAGAGCGCTCCCACCCCACATCTTGCCTGCTCAAAGAGGGACCGCCGCCCCAGCCCAACAACGACAGGACCAGCAATGCCGCTAGCCCCACGCCCACATCCTCCTCGTTCCGCTGCCCGGTCCAGGCACCGGCACCGTTCCGGCCGCATCACTGGCGCCACTACTCTCCTTATCGGGCTTGTCATCGCCAGTGGCGGTGCCGGAGCACAGGCTTCGCCGGGGGCTGTTCCCGAAACGTCACCGCAGCTGGTCCCGGCCGCACCACAAGCCCCATCGCAGGCAGGGCAACATCCGTTCGGCCCCAATGTCTACGTTTTCGACCCCAGCATGCCGGTGGCGCAGATCCAGTCCACGGTGGATTCCATTGCCGCGCAGCAGGTGGACGACGAAATGGGGACCAACCGGTACTCCCTGCTGTTCAAGCCGGGCACCTATGGCACCCCTGAGGAGCCGCTGATCGTGCAGGTGGGCTACTCCACGGAGGTAGCCGGCCTGGGTGCTGCCCCCACGGATGTCACCATCAACGGCCACGTGGACGTTTACAACCGCTGCCTGGCCGCCGATAACTGCATCGCACTGAACAACTTCTGGCGTTCGCTGTCCAACCTCACCATCAATGTCACCGGGCTTGAGGGCTGCCGCAGCTCTGCGAATTTTTGGGCCGCTTCGCAGGCTTCCCCGATGCGCCGGGTCAACATCACCGGCGGCAATCTCTCCCTGATGGACTACTGCACGGCAGGCCCGCAGTATGCCAGTGGCGGCTTCATAGCGGATTCCAAGGCGGGCGCAATCATCAACGGGTCACAGCAGCAGTACCTCGTGCGTGACAGCAGCATCGGCAGCTGGTCCAACGGGGTCTGGAACCAGGTGTTCTCAGGCGTGGCCGGGGCACCTGCGGATTCCTTCCCCACCCCGCCTTACACAACCTTGGCCAACACCCCCATCAGCCGGGAGAAGCCTTACCTCACGCTGGATTCGGAAGGCCAGTACAGCGTTTTCGTTCCTGCCGTCCGTCAAGACTCTGCCGGGACCACATGGGAAAACGGTCCTACGGAGGGCCGTAGCATTCCCTTGGCCGACTTCTACATCGCCACCCCGGGCGATTCCGTCCAGGCCATCAATTCCCAACTGGCCCGTGGCAAGAACCTGCTCCTTACCCCCGGGGTTTACGACGTCGACCGCAGCATCGAGGTCAAACGAGCCAACACCGTTGTCCTCGGGCTGGGCATGACCACCCTGACGGCCGTGAAGGGGGCAGTTCCCCTGACCGTGGCTGATGTCCCCGGAGTTGATATCGCTGCAGTGACCGTGGACGCCGGCGAGGTAAATTCCCCTGCCCTGATGCGCCTCGGCAAGGCTATCCCGGGCGAAGGGGGCGGACCGGCCAACTCCGGCATCCGCAGCGATCCGGCCAACCCCACCACGCTCCATGATGTCTTCTTCCGCATCGGCGGCCCGCACGTGGGCAAGGCCTCGGTCAGCCTGGAAGTCAACAGCGACAATGTCCTCCTGGACCACATCTGGGCCTGGCGCGCGGACCACGGGAATGGTGTCGGCTGGACAACCAACACCGGCAGGAACGGCGTGATCGTCAACGGCAACAACGTCACGGCCACTGGCCTGTTCGTGGAGCACTACCAGCAGTACAACGTCATCTGGAACGGTGAAAACGGCAGAACCGTCTTCTTCCAGAACGAGCTGCCCTACGACGCCCCGAACCAGGCAGCATGGCAGCACGATGGCGTCCTGGGCTGGGCGGGCTATAAGGTGGCAGGCTCCGTCAGGACCCACGAGCTGTGGGGCGGCGGCAGTTACGTCTACAACAATGTGGACCCCACCATCCATGCCACCAGGGGTTTTGAAGTTCCGGTGACCCCGGGAGTGAAGCTGCACAGCCTGCTGACGGTAAACCTCGGTGCCGGGACACTGGACCACGTGGTCAATGACACTGGAGCGCCGGTCTCCACGGCCGCCGTCGGGGTCCCCAGCTACGTGGCAGATTTCGGCTAGGCCGGCTGGGTATCAGCCAGTAAGAGGCGGAGGGGCGCGGTGTTGGCTATCAGGGCCGGCACCGCGCCCCTATGTGTTGGTGGACTGCACGACTTTGTTCCGGGACCGCAACGAGACCAGTGACGCTCCGCCCCAGACGGCCAGCAGCAGCGCCACCAGCAGCAGGCCGGCGTCGCCCAGGTCGATCGATGAAAGCCATGCCGTCACCGGATCATGCAGGCCGAATGCGGCGTGAAAGAAGCCGGCCAAAGTGATCACGGCAATGAACAGGGCCGAGGCGGCAGAGATGCCCGTCACCACAGCATTGAAGCCAAGCTTCCGCCGCGGGTCAGCCAGTGCCGAACGGTACATCCGCATCATCGCCATGCCGTTCACCGAATCACACAGCGTCATCGCGGCTGCGAAGGCGAGCGGGAGGGCGAGCAGGGCGAACGGGGGCACCCCGGCCAGGGACGCCGCCGTCGCCATCATCAGCAGCCCGATGGTGGTGGCGGTATCGAAACCCAGCCCAAAGAGGAAACCGATCACGTAGATGTTCCGCGGCCGGCGCACCCTGGACAGCGGCCGCGAAAGCAGCCGCGCCATCAGTCCCTGCGGTTCCAGGTCGCGGGGATCGATGGCTGCTCCGGTCCGGGAACGCCGGAAAGCAGCGGCCGAGCGGGTGAAAGCCGAGCCGTTGAACAGCCCCATGGCCAGCAGGAACAGCCCGGATACACCGCTGCCGATCAGCCCCAGCACCAGATTCCCGGCCGTTTCGTCCGCCATCAGGCCGCCAACCAGGGATGCACCGGCGATCACCAGCACCCCGGCCAGGGTCACCACCGAACTATGGCCCAGGCTGAACGCGAAGCCCACGCTCACCGGATGCTGCCGCTGTGCCACGAACTTCCGGGTGGAGTTGTCGATGGCGGCAAGGTGGTCCCAGTCGTAGCTGTGCTTTACGCCGGCCAGGTAGGCGGTGAGGACAAGTCCCCAGGAGAGCGCCCCGCCGCCCCCGGTCCGGGTTCCGGCAAGCAAAAGGACGACGGCGGCAGCGTGCAGCGCGGCCACGGCACCAAAGGTGAAGAGCGCCCGGGTCCGTAGCGGCAGCGAGTCCCGGTCCCGGTAGACAGCAGCGATGCCGGCCATCAATGCTTCCTCAGGTCCAAGGGCCCCTGGCCGAACCAGCGTTCCCGGAGGAGGTTGGCGCAGGCGCCGAGCAGCCGGTTGAGTTCTTCGGTGCTGTTCGACAGGCTGCGCAGCACCAGCCCGGTAGTTCCGCCGATGGTGCGGGTCAGCGAGAGGCCGGTCCGGGCGTCGAACGGCTGCGTCAACTGGTGCAGTTCGTCGGCGAGCGCCTGGTCCACCCGTGGATCCACCACCACCAGCGAGCCCAGGTGGCTGAAGCCCTCCATAAATCCCAGCCCGGCGACATCGCCCAGCGGCGGCCGGATCAGCAGGTTGTCCAGCGCCAGCAATTCGGTACCGGTCCCAGTTTCGACCCGGATCTCATTCCGCAGCCGGACTTCCTCGTACCGGAAGACGGCACCGTCCGGCGACCAGCCCGGAGTCACCACCTCGGCCACGACAAGGCACGACGACGGCCGGAGGGTCACGGAGGTCCGTTGCCGGTAGCGGGCCTCCCGGTACGCAATGAGCTGGTCCGGCATCAGCTCCACCCGCGCCCCCTCCCCCAGCCGGACAGCCATCCTCTGCTCGGCAAAAGACCCGGGAGTCCGATAAACCTTGGTAGCGGACTGGGTAGTCAACAACAACGAAGCAGAGTCCCCCACCTCCACATCCAGCACAAAGAGATCCGCCCCAAGATAAGCCCCGCCAGGATTCACGACGACATAACAAACCTGCCCCGAGTCATCGAGATAATGCGGCCGGAGCACCCTCAAGGCACCCCGATGGTACTGATGCGTTGCGACGGAGCGCTGCCCACGCAAGGCGACCCGAAGCTCAAGCTCGCCCATAGGTGACGTACGCACTGAGGCGGCGAGGCCGGATTTTGGGGCCGCGGCGTGGTGGGCACCGCGAAGCGGGCACGGCCCAAAATCCGGCGAAGCCGCCGGAGCCAACCCGGCGCCCGGTGAGGCGAGCGCTGAACCCAAGTCCGCCGTCGTGCTCATGCCAAATCAAGCATCAGGACGTCGTGCCGGATCCAGTCGATGACCTTATCGAGCCCTTCGTCGGTTTTCAGGTTCGTGAAGCAGAACGGTTTGTTGCCGCGGAACTCTTTGGAATCGCGCTCCATGACGGCGAGGTCGGCCCCGACATGGGGTGCGAGGTCGGTTTTGTTGATGATGAAGAGGTCGGACTTGATCATGCCCTGGCCGGCTTTGCGGGGGATTTTTTCGCCCTGGGCCACGTCGATGATGTAGATGGAGAAGTCGACGAGTTCGGGGCTGAAGGTGGCGGAGAGGTTGTCGCCGCCGGATTCAACGAAGATGACCTGCAGGTCCGGGTGCCGGGCCTTGAGTTCCTCGATGGCGGCCGTGTTCATGGAGGTGTCTTCGCGGATGGCGGTGTGGGGGCAACCGCCGGTTTCGACGCCGATGATCCGGTCCGGGGGGAGGATGCCGTTGGCGGCGAGGATTTTGGCGTCTTCGATGGTGTAGATGTCGTTGGTGATGGCGGCCATGGAGATGCCGCCGCTCATGTGCCGGGTAAGCCGTTCCACGAGCTGGGTCTTGCCGGCGCCGACGGGTCCGCCGATGCCGATTTTGATGGGTTCAGTCATGGTGTTCCTCCTACTTTGAGCCAGTCAGCTCATGAACATCCGGGCACGCTGGCGTTCGTGCCGCATTTGTGAAATTTCCAGTCCGGGGCTGACGGCCCCAAGGTCGTCCGGCGTGAGGCGGGCGATCACTTCGATGGCGGCAGCGACGTCGTCGTGCGCTTTCCGCAGGACCCGCTGCCCGGCGTTCTGGCCCAGGGGGATAGCACGGACGGCGTTCTGCGTCAGGGACGTGACGGTGGCGAAGAGGTAGGCGGCGAGCGCTTCCTCGAGCGGCACGCCCAGGGAGCGGACGACGACGGCGAACGCCAGCGGCTGGTGCCCGGCGGCCCGCCCAGTGGCCACCAGGTCCCGGTACAGTCCCAGCGCAGGTGAGGGAAACACCTCCCCGCCAATCTCGAGCAGCCGGGACCCCATCTTGAAGGAAGCCTCCCGAACCTGCCGAGGCAACAGGCAAGCAGAAAGAAGAGAATCCAGCTCCCCGAGATCAGCCCCCTCATACAAAAGCCGAACCGCCAACCCATCCGAATACGTCAGCGACTGCGAGATGAACGAGGACAACCAAACCCCAAAGGACACCTCATCAAAAACGAGCTCCCGATCGATGTACGTCTCAAACCCAAAGGAGTGAGCAAAAGCCCCAGTAGGCAAGGCGGAATCAACCAGTTGCTGGAGGGCAAGCTGATACCCGCTCACGAAAGGCGCACCCAAGCCGAGGCAAGCAAGCGACGCCCGGGGATGGGGGCCGCGGCGTGGCGGGCACCGCGAAGCGGGCACGGCCCCCATCCCGGGGCGGCGCACCCACCCAAGGAATTGTTTGAAGCGCCTAGCGCTGAAGAGTTAGTGCGAGTGCTCAGCATGGCGGAAAGGTACAGGGAGGACGCGTTCCTGGCGGGTGTATGGCACACCGGCATGGATGAGGTAGTCCTCGACGGTGTGGTCGTAAGCGCACACCATGACTTCGGCTTTGTACTCACTCTCGGCGTCAAATAACTGCGCCTGGAGGTGACGGTTGCCGAGGGAGTGTGCGGTGACGCCCATTTCGGTGATGGTGCGGGGTGCGATGACCAGGACGTCGGTGGGCAGGACGGACACCACGATCATGTTGGATTCTTCGACGTGGAGGATGTCGCCGTCGCGGAGGTCGCCGGCGCCGGAGGGGAGGCGGATGCCGATTTCCTTGCCGTGGTCCGTGGTGGCGCGCTGTATGCGTTTGACCAGCTGGGCGCTGGGCAGGATGACCTTCTCGCGGTGCAGCCCGGCATAGGCGGCGAGGTCGGTTTCGGGCAAGTCATGGAGGTTGCCGAGGACTCGTTCGATGATCACGTGGTTTCTTTCAGGGGTGTGGAGTTCGCGGGACTAGAAGAGGAAGTACCGCTGCGCCATGGGGAGCACGTCGGACGGCTCACAGGTGACGTCCTCGCCGTCGACAGTCACCTGGTAGGTTTCCGGGTCCACCTGGATGTCCGGGGTGGCGTCGTTGTATTTGAGGTCGGCCTTGGTGAGGTTCCGGATGCCGGAGACGGGCCGGATGACCTTTTCGAGGCCGAGCTCCTCGGGCACGCCGGCGTCGATCGCTGCCTTGGACAGGAAGGTGATGGAGGACTGCTGTACGGCTTTTCCGAAGGTGGCGAACATGGGCCGCATGGTGCGCGGCTGTGGGGTGGGGATGGAGGCGTTGGAGTCCCCCATCAGGGCGTAGGCGATTTGGCCGCCCTTGAGGACGAGCTCCGGTTTGACGCCGAAGAACGCCGGGTCCCAGAGCACCAGGTCAGCGAACTTGCCCACTTCCACGGAACCGACGGAGTCCGCGATGCCCTGGGCGATTGCCGGGTTGATGGTGTATTTGGCCACGTAGCGCTTGAGCCGGAAGTTGTCGCTGCCGGCACTGCCGTGCGTCCCGCCGTCGTGATCCTCCAACACCCCGCGCTGCTTCTTCATCTTGTCCGCCACCTGCCAGGTGCGGGTGATGACCTCACCCACCCGGCCCATGGCCTGTGAGTCGGAGGACGTGATGGAGAAGATGCCCAGGTCCTGCAGCACGTCTTCGGCGGCGATGGTCTCGGCCCGGATGCGGGAATCGGCGAAGGCCACATCCTCGGGAATGTCAGGGTTGAGGTGGTGGCAGACCATCAGCATGTCCAGGTGCTCTTCGATGGTGTTGCGCGTGTACGGCAGCGTGGGGTTGGTGGAGGCGGGCAGGACGTTGGGCATTCCCGCGATCTTGATGATGTCCGGGGCGTGCCCGCCGCCGGCACCTTCGGTATGGAAGGTGTGGATGACGCGGCCGTCGATGGCGCGGATGGTGTCCTCCACGAAGCCGCACTCGTTGAGGGTATCGGTGTGGATGGCCACCTGGACGTCGTACTCGTCAGCCACCTTCAGCGAGGTGTCGATCGATGAGGTGGTGGCGCCCCAGTCCTCGTGGACTTTCAGCCCGATGGCGCCGGCGCGGATCTGCTCGGCCAGGGGTTCGACGGCGGACGCGTGGCCTTTGCCGAACAGGCCGATGTTCATGGGGAACGCCTCGGCCGCCTGCAGCATCCGCTGGATGTGCCACTTGCCCGGCGTCACCGTGGTGGCCTTGGTGCCTTCGGCAGGGCCGGTGCCGCCACCGATCATGGTGGTCACGCCGCTGGCCAGGGCCGTGGGGATCTGGTCCGGGGAGATGAAGTGGATATGGGTGTCGATTCCGCCGGCGGTGAGGATTTTCCGTTCCCCGGCGATGATTTCGGTGCTGGCGCCGATGACGATGTCCACGCCGTCGGTGATCTGCGGGTTTCCGGCCTTGCCGATCCTGAAGACGTGGCCGTCCTTCAGTGCCACATCAGCCTTGTAAATGCCCGTGTAGTCCAGGACGACCACGTTGGTAATCACGGTGTCCGGAACGTCCTCATCCCGGGTCGCCTGGCCGTTCTGGCCCATGCCGTCGCGGATCACCTTGCCGCCGCCGAACACCACTTCCTCGCCGTAGACGGTGAGGTCCTTCTCGATCTCGAGGAACAGCTCGGTGTCGGCCAGGCGGATTTTGTCCCCGGTGGTCGGTCCGTACAGGTCGGCGTACTGCCGGCGCGGAATCTCAAAGCTCACTTGCTGTCCCCTTCCGCGACCGAACCACCCTGGCGGATACCGCCGTCGAGCTTTCCGTTGACCGCGTTGCTGAGCCCGTAGACCTCGCGGCGGCCGGCCAGTTCGATGAGCCGGACCGTGCGTGAGTCTCCCGGCTCGAACCGGGCAGCCGTCCCCGCCGGGATGTCCAGGCGCCGGCCGTAGGCTGCCTCCCGGTCAAAGGCCAGGGCCGCATTGGCCTCGGCAAAATGGAAGTGGGAACCCACCTGCACGGGCCGGTCGCCGGTGTTGGTCACGGCAACCTCGATGGCCTCCCTGCCCGCATTCGCGGTCACGGGCTCTCGCCTGAGGACGTACTCGCCTGGAATCATTGCCGCACTCCTTACCGGATGGGGTTGTGGACGGTGACCAGTTTGGTGCCGTCGGGGAAGGTGGCCTCGATCTGGACGTCGTGGATCATCTCCGGCACGCCCTCCATCACGTCTTCGCGGCTGAGCAGCGTGGTGCCGTAGCTCATCAGGTCGGCAACGCTGCGGCCGTCGCGGGCCCCCTCAATCAGTTCATAGCTGATGATGGCCACGGCCTCGGGGTAGTTGAGCCTGAGGCCGCGGGACTGTCTCCGGCGGGCGAGGTCGGCGGCCACCACGATCAGGAGCTTTTCCTGCTCACGCGGCATCAGATGCATGGGGTTCCCTTCGACGGCCTGGGGCGTGCTGCCAGCGTAAGCCCGGCACGTTTCCACCAGGTTTCGGGAGTATCAGTACAGGCTGGGCGCCTGCCTACTTCGTTTCGCTGAGCCGGGCGAGGATCTCATCACTGGACTGGATGGGCTGGCGGTACGTGGCGGAAAGGATGCGGAGCATGTCGGCAGCGTCCTGGTCAGCCTCCGAGGCCATGGCATCCCTGGCGTAGGTAACCCGGATGTTGTGCGCGAAGGCGTCCGCGGCGGTCTGGGCGATGCAGTTGTGCGTGGAGACACCGGCGAGCACCACTTCCCCGGCGCCCCAGTTCCGCAACCGCGCCAGCAGGTTGGTGCCCACGAAGCCGCTGTCCCTTGTCTTGTTCAATTGGGGCAGGTCCTCCTTCAAGAGCCCCGGCACCGACTGGGCCTGCTCGCTGCCGCGGAAGATGAACCCCTGGTCGTCGTCAAGCATGCTGAGGGTCCAGGTGGACTTGTCCCGTTCGTGTTCGGTGCCCACCAGGAGCGCATTGTGTCCGGCTGCCTTGAACCCTTCAATCAGCCGGTTGCACTCACTGACCACCCGCTCCTGCTGGGCTGCCAGTTCGGGTGTTTCGAAGAATGCGTTCTGCATGTCGATGACCAGGAGGGCAATCATGGGGCACCTTTCCTCGTTGAGCCGGTTTCGGAAAGATACCCGTGTGCGGGGCACGTGAAACCCCCTGCTTCGAGGCGGCATGTGCCGTGCGGTTCAGTTAGGGTGCGGACTCCCGGACCTTCAGCACGAACCCGGCCTCCACATGCACACCCTGTTCCGATGTCTCGCGGCCGGCGATCCGGTCCAGCAGCAGGCCGATGGAACGCTCGGCGATCTCGTCCATGCCCGGTGAGACGGTGGTCAGGGACGGGGACGCGAACCGGGCCTCGTCGATGTCGTCAAAGCCGGCCACCGCCACGTCCTGCGGCACCTTGACGCCGCGGATCAGCAGTTCGTGCATGGCACCGAGTGCCAGTACGTCATTCAGTCCGAAGACGGCGTCGAACTCCACACCGGACTCCAGGAGCCCGGCAACGGCGGCGGCACCGGTGTCGCGGCGCCACTCGGCGGGGGCGATCAGCGCGGCGTCGAACGGAACGCCTGCCTCCTCCAGCGCCTTCCGGTAGCCGTTCAGGCGCAGGCCCGAGGTCCCGGCAGACTCCCCGGTGTTGGCGCCGACCACGGCAATACGACGGCGGCCGCCGCCAAGCAGGTGCCTGGTCAGCGCAGCCGCGGCTTCCTCGTTCTTCATGGTGACCAGGTCGAAGCGCGGGTCCATGATGTGCTCGCCGAGCATCACCAGCGGCTTCTTGCCTGCACGCTCGGCAATGGCATCTGCGTCCACCACCAGGGGCGTGAACAACAGCCCGTCGGTGAGCTGGCGGAAGGTCCCCTGCAGGGCGCCCAGCTCAACCGACGGCTCGGCGTCGGACTGCTCCACCATCACCCGGTAGCCGTGGCGGGACGCGGCCTTCATCAGCTTGGACGCCAGCTCGGCATAGTAGGGCGCGGAGAGGTCGGACAGGACCAGGCCCAGCATGGAGGTCTTGCCGGACCGGAGGCTGCGGGCGGTGAGGTTCGCCTCGTAGCCCAGTTCCGCGATGGCATCCTGCACGCGCTGCTTGGTGGCAGGCCGGATGAATTCGTAGTCGTTCAGGACGTTGGAAACGGTCTTGAGGGAAACACCTGCGGCCCTCGCAACGTCGTTCATGGTGACAGCCATTAACGCTCTTTTCCTGCCTTCGCCGCGGCCTTGGCCGCCTGCTTGCTGGCGCGGACCTTGGCCAGGGACTCCGGGTCCACAATGTCCGCTACGGAGAGGTAGGAGCCTTCCTCGCCGTAGTGGCCCGCTGCTTCCCGCCACCCCGGCGCCTCAAGGCCGCGTTGCTTGCCAAGCAGGGCCAAAAAGATCCTGGCCTTCTGCTCCCCGAAACCGGGCAGGGCCTTGAGCCGGCGCAGCACCTCGGCGCCGTCCGGCGATCCCTTGGTCCAGATGGCTGCGGCGTCGCCGTCCCACTCGCTCTGGACTGCCTCGGCGAGCGCCTGCACCCGCGCGGCCATGGAGCCGGGAAAGCGATGGACGGCGGGGCGCTCCTTGAACATCTCCACGAACGCAGCCGGATCATGTGCGGCAATGGCCCCGGGCTCCAGCGACCCGATGCGGGTCCGGATTTTCTCCGGCCCCGCGAAGGCGGATTCCATGGTGACCTGCTGGTCCAGCAACATGCCGGTCAGCAGGGCGAAGGCGTCCTCACTCAACAACTTGTCCGCGGCGGGATCCCCCGTGATGTGCAGTTCCATGCCGTCCATCCTCCCACCTGGGGCCCGCCGTCGTCATAAGGACGCCCCCGCCTTCCCAGCCGCCGTGTCAGGCGCTGACGGACAGCCGGATCATGGACCAGGACACGGCCGGAAGCTCGGCGGTGAGGTGGCCGCCGTCGACCTTTACTGTTCCGTTTTCGGAGGGCAGGACGGACGTGGAATCGTCGGCACTGGCCTGCCAGTAGGGATCCTTGTTGGCGTAGGTCACCGCCTCAACCACGCGGACGTTGCCCAGCGCGGCCACGGCAGCATCCAGGGTAAGCGCGGAGTCTGCCGAGCGGTTTACCGCGAACACCACTGCCTCGCCCTTGTCCGCGTCATACGTGGCGACGGCGGACAGCGCGGTGAAGTCCGGCGTCTTGCCGCCGCTGACCAGCGGGGATTCGACGGCGAGCTGCAGCACCGTGCCGGACGCGTGCCGCGAGGTCAGCGCGAACGGGTGGAACGTGGTCTGCTTCCAGGACCGCCCACCGGGCTCGGTCATGATGGGCGCGATAACGTTCACCAGCTGCGCCAGGCTGGCCGAGTGGACGCGGTCCGTGTTCCGGAGCAGCGTAACCAGCAAGTCCCCCACCACCACGGCGTCGGCCACCGTGTAGGTATCCTCCAGCAGCACGGGGGCCACCGGCCAGTCCTTGCCGGTGGGCACCTTGGATTCGTCCCGGCTCATGTGCCAGACGTTCCACTCATCGAAGGAGATGTTCACCTGCTTGGCGGACTTCTTCACCGACTTGACGTGGTCGATGTGGCTCACGAGGTCCCGGATGAAGGCTTCCATCTTGTGCCCGGCAGCGAGGTGCTCCTGCAGGTCGCCGAAGTCCTCGAAGTACTGGTGCGCGGAGATCAGGTCCACCAGTTCATAGGTTTCGGACAGCACTACCCGCTCCCACTCACCGAACGTGGGCATGGTGGGTCCGGAGCTGCCGCACGCCACCAGCTCCAGGTCCGGCTCCACCATGCGCATTGCCCGGGCGGTGTCCGCGGCGAGCCGGCCGTACTCCAGCGCGTTCTTGTGGCCGATTTGCCACGGGCCGTCCATTTCGTTGCCCAGGCACCACATCTTGATGCCGTAGCCGTCCGCCGCCCCGTTGGCGCGCCGCCGCTCCGAAAGGGCGGTGCCGCCGTCGATGTTGGTATATTCCAGCAGGTCCAGCGCCTCCTGGATACCACGGGTTCCCAGGTTGACGGCCATCATCGGTTCCACTCCGGCCTTGGCGGACCACTTGGCAAACTCGTCCACACCCACGGTGTTGGGGTCGGTGGAGTGCCAGGCCAGATCCAACCGCACAGGGCGCTGGTCCACCGGACCCACGCCGTCCTCCCAGCGGTAGCCGGAGACAAAGTTGCCGCCCGGATAGCGGACGGTGGACACCCCCAACTCGCGGGTCAGCGCCAGGACGTCCTTGCGGAAGCCGTCCTCGTCGGCGTCCGGGTGGTCCGGCTCGAAGATTCCGGTGTACACGCACCGGCCAAGGTGCTCAACGAAGGCCCCGAAAGTACGACGGCGGACGGGCCCCACAACGAACGAGGGGTCAAGGGTGATTTTTGCTGCAGCAGGTTCTGGCTGGGTCACGAAGGTATCCTCGGTTTAGATATGTACAACGTTATAGAAATATTGTTGGGGGTGCCGCTCCGCCCGTCAAGGGGTGTGCCAAACCCAATCCCGCAGGGCATTTCTGCGGTGCGGCGGGAGCGGAAGGCAGGGTGGCCTGCGGCAAGACCCCGAACCCGGCCCCGAACCCCGGGCTCCCAAGTACCACCTAACCGAAAAGACAGGTACCAGCTACGCATTCACGGGGAGCCGGAGGGCAATTAGGTTTCTTTACCAGAGACAAGACCCGTTCTGGTTCTCGGTACTTGGCTCACTAGGGGGTGTGAGACTGCCAATGCACGCACGACACGTAGGCCCAGGTTTCCCGGTCCACAGGACCCGGGTAATAGGCGGGGCCGGCGACGAGGAGTCCTTCGAGACCAAGGACTCTCCCCCAGCCGTCGCCGGCCCTTTCGCCCCTTCGGACCTCCAAAGGGGCCGGACCCCACTGTTGAAGGCCAGCCATGACCAGGTCGCGGCCACGAACCCGGGCCTCCTGCTGGACCTGGTCAACGGCGCACAGACCCTGTCCGATTCCCTGGATCTGCTGGTGGCAGCGTCCGCAGGGCACGTGGCCAGGACCGCTAACCTGGACGTCGGCTGCGGACTGGTGCTGCGCCAGCCCAAGCGCAGCCCGGCCATCACCGGCACCTCGGGGGAAGTGGTCCGCCTGCTGGACTGGGAACGCGAGATGGCCGAGGGGCCGGTGACCGATGTGATGTCCGGCGGCCATCCGGTAGCGGTACTCCAAAGGAACGGCGACTTCCGGTGGAAGCAATATTCCAGCCAGCTGCAGTCTGCCGGTTTCGGAAGCGCCCTTGCGGTGCGGCTGCGCCTTGACGCGGACGTTCCGGCTGACGACGGGATCCCCGGCAATGCTGAGCTCGGTGAGTCCAGCGCCGCGCTCGCCTTCTTCGCCCAGGACGCAAAGGCCTTCCCGCTCCAGGCCATCGCGGAAGCACGCACCTTCGCCGCCCTGGCGACCAAAAGCCTGCAGATGGCCATCAACCTGCACGCCGCCCGTTCGCTGGCCACCGATCTCCGGTCAGCCCTGGACAGCCGCACCTCCATCAATGTGGCCTGCGGAGTGATCATGGCCCAGAACAGGTGCTCCTACCAGGAGGCGTTTTCCATTCTGGCCAAGGCATCCAGCCACCGGAACATCAAGGTGCGCAAGGTGGCCGAGGACATCCTTGAACGCTTGCCGGAAGGCACGCCGCACTCCCACTTCGGCCGCTAGCCACGCCCTCTTGCTGCTCCTGCTGGCCATTCCTGCCTGCCTCTTCGGTTCACTCCCACCGGGATGGGTAGGGAACAATGAGGACCCGGGCGGCGAAAGGGCAGACCGATGGAAAGCATTCAGGCAGCCGTCCCGCGTACCCGCGGGAGCGCCCTGACCTCGCTGGCAGGACCGCTGGCCACCGTACTGGGACTGGCAGCTCATGTCGCGGGAGGAGGCTCGTCACCCGCCGTGGGCATCGTGGTGGCACTGGCAGCGCTGCTGGGCCTGGGCGCCGTGCTCTTTGAACGGCTGGCGCCCCCGCAGCTTCCGGGCTGGGCTGTCCTGGCGGCATCCGCCGTCGCCCAGCAACTGCTGCACCTTGCCTTGGCAGCCTTCTCAACGGCCACCGCCGTCCCATTGCCGGGCCATGACCATGGCGCCGGCAGCACCGCGGACGTGCCGTCGTCGTCGGCCGTTGCTCCGGCCGCGCACTCACTCCACCTGATGCTGTACCTGCACGCGGGCGCTGCGCTGGCAGCCGCTGCCGTTGTTGTCCAGTGGGGCAGGATCTCCGCATGGGCCCGGGCGAGCATCAGGACGTAAGCGTGCCCCTGGCGATGCTCACGGTGGAGTGTGCGGGGTTGCCGTCCATGGGCTCGTCGGACACATCCACCACCGGGTACTGGGACAAGTCCAGGCCGGAGGGCACCGGGAACGTTCCCGACGTGGAGTTCATGACGCCAAGGCTGATCAGCTTGGAAAGGTCCGGGGCGATCAGCCACACCTCCTGGTAGCCCTTGGCTTCGTCCTTGTTCAGGCTGACCTCGAGGCTGCGTGAACCATCGGCAGCTGCCACCACCTTGGCTGATCCGGCGGCGGAGTGCTGGGCCAACGGGGTCAGCTGGGCCTCGGCCAGCTCCCGGGGCTGCGGCGGCCGGTTCAGGGCCCAGACTGCGCCGGCAACCACCAGGACGGCAGCGGCCGCTGTCGCCAGCCACGCACCGGGGCGCTGCCACCAGGCGGCCTTCGCCCTGTCACGTTTTGTCCGGGCACCTTCCGTGCGGGCGGGCATGGGAACAACGTTCGACGGCGGCGCGGTCCCGGGTGCCGGCGTGGCGGCGGGCGGTGCCCCGCCTTCCTTTTGGGCTTCCGCAGCCAGCGGGTCCTCCCGGACGGACTCCCCCAGGCCAAGTTCCCGGTGGATTCCTGCCCAGACCTGGGGGCCTGGGACGGACAGGCGGCTGGTGTCCGGCGTCGTCTTCACCGCCTCCACCGTGCGGCGCAGGGCAGCGTAGTCGGCCGCGCATTGTGGGCAGGCCCGGAGGTGCTCGCGGCCTGCCGGGTCCTCCCAGTCGTCATACAGCGCCAGGAGGCTCAACTGTTCCGGATCAAGATGCGGCATGGTCTACCTCCAATCGGCTTCTGAGGTGCGTGAGGCTGCGGCGGATATGGCTCTTGACGGTACCAAGGGGCAGGTCCAGTTTCCGCGAAATCTGTTCGTGCGTCAGATCCTCGTAGAAGGCAAGCTTCATGATGGAACCCTGGGGCTCGCCGAGCCTCTCCAGTTCGCCGTCCAGGAGCAGCCGGTCCGCCAGGGTTTCCGCGGCCTCGGTTCCCGCCCCGGGGTCCGCAGCCAGTCCGGCCCCTGCAGCGGCGTGGGCCTTGCGTACTTCGCGGGCCGATGACTGCTGGGCATCTGCGATGGCGTTGCGCGTAATCCCCACGATCCACGCCGGGAGCCGGGCGACCTGCGGGTTGAAGGTGCTCCGCGAGCGCCACACCCGGATGAAGACTTCCTGGGTCACGTCGTCCGCCGCCGCCCGGTCCACCAGGGACCGGAGAGCCAGGGTATGCACCAGGGGCGCGAACTCGCGGTAGGCCGCCGCCAGCGCATGCTCATCGCCGGACAGGAAGGATGCGGTCAGTCCGTCGTCCCATCCTGGGGAGGCGCGGCCGGGGAGCGTCACAGGCGGCTCCCTCCCGGCTTCGGCGACGAGATACATGGCGGGCCACCGCTTATCCAGGAACTGTTTCATCCGGGGACCGCGGTGACAATGACATTGTCGCTGTAGTCCATCCGCGCGTCCAGCCATTTGCCGCCGCAGGTGACCAGCTTGAGTTCATGCGGGCCGGAGCGGCGGAACAGGGAGGCGCCGTCGAACTTGTCCTTCGCCATCAGCTCCACGCCCACTACGCGGTACGTGACCGCCGGGGCGCCTTCCCGCCCCACGCTGATAACGGTTCCCGCCGCGAGCGACTTCAGCGCAGAAAACGGCGCCCGGTCCGACTTCGTGTCAATATGTCCGGCGATGACGGTCGCGCCTTCGGCGGCCCCGGGGGCGGGGCCGAACTTGTACCAGGCGGCACGGTCGAACACGTCTGGAATCTCCATCGCTCCCCCGGCTGACACTCCCCCGGGCACCACCGGCATGTCGATGGCCGTGCCGGCGACGGTGAGCGAGGTGGGTGGAGGCGCGGCAGCAGCGGCCGGTGGAGTGGCCGGCCGAACCGGAATGGCCTTTTCCAGCGCTGCGGCAGGGCCGGAAGGTGCCGCTTCAACGGCAGCCGGGGGCGGCAGCGGGGTGTTGGGCGCGGCCGGCGCACCGGTGACCGCCGCAACAGCCGGCGGTTGCCCGGAAGTGGCGGGATCACCGAAGGCGCACCCGGAAAGAACCAGCGCAGCAGCCACCAGCGCCGCTGCGCCGGCACCAAAGGGATGTCGATGGCGGTAGCCGCCTGCCGTCGTCGTACCTGCCTTCATGCCTGCCGCCTCCCTGGAACACCGTGCGTCGAACAATTGGAAGACCCGGCAGGGGCCCGTCCGCGGGTGCGCGGACGGGCCCCTGCCTTCTACCGTCCTGCCAGAGGAGCGTCAGAGCTCCGCGCGCCGGGCGCGGACCGCCCGGCTTACGCCCACCGCCCCGGCCAGCAGGGCCAGGGCTGCCAGGCCGAATCCGGCAGTGGCAACCGTGGAGCCCGCACCGGCAGAATCAGCGGCACCATTGAGGGCGCCCGGCACCGAACCCGGAGCAGAGTGCAGGCCCTCGATGGTCTGCACGGCGAGCTTCAGGTTCTGGTCCGCCAGGCTGCCCCAGGCGTAAACGATGGTGTGCGTCCCCTCGGCCACCGCCACGTCCGCCGGGCCGATCACCGGGGTGGTAGTACCGGCAGCGGCGACTGCGGCCGGGACGCTGCCGGGATCCAGGGTCAGGGTTTGCTCGTTCGGGTTGGCCAGGTTGGTGACGACGGCGGTACCGCCCGCCAGGACATCGACGGCGGGTGCAGCGGCGGCGTGCCGGACGGTCAGTTTGCCCTTGCCTGCCGGGATCTGGGAGACATCGTTGGTGAACAGGCTGGCGGTGGGCTTGCCGTCCGCGCCCAGGTGGGCCGCGGCGGTGTAGTTTCCGTTGGCGGCCAGGTTGACGCTGACCGGGCCAATGGCGGGCGCGGACGCGTCGGCGGCGTCGGCGGCCGTGATGGCGATCTGGTAGGAACCCGCCGGAAGCGCCAGTGGCCCGGCAAGGGTTCCCGGGGCGAAATCATCAAGCGTGCGCTCGCCGTTGACCCAGACGTCCACGGTCAGTCCGGGGACCCCGTGCAGGACGGAAAGCTGGGCGTCCCCCTCTGCTGCGTTCGCGGGACCGGCCAGAGCGATTGCGGCTGCAATGGCTGCCGCACCGGCACCTGCGGTGAAGATTGTGTTGCGCATGTCCATCTCCTTGAACGGCCCGGCTGCCGGGCGTTTTTTGCTGACATCCCTACTACCGGCGCAGGGCCGGATTTGGATGCACATTCATGGAGATTTTTTTGGGCGGAGCTCCTACGCGGAGGCCGGAGCGGCGGTGCTGGCGCGCAGGACCAGTTCGGGCGGCACCACGGTGGAGCTCACCGGGGCGCCGGACTCGATTTCCTGAAGCATGATGTCCATGCAGCGGCGGCCCAGCTCCTCGAAGTCCTGGCGGACGGTGGTCAGCGGGGGCGTGAAGTACCCCGCCTCCGGCTGGTCGTCGAAACCCACCACGGAGACGTCGTCGGGCACTTTGACGCCCGCCTCCGTGAAGGCGCGCAGCAGGCCCAGGGCCATCTGGTCGTTCCCCACGAAGATGGCCGTCGCAGTGCGCGCGGAAGCCAGCCCGCGGCCGATCGCATAGCCGCTGCCGGCGCTCCAGTCGCCTTCCACCAGCAGGGAATCGTCCAGCCCTGCTTCCCGAAGGGCGGCGCGCCAGCCCTCCGCACGCTCGGCACCGTCGGTCCAGTCCGGCGGGCCCGCGATGTGCCCGATCTGCCGGTGGCCTTCCTTGATGAGATGTTCGACGGCGAGCCGGGCGCCCGCGCGCTGGTCCACCATGGCGCCGCTCACCAAAGCACTGCCTGCCGAGCCCACGGCCACCACGGGCACGGGGAGGTTCATCTGTTCCAGTACAGCCAGGGTTTCCGAATGCGGCACCAGCACGGCGATTCCGTCCACGGCCTGGTCCATGAAGTGGCCAACAGCGTCGGAGATGGCGTCCCTGCTGACTTCCCGCAGGGCGGCGATGCTGACAAAGTAGCCGGCATTGCGGGCGGCATTTTCGACGCCCACCAACGTGTTGGCCGGGCCATATTGGGAGAGCTCGCTGGCCAGCACTCCGATGGTCTGCGATCGCCGCGTAACCAGGCTCCGGGCAGCGGTGTTGCGCCGGTACCCCAGTTCCGCAATGGCCGCTTCCACCTTTTCCCGCGTCGCCTTGCTGACGTTGGGGTGGTTGTTCACCACGCGGGAGACGGTCTGGTGGGAGACCCCGGCGATCTTGGCCACGTCTTCCAGGCGCGGCATCCGGCCCTTGCTGGTTTTTGCCATGTGCCTATTGTGCCTGTTGCGGCCGCTGGGCTCGGTGTCTCGCGGGTGCAAATCGTGTCCAGCGCAGATTGTGGATGGGTGCTTGCACTGCCCCTGCCCGATGGGAAGGATGGGGGTCATCCGCGTCTGCAAAGAAGGAGCCGGCCCAATGACCAAGTACCTGATCTCGTTTCCCAGTGGCGTCATGGACATTCCCGACGGCGGCCTGCAGCAGGTTGCCGACGCGGCCCATGCGGTGGTCCGGGAGGCAAAGGACGCGGGTGTCTGGGTGTTCGGCGGCGGCATCGACGAGAGCGTCCCGCCGGTCATGGTGGACGGCGGCGGAACCGTCACGGAGGGCACCTACCCCCAGACAGCGCAGATCGAGGGCGGCTACACGGTGCTGGAATTGCCCAGCTACGACGCTGCGCTGCACTGGGCCGCGAAGATCGCCGCCGCCTGCCGCTGCGCCCAGGAAGTGCGGGCGTTCCAGTACGATCCAGCCAGCTGAACGCTGAACCCGGCCGCCTGGACCTGGAGTAATGGTGGAACTGCAGTATCCGTTCACCGGCTCCTGGCGGGTGCAGAACTCCCCCGCGGACCGGGTTCCCAGCCACGGGACGCCGTTGTTGGGCACCAGCTACGCCATCGACTTCACGCCGGTAGACGGGAACGGGCGGTCCGCGCGGTTCACCCTGGCGTCGTTGTTCCGGCCCGAGCCGCCGGAACACTTCGTGGGGTTTGGCAGGACTGTCACGGCGCCGGTGTCCGGCATGGTGCGCGCCGCGCACGACGGAGAGGCTGACCACGCCGCTTTTCCGCGGGTTTCCGTCGATCGGCTATGCCGCAACCCAGGCCCGGCGTGTCCGGGAAGGGTGGCTGGGCCTGGCCGGCAACCACGTGATTGTCGAAAGCGCGGGCTTGTTCGTCGCTCTGTGCCACCTCAGGCAAGGAAGCGTCAGGGTCCGGCCTGGGCAACGGGTTGAGTGCGGCGAAGTGGTGGGAGCGTGCGGCAACTCCGGCAACAGCACGGAGCCGCATCTGCACGTGCAGGCCATGGACTCCCCGAACCCCCAACAGGCGTCTGCGGTTCCCGTCACCTTCCCCGGAGGACTGCCGCGGAACGGGACGGTGTTGTCACTGTGAACGCCGCCAGCGTGAAGGCTGTCCGCTTGACTCTGCTTGCCTGAAACAGAAGGGGCCCGCCTGAAACAGAAAGGCCCCCACGTCCTTGACTCGATCCGTGAGGGGCTTCCCTTTAGCTGCTCCGCACATTGGGGGGACGTGCGTTCTTGCTTCCCTAAAAGTAGTAGGGCAGATGCTGCTTTTCCAGTCGACACTCCGGCTGGGTGGACCGCCCCACAGGCGCAGCTTGCGTTGGTTGGCTCTTAAAACACCTGCAGGCCAGAACCAACATGGCTCTGACCTGCGTAAACGGTGGGCCCTGTGGGGCTCGAACCCACGACCCACGGATTAAAAGTCCGATGCTCTACCAACTGAGCTAAAGGCCCCTGCCGGCCGGTCAACACGTTGTGTCCGCCCGTCCGGCCCGATCCATTTCTGGACGTTAATACTCTAACCCATGGTTCCCGCGTCTTTCGCACCCGGTCCGGGAGCCGCCGTCGTGCGCCCAAACCAACTGGTGAAGGCCCTTTTCCGCCGGAGCGGGACGAATGCAAACATGCTCGATTTCCGCTCCGGCACAGGAGTAGCGTGGGGGCATGAGCGAGCAAGCAGGAAACAGTCCGTACGGCGGCAGCAACCGGCACCACAAGCCCAAGCCTTTCGCGCCGATGGATTTCGAACCGTTCGCCGGCGGGGCTGATCCCGCCCGCGTGTCCGAGGCCGCCCACCTCGCCGCCCAGGCCCTGGTCCGCCACGGCCGCGACAGCGACGACCCCCAGATCACCGAACGCCTGGTAAAGCTCGCGGACGAGCAGGGCCTGGAGGCCATTGCCGAGATGTGGGCCGAAAGCCCCGCCCGCTCCCTTCCCGGCGCGCTCTGGCGCCTCTACGCCCTCCGCGCCGCCACCGTCCGGGACCCCGAGCGCATCTCCGTCTACTTCCGCGCCGGAAGGGACACCGCCCAGGTTTCCAATGTGGTGGCCGGCGCCGCGGAGCCGCCCGGTGCCGATGAAATGCGCAGCATGGCGGACGCCATCCTCTCCGGCGCCTTCGACGGCGATTTCGACGTCGCGCTGGAACGTTCCGCCGCATTTTGCCGCGTGGTGGCGCTCGGGCAGGCCACCCTCGCCGACGGCGCCGAGCACGCCAACGAGGCACATGCCAGCAAGCTGACGCGGAACTCGCACCAGTTGGTGAAGACCGCCGAGGACCTGGAACACGCCGCCAACGCGTGGCGCCTGGGCGAGTTGGACTGAGTTCCCTTTTCCTCCGGCGGCCCGCATTTCAGGGACGAAGCGGGCGCCCGCTGTCAAGATTGACTTGGGACGGGTGAAGTAGAAGACTGAAACCGGTGCCGAGCCGCGAAACCCCCGGGCTTCAACAATTAGCCGCCTAGAGCGGCCTACCGCCGAGAGGCGTATCCGGTTCGGCACCATTTTTCTGCCCTCATCCAGGTGGCCAATTCAGAGGCTGCTGTTACGGGCCGGTAGAGTAGGCGACAGTTGCCCGCCGGCGTCAAGTCACACCGCAGCAACCCCGCCTTGATAAGTCCCCGGAGACCGGTAAATACGTGAAGCTGCGCCTTTTTCCCCAGGAGCCCGCAGGGCTGAAGCTGCTCTCGCAGATGGCACAACAGATCGTGCTGGCCAGTGCCACCCTGGCCGAGATCCTTGGCGTACCCGCGGATGAGCACGGCAAGCTCGTGGAGGATATGCACAACATCGAGGCCAAGTCCGCCGAACTGCACTTCGCCCTTTTGACCCACATGCGCAGCAGCTTCGTGAACCCCCTCCCCCGCGAAGACATGTACGCGTTGTCCCGGTACCTCAACGAGGCCATGGAGAAGATGGATGCCGCCGCGGAGTTGGTGGCCCTGTACAAGCTGGACCACCTGCCCAAGCGCGCCGCCGACCAGTTGGAGATCATCAGCCGGCAGGCCGAGCTGACCGTTGACGCGATGCGCAGGCTCAATGACCTGGATGACCTCGAGGACTACTGGATCGAAATCCTGCGCCTCGCTAAACGGGCCGAGCGGACCCACCGTGTCTGGGTGGCGGACATGATTGCGGACATGAAGTGGGCCCAGTACTCCCGCAACCGGGACATCGCCAACCAGCTGGTGGAGGTCACCAAGGACATGCGGCGGGTGGCCACCCAGGTAGGCAGCATCATCGTCAAGGAATCCTGAGGTGGCGGCAGCCATCTTCGGCGCGGTGGTCCTCCTGGCCGCGGCATTCGCCTTCCTGAACGGCTTCCGCGACGCGTCCACCTCCGTCGCCCTGGCGGTGCGGAACCGTGCCCTTACCCCCAGCGTCGGCGTGCTCCTTGCCGCGTTCTTCAACTTTGTCGGCGCCCTCCTGAGCGCCCTGCTCGCCGTCGCCGCCAGCCAAACCTGGATCAACCTTCCCAGCGGCGCTGATGGCCTCACCATCCTGGTGGCCGGGCTGGCCAGTGCCTGTGCCTGGGGGCTGCTGATGTGGTGGCGCGGCATTCCGGCCTCCTCCACCCATGCGCTGGTGGGCGGGCTTGCCGGCGCTGGCCTGGCCAGTCTCGCGATCGGGGGCCCGGGAGTTGAGGGGGTGGACCAGTCACTGTTGTTCCAGGTGGTCCTGCCGCTGGTGCTGTCACCGCTGGTGGCCTACAGCGGCTCCTTCCTCCTGGTGTACCCGGCCACGTGGGTGGCCCGATACACGCAGCCCAACGTGGTGAACCAGCGCTTCCGCCGGGGCCAGGCTGTTGCCGCCGGCGCGGTCGCGTTTGGCCACGGCCTGCAGGACGGGCAGCGCGTCAGCGCCGTGCTGCTGCTGGCCCTCCTGGCGGCAGGCTATTCCGACGGCGGGATCCCCACCTGGGTGGCCGCGCTCTCCGCCGTCATGATGACGGCGGGGACACTTTTTGGCGGCTGGCGGATCTCCCAAACCATCGGCTACAAGATCACCAGGATCGATCCCCTCCGCGGCTCGGTGGCGCAGACCTTCAGCGCACTGATGCTCTTTGTGGGCGCCATCGGGCTGCACTGGCCGCTGTCCACCACCCATACCGTCACCGCCGGGGCCTTGGGCGCCGGGGAAAACCAGCACTTTTCGGTGACCAACCGGAAGCTGGTCATCCGGATCCTGTGGCTCTGGGCCCTTACTCCCCTGGCCACCTGCGCCCTGGCTTTCGTGCTGGCCCTGGCGCTCTCCCCCATCCCCGGATAGACAGGGTTACCCGCGGGTGCAGATCCCCTGTACAGGGAATCCGCCGTGACGTACATTCGAAAGTGCGCCCCCGGTCAATGTTGCCGGGGACCGGCGTCCGCGCCGTGTGCAGGGCTGCGGATGAGCGCCGCTGCAGCAACACGGCGGCTTGGATGCACCACGCGGAAATGAGCACGCGTCATGTCTTTCCCGTATTCCCGGCGCCCCCTGCCACAGCCCCGGCAGCCCCAGTGCGAGGCCTGTGGAACTGAGCACCAGCTGACCATCCACGCCATCACGGCCATCGGAGCCGCGGGCGGAGACCTGGTGACAGTCTCCTACACCTGCAACGACTGCAACCTGTTCCAGGAACACACCGCCTACGCCACCGACGTCGCGGCAGCGCTCAACCAGGTCCGGTGGATGGCGAAGGTGGTCATCTTCGGGGACGACTACATCCACTGCGGTTTTCCCATGGAGGAAGCCGAGTTCGAGGTTGAGCGGCTCTGCTACCGCAGCAGCAGGACCGGCCGCAGCCTCAACGCCGTGTCCCTGCCCACGCGCGTGCTGCGCTGCCAGTGCGGATTCCAGCTGGAAGTCCCGGAGTAGTCCCGGCGCCTTACTACAGCTGGATGCCCGCGGCACCACCTGGCGCGGACTGAAGGACGGCGGCCAGCTCCTCCGCCGTCAGGTTCGCGGCTGAACAGAGCTCATCCTGCGTGATTCCGGCAGTAGAGGCTGCGCGGACTGCCTGCCGCAGGGACTCCTGGGCGTTGTCCAGTTCCCACTGCATGCTTTCAACGAGCGAACTGGTGCGCCAGACCACGGACAGGACGTCCTCCTCCTCGGCAGCCACCGCAAGGTGGGGTTCGAGTTCCGGTGCCAAGGGTCCGGCCGCGAGGGGCCCGGCCAAACCGGCGGCGGCGGCAAAACCCTCCGCCGGCAGGACAGGGTCGGGCAGCACGATTTCAGGCAACACGGGATCCGGGAGGACCGCATTCTGCACTGCTGCACCTGCGCCTACTGCGGGTACGGAAACCGTAAGCTGGGGGCCCAGAGGGCTGCTGGCCGTCTGCGTCATGGCAAAACTCCTTAAGCTGGCTTACTACTAGTTCCGTAAGTATCTAGATGAGCGTACTAAACGAACTCCCAGAGCGCCAACGGGAGCGGGCTTATCCAAAGCGACCGGAAACGTAGTCCTCGGTGGCCTTCTGGACAGGGTTGCTGAAGATGGTGTGGGTGTCGCCGTACTCAATCAGCTTGCCCGGCTTACCGGTGCCCGCGATGTTGAAGAAAGCGGTCCGATCCGAGACACGTGCAGCCTGCTGCATGTTGTGAGTCACGATCACCACGGTGTACTGGTCCTTGAGCTCATTGATGAGGTCCTCGATGGCCAGGGTGGAGATGGGGTCCAAGGCGGAGCAGGGCTCATCCATGAGGATCACCTGCGGCTCCACGGCGATGGCGCGGGCAATGCACAGGCGCTGCTGCTGCCCGCCGGAGAGACCGGAGCCGGGCTTCTCCAGCCGGTCCTTGACCTCGTTCCACAGGTTGGCGCCCTTGAGCGAGCGCTCCACCAGGACGTCGGCTTCACCCTTGGAGATCTTCTTGTTGTTCAGCTTGACGCCGGCCAGCACGTTGTCCCTGATGGACATGGTGGGGAACGGGTTGGGGCGCTGGAAGACCATGCCGATCTGCGACCGCACGGTCACGGGGTCCACGCCGGGGCCGTACAGGTTGTCGCCGTCCAGCAGGACCTCGCCCTCGACGCGGGCGCCGGGGATGACTTCGTGCATGCGGTTCAGGGTGCGGAGGAAGGTGGACTTTCCGCAGCCGGAGGGGCCGATGAACGCGGTGACGGACTTGGCCTCGATGTTGATGCTGACGTCCTCCACGGCGAGGAAATCGCCGTAGTACACGTTCAGGTCCTTGACGTCGATGCGCTTAGACATGGTGTTCCTTCACTTACTGGGTATGGGTTGAAGTCTAGGTTCCGCGGGTGGGCGGAAGGCAGGCGGTCTGGTTACCGGCCTGTTTTGGGGGCGAAGATCCTGGCGATCAGGCGTGCCACGAGGTTCAGGACCATCACCAGGATGATCAGCACCAGCGCCGCACCCCATGCCCGCTGCGAGGACGGGTCCGGGTTGGAGGGCGAGGTGGGGTTGAGGATCTGGGTGTAGATGAAGGTGGGCAGCGAGGCCATCCAGCCGCCGAACACATTCGAGTTGATGCTGGTGGCGAAGCCGGCGGTGACCAGGATGGGCGCCGTCTCGCCGATGACCCGGGCGATGGCCAGGGTTACGCCGGACGCGATGCCGGAGATCGCCGTCGGGATAACCACCTTGAGGATGGTCCGCCACTTGCGCACACCCAGGGCGTACGCGGCCTCACGGAGTTCGTTGGGGACGATCTTGAGCATTTCCTCGCTGGAGCGGACCACCACGGGGATCATCAGCACGGAAAGCGCGACGGCGGCCACCGCACCGGTCTTGGTGCCCGGGCCCACCACCACGAAGAAGAACGCTGCGGCAAACAGGCCGGCCACGATCGAGGGGATGCCGGTCATGACATCCACGAAAAACGTGATGGCCTTGGCCACCCGGCCGTCCTGGCCGTACTCCACCAGGTAGATGGCGGTAAGCAGCCCCACGGGGACCGAGATGACGGTCGCCAGCAGGGTGATCTGCACGGTGCCCAGCAGCGCGTGGTAGATGCCGCCCATCACGGGGGCACCGCTCTCAACGGACTTGTTGTCGAAGGCGCCCGTGACGCCGTTCATGGAGGTAGTGAGGAATCCGGGGTCGAGGAGTCCGGGGATGCCGTTGACCAGCACGGTCCAGATGACCGAAACCAGCGGCAGCAGCGCCACCAGGAACGAGCCCACCACAAGGCAGGTGGCCAGCTTGTCCTTTGCCTTGCGGGAGCCTTCCACGGCCGCACTCCAGGAGACCAGGCCCACAGCGAACAGGATCGCGGAGACCACTCCCCAGCCAAACGGGTTGAAGCCGATCAGGGCCATGATGGCAGCGCCGACAACCAGGGCCGCACCCAGCACGGCGTAGGGTGCGTACTTGGGCAGCTGGCCCTTGGTCAGTGCCGACCGCTTGCTGCGGACGGGGGTAAGCGTGGAGGTCATTTAGTTGGCTCCCGAAAATTCTTTGTGCCGGGTGATGACCCAGCGCGCGATCATGTTCACGGCCAGGGTGATGATGAACAGCACCAGGCCGGCGGCGATCAGGGTGCTGACTTTGATGCCGCTGGCTTCGGGGAAGTTCAGGGCGATCTCGGCAGCGATGGTCTGGTTTCCGGACTGGATCAGGCTGGCCGTCAGGGCGCCGGAAGAGAGCACCAGGGCTACGGCCATGGTCTCGCCCAGTGCGCGGCCCAGGCCCAGCATGACGGCGCTGATGATGCCCGGACGGGCGAAGGGCAGCACGGCCATCTTGATCATTTCCCAGCGGGTGGCGCCGAGCGCCAGCGCGGCTTCTTCGTGCAGCTTGGGGGTCTGCAGGAAGATTTCGCGCGACAATGAGGTGATGATCGGCAGGACCATGACGGCAAGGACAATGCCGGCCGTGAGGATGGTCTTGCCGGTGGTGGAGGCCGGACCCTCGAAGATGGGCAGCCAGCCCATGTTCGCTGCGAGCCAGCCATAGGCAGGCGAAATCTCCTTGGCCAGGAAGGCCGCACCCCAGGCGCCGTAGACCACGGAAGGGATGGCGGCCAGCAGGTCCACCACATAGCCGAGCCCGGAGGCCAGGCGACGGGGTGCGAAGTGGGAGATGAACAGTGCCACGCCAATGGCGATGGGGGTGGCGATCACCAGCGCGATGACCGCGGCGATGAGCGTGCCGATCACGATCGGCCAGATGTAGGCGAAGAAGCCCTGGCCGCCCTGAATTTTGTCGGCGGGAGCGGTCAGCGCGGGAATTGCCTGGACTACCAGGAAGAGCGCGACGCCGAAGAGGACGGCGAGGATCAGGCAGCCGGCTGCCAGCGCGGCGCCGGAAAAGACTTTGTCCCCGGCGCGCCCGGCGCCCTGGGTACTGGTCAGGGAGGTGGCGGTCATTCGACGGCCCTTCGATTCGTTGCTGGATTGAGGAGGCGGGGTGCAAAGCCAAGTTCCCCGCACTGCCTTCCGGCAGGCGGGGAACCCGGTTTTGCAGCGTTGGCTAGGACTTGACCTTGATCGAGTCGACGGCCTTGGCAGCCTTTGCGGCGAGGTCCGAGGACAGCGGGGCGGACTTGGCCGACTCGGCTGCGGCATTCTGGCCCTCTGCGGAAACTACGTAGTGCTCGAAGGCCTTGACCAGGTCAACGGTCTCCTGCTTGTCGTAGGTGGTGCACAGGACGTGGAAGGACACCAGGACGATCGGGTAGGCGCCGGCGATGGTGGTCTTGCGGTCCAGCTTGATGGAGAGGTCGTTGGCGGCGCGGCCTTCAACCGGCTTGCCTGCGTCCACGGCCTTCGCAGCGGCGTCAGCCGAGATCTTGGTGAAGGAATCGCCCACCTTGATCTGGGCCACGCCGAGCTTGCCGCTCACTGCGGAGTCGTCAGCGTAAGTCACGGCGCCGGGGGTGTCCGTGACGGTCTTGACCACGCCGGAAGTGCCCTTGGCATTTTCACCCTGAAGGCTGGCGGGCCAGACACCGGCGGCCTTGTCGGTCCAGACCTCGGGTGCCGCTGCGGCCAGGAAGTCGGTGAAGTTCTGGGTGGTGCCGGAGTCGTCGGAACGGTTCACCGGGGTGACCTTCAGGTCGGGCAGGGAGACGCCGGCGTTCAGGGCGGCGATGGCGGGATCGTTCCACTTGGCGATCTGGCCGCGGAAGATCTTGGCTACGGTGGTGGCGTCCAGCTTCAGGTCGGTGACGCCGGGAACGTTGAAGGCCACGGCGATCGGGGAGATGTAGACCGGGACGTTGATGGCGCCCTCGGGGCCGCAGACGGACTTGGAGGAGGCGTATTCGTCATCCTTCAGGTAGGCGTCAGAGCCGGCGAACTGGGCCGAGCCGTCCAGGATGGCCTTGCGGCCCGCGCCGGAGCCGTCCGGGGAGTACTGCACGCTGGCGCCGGAATTGGCGGAAGCGAAGTTGGTCTTCCAGGCGTCCATGGCAGCGCCCTGGGCGGAGGAACCAATGCCGGTCAGGGTGCCGGTGACCTTGGTGCCGCCGGCGGACTGGCTGCCGGCAGGAGCGGTGCCAGTGGCGTTGTCTGAACCGCAGGCGCTGAGCGCGAGTGCGCCGGCTGCGATAACAGCGATAGCCGCGTGGCGGCCGAAGCGGAGTGCCTTCACTAGATGTACCCCTTCCAGGGTTATTCAGGTGCGGGACAGGGACGGAGAACCCTGCTGCGCGATGCGTACGTTGTGTACCTTCAAGAAAGTTATGGGCCGCAGGTAACGGGATGGCCTGTCCAAAGTGAACGGAGGATTAACGACGGCGGGATATTGGCTGACAAATGCCGGGTCACCATTGCGCGGATCACAGGTGGGGCCGTAGTGGCGGCACGAAGTGCAGCACCGAACAGCAAATAGACTGAACGGCATGGCTCCAGCAGCAGGACTTTCAGCAGGCAAACGGTTCCTGCACGGCCGCATCCGCACCGGGTTGATCCGAAGCCGGAATTCGCTGGTTCCGGCAATCCAGATGACCGTCTGCGCCGTGGCGGCCTATGCCTTCGCGGAGTACGTACTGGGGCACAGCGGCCCGCTGTTCGCAGCCACGTCGTCCCTCATCGCCCTTGGCTTCTCGCGTGAGCCACGGCTGCGGCGGGTCGTGGAGGTGGGCCTGGGCTGCACCATCGGGATTGCCGTGGGTGACCTGCTCCTGCACTGGCTGGGCAGCGGAATCTGGCAGGCCGCCGTCGTCCTTCTCTTCTCCATCCTCCTGGCCCGCTTCCTGGACAGCGGAACCATCTTCACCACCCAACTGGGGCTGCAGTCGCTGCTGGTGGTGCTGCTTCCGGCGCCGGCGGGCGGACCGTTCACACGCAGCATCGACGCCGTGGTGGGAGGCCTTTGCGCGCTGCTGGTGACCATCCTCATGCCCAAGGATCCGCGCCGGGAGCCGCGCCGCGATGTCCAGAAGCTGCTGCATGAGCTTGCCGAGGTCCTGCGCGAATGCGCCGACGCCCTGGTGAACAGCGATTCCACCCAGGCCTGGCATGCGCTGATCCGCGGCAGGAACTGCCAGCCGCTGGTCGACGCCATGCGGCAGTCGCTCCGTGCGTCCGGTGAGGTTGCCACCCTGGCGCCCGCCTACCGCCGGCACCGGGATGAGCTGGACCGGCTCAAGCAGTCGCTGGACTTTATCGACCTGGCGCTGCGCAACAGCCGCGTTTTCGCCAGGCGGCTCACCAGCGCCATCAACCATGCCGCACTCTCTGATGAGGCGACGGACAGCATCGCCGAAGTGCTGCAGGAGACCGCTGCCGCGATTGACGAGCTTTCGCTGGGCCTTGCGGAATCGCACGACGGCGTCCGGCGCGCCCACCTGCGCACGGCGCGGCGGGACCTGAGCGAGATTGCCCTGCGCCTGCATCCCAAGCTGCTGGAGGTGCAGCGGCTCGAGGGCGAGACGGTGGTCATGTTGTTCCGGCCGCTGATGGTGGACCTGCTGGAGGCCACCGGGATGGACGCCGACGAGGCCAGGGACGTGTTGCCCGCACTGTAGTGTCGGTGCCCGCCGCTAGGGTTGAACGCATGGCAACGAAGACTTCCCGGGCGTCAAAAGCGCCTGCATACAAATGCGCCGAATGCGGCTGGACCACGGCCAAGTGGGTGGGCCGGTGCGGTGAGTGCCAGGCCTGGGGCACCGTTGAGGAAACAGGCACTGCGGTGGCGCGGACCACGGCGGCCACAACAGTTGTGGAGCCGGCCCGGAAAATCGCAGACGTGGATGCCACCACGGCCGCCTTCCTGCCCACCGGAGTGGACGAACTGGACCGGGTGCTGGGCGGCGGCCTGGTTCCGGGCGCCGTCATCCTGCTGGCCGGTGAGCCCGGCGTGGGTAAGTCAACGCTGCTGCTGGATGTTGCGGCCAAATTCGCACGGACCGCCCAGGACGTCCTCTATGTCACCGGCGAAGAGTCGGCGGCACAGGTGAAGCTGCGCGCGGAGCGGATCGACGCCGTGGCCGAATCCCTGTACCTGTCTGCGGAGACCGACCTTGGCCAGGCGCTGGGGCAGGTGGAGAAGATCGAGCCGCGGCTTCTGATTGTGGATTCGGTGCAGACGCTCAGCAGCGCGGACGTGGATGGCAGCGCCGGTGGCGTGTCCCAGGTGCGGGAGGTGGCGGCTTCCATCATCGCGGCCGCGAAACGGCGCAACATGACCACTTTGCTGGTGGGGCACGTGACCAAGGACGGTTCCATCGCGGGGCCGCGGTTGCTGGAACACCTGGTGGACGTGGTCTGCCAGTTCGAGGGCGAGCGGCATTCACGGCTGCGGCTGCTCCGGGCGGTTAAGAACCGGTACGGGCCCACCGACGATGTTGGCTGCTTCGACCTGAACGAGAACGGAATTGAGGGCCTGGCCGATCCCAGCGGACTGTTCGTCAGCCGCACCAAGGACCCGGTGTCAGGTACCTGCATCACTGTCACCATGGAGGGGCGGCGTCCCCTGCTGGCGGAGGTGCAGTCGCTGCTGGCCGAGAGCCCCAACTCGCAGCCCCGGCGCGCCACCAGCGGCCTGGACAGTTCCCGGGTGTCCATGCTCCTGGCCGTCCTGCAGCAGCGGGCAGGAACCCTGCTGCACAAGGACGATTCCTACGTGGCCACCGTTGGCGGGGTGAAGCTCAGCGAGCCCGCCACTGACCTTGCAGTTGCCCTTGCGGTGGCGTCTGCCAAAGCCCGCAAACCCCTGCCCATCCGGCTGATCGCCTTTGGCGAAGTGGGACTGGCCGGCGAGGTCCGGCCGGTACCGGGCATCAACCAGCGCATCCAGGAGGCACACCGGCTGGGATTCACCCACGCTGTGGTTCCGGCCAGCCACACCGGGCCGGGCCCGGTGCCGCCGGGGTTCTCCGTGCGTGAAGTGGAACACCTGACGGAGGCACTCAGCCTTTTGATTGGTTAGCAGTCCCGGTTGAATATGCAGCCGCCGGCTCCCGCCCTGACCGGTGGCGATCCATCGCCGGATTCAGTGGGCGGTACGGTGGATGGGAGCCTTCTCGCAGACGGAGGTTTTTATTTCTGTGCTGGGGGGAAGCTTGGTAACCAAGGAATGGCAGGGCACTGCCGAAGGGGCTGCCCACGCGGGCAGGGCACCGGCGCAGCCGGTTGTGTCGGACCGTCTTGACGGACTGTTCGGAGGGCTGAGCGCGCGGAAGCGCGTGATTGCCAGCCAACTGCCGGTCAGCATGACCATTTTGCTTGTGGTGCTCGCCGCCGCAATTTTCAGCCCGGAAACGTTGGCCAAGAACTTGTTCCTGGCGGCGCTGCTGTTCCACGTAGCAATCGCCGTTGCGTGCATTGCCACCCCGTGGGGGCGTCTTCCCATGGGGGCCTTCGCGGTGATCCCGCTCCTGGACTGTGTCGCCATCGGTTTCACCCGGGAGGCTGGCGGCCCGGCCTTCAGCGTCCTGAGCATGATGCTTGTGTTCCCTGTCATTTGGCTCTCGGCGCAGGTGCGGCCGTACATGCCGGTACTCGCCATCTCGGGGACCATCCTCGGTGTAGTGGTTCCCGCCGCCTTGCATGGGTCGCCGCCCGCAGGGGGGTCGATGATCCGCACCCTGATACTCCCCTTGGTCATGTCCGTCATTGCGGTTACGGCGCACGTAGTGGCAACCACCATCCGCCGCCAGCGCATGACTTTAATCGAAAACGAGCACGAAATGGCACGGACCCTCGACGAGAGCGTCCGCCGGCAATGTCTCCTCGACGCCGTACTCAAGGCCGTTGGGGTGGGTGTTTGGGTGGTGGATGCCAAGGGAAACACCGTCCTGGCCAACAGGGCCATGCGGTCGGACCCCGTCCTGGCAGACGTCATTGGGTCCACGGGTGGAAGCGGCGCTGCCGGCGGGCCGGGGCTGCTGATGTCCGCCGATCGCTCCACCCCTGTCACGCTCCACCAGCTTCCCGCAGCCCGCGCCGCCGCAGGGGAAGCGTTCACTGACGAGTTGTACTGGGCCGGTCCGGCCGACCGCCAGCGCGCCTACTCCGTAAGCTCGCAGTCTTTCCCTCCGTCCGGCGGGCAGGAGGGCGGTGCCGTCATCACTTTCGTGGACGTGACCAGCCTGATTAACGCGCTCGCGGCGAAAGACAACTTTGTTGCCACCGTCTCGCACGAACTCCGGACCCCGCTCACCTCAATCCTCGGCTACCTGGAACTGGTCCTGGACGAACCCGGGCACGAGGAGATCCAGGAAGAGCTCCTCGTGGTCCGCCGCAATGCAGGGCACCTGCTGAACCTGGTCAACGACCTGATCGCCGTGGCGTCGGAGCGGGTTGACCTGTCCTTGGAGGAGACGGACCTGGCCCGGCTGCTCGCCGTCGAGGTCGACGCTGCCTTGCCCAAGGCGGCCAGCAGCGGGCTGCAGCTGGCGCTCGATGCCGAGCAGCCGCTGCCCGGCAGGATGGATCCTAAGCGGATCGGCCAGGTGATCCAGAACCTGCTCTCGAACGCCATCAAGTACTCCCCGGATGGCGGTTTGATCACTGTCACAGGCCGCCGTAGGGACGCAGAGTTGGTCTGCACCATTTCGGACACCGGCTCGGGGATGACCGGGGAGGAGCAGGAACAGGCGTTCACCAAGTTCTTCCGTTCGGCGCGCTCACGCGAAACAGCCATCCCGGGCGCAGGCCTGGGATTGTCGGTCAGCAAGACGATTATCGAGGGCCATGGAGGATCAATCACCCTCGACAGTGAACCCGGCGTGGGCACCACCGTAACCTTCATTCTGCCGGCATCCTGAGCGGTTCCGGCTGGACCTTGGCTGCGGCGCAGTTGTTTAGGGGGCAGCCGTCAGGAACCCTCGGTCAGCCAGCGGGAGACATCGCTGCGCAGCACCAGCAGCGGGCCGCCGGTGGCGCTTACGTTACCGTTGGCCACGTAGTACCCGCGGCCCGAGCCGGCTCCCCCGGCTGCCCGGTCCAGGGCGTCCACTAAGTGCCGCGGCAGGTGCCCCTGCGGGCCAAGGCTGCGCAGCTCATCCACTTCTTCCGGCGTCAGCCGGCCCAAACTTCAGCTATGTTGGCCATCAGCGGTCCCTTCGAGGAGTGCCTGAAGGAATAACCTAGAGCAGCGCCGTGAACTGCACGTTAACGGTGGACGGCAATTTTGCACTTCGCCCGGGAAGTGCCCTGTTTGGAGGATCGATGCCCATTCGAAGCGCAGGCATACTGTTGTACCGGCAGGACCTGCCCACACCCGTCGGCACCGGCACCTCCGGCGGCCACCATGGGCTGCAGGTCTGGATCGCCCACATGGGCGGCCCCTTCTGGGCACGGAAGGACGCGCACGCGTGGTCCATTCCCAAGGGCGAGTACGTTGACGGTGAGGACCCACTCGCCGCCGCCCTGCGCGAGTTCGCCGAGGAGATGGGCACTGAAGCTCCTGGAGTTGAGTACAGGTCGCTTGGCGAATTCCGGCAATCCTCCGGAAAGCTCATCACTGTCTACACCGGGGAGGCGGCTTTCGATCCGGAGGCCATCAACAGCAACACGTTTCCGCTCGAGTGGCCCAAGGGCTCCGGCAGGATCCAGCACTACCCCGAAATCGACGACGCGCGCTGGTTCCCGGAGGAGGAGGCACGGCTCAAGCTTGTAAAGGGTCAACTGCCAATCCTTGATGCCTTGGTGAAAGTCACCGCCGTGACGTGACGCAGCCGCCCGTCCGCCGAACGACAGCTCTCCCCGCTCCGGGACCGCCGGAACGGTGCCTGGACGCCGTAACGTTCCGGCGTCCCGGCACCGTTCCGGCGTGTTCGGCGGCAGGCGGCGTTAATTTCCGGTCATCACCAAAGCCACACTGTGGCCGCCGAAACCGAAGGCGTTCACCAGCCCTGCCCGGCGATGGCCCGGCGGAAGCTGGTGGGCGCTTTCGGTGATGACGTGAAGGTCCACTTCCGGGTCCAGCGTCTCGACATTCAGGGTCCCCGGCAACTGGCCGGTGCGCAGGGCCTCAAGGACTACGACGGCTGCCAACGCACCGGCCCCACCCAGCAGGTGGCCGGTATGCCCCTTGGTGGAAGTGACGGGGACGCCAGGGCCGAAGACTGCGTTGATCGCCTGGCCTTCCAGCCGGTCACCCACGGGGGTGGACGTGGCGTGGGCGTGTACGAATCCAATGTCCGCCGGCTGCAGGCCTGCTGAGTCCAGCGCCTTTTGCATGACCCGGCGCTGCATTGCGGGATCCGCCGCCACGATGTCGTTTGCGTCGGAGGTTACCGCTCCGCCGGCTACGGTACCGAGCACGGCAGCGCCCCGCGCATGGGCATGCTCTTCACTTTCCAGCAACACCACCGCGGCACCTTCCGCCAGCACAAAGCCGTCCCGGCCGGCGTCGAACGGACGGGACGCGCGCTGCGGATCGTCCGCGCGCGTGGACAGTGCGCGGATCTGGGCAAAGCCACTGATCACCAGGTCATTGACCGAGGCGTCAACGCCACCGGCAATTACGACGTCGGCAGCACCTGAGCGGATCAGCTCGGCTGCCTGGACAATCGCCTCAGCTCCCGAGGCACAGGCGCTGACAGGAGTCCGGGCGCCACCGCGGGCACCGAGATCAATGGACACCCAGGCCGCGGGGCCATTGGCCATCAGCCGCGTGAGGGTGTGCGGCGAGACTTTGCGCGGGCCGGACGCCGCCAGCACCCGGTCCTGCTCGATGGTGGAACCCAGCCCACCGTAGGCGGAACCGATCACCACAGCGAACCGCTCAGGGTCCACCTCGGGGGCGCCCGCCTGCACCCATGCCTCGCGTGCCGCGATCAGGGCAAGCTGGCCGCAGCGGTCCATCCGCTTCATTTCGCGGGTGCTGAGGTGCTCCGAAAGATCCGCCGTGACCTGCCCGGCGATCTTGACCGGCAGCTGCTCAGCCCAGCCCTGCGAGAGTGCCGCTATTCCGGACCGCCCATCGAGCAGGGCCTCCCAGGTTTCCTTGACGGTGGAGCCGAGCGGGTTGATGGTTCCGGCCCCGGTCACCACGGCCCGCGGCTGTGCCGGGCCTGCCGGCAGGTTGACCACCTTACTTCGCCGGGTTGTGCGTGCCGATGGGCACGAGGGTGAGGTCCGGGTGGTTCTTCTCAATGCGCCGCAGCGCCCAGACGTCATTGAACAAGGCGAGGTATTCGCCGTCGGACCGCAAGAGCACCTCCGCGCCCGGTACGTTGGCCAGCGCAGGCATGGCGTCCGCCGTCGTAATTCTTGCCAGGGAGTACGGCAGGCGCTCCAGTCGCATGGGGGCGCTGAAGTCGTGTGCCATGCGGTCCTCCACCACTTCGAACTGCATGGGTCCGACGGCGGCAAGCACCGGTGCCTGGTCGCCGCGGAGGTCGGAGCGGAGCAGCTGGATGACGCCCTCGTGCTCTAGCTGCTCGATACCGCGGCGGAACTGCTTGAACTTGCTGGGGTCCTTGGAGCGGGCCACCTGGAAGTGTTCCGGGGCGAACAGCGGGATGGCCGGGTACTCCACCGCTTCGTCAAGGAACAGGCTGTCACCGACGCGCAGCGAGGACGCGTTGACCAGGCCCACCACATCCCCTGGGTACGCCTCGTCGATGACTTCGCGTTCGCGGCCGAACACCTGCTGCGCGTACTTGGTGGCGAAGGACTTGCCCGTGCGGGTCTGGGTGACCACCATGCCGCGTTCGAAGATGCCCGAGCAGACGCGGATGAAGGCCACGTGGTCGCGGTGTGCCTTGTTCATGCCGGCCTGGACCTTGAACACGAAGCCGGAGAACGGGGATTCCACCGGGCGGGTGTTGCCGTCCACGTCCGGACGCGGCGATGCCGGCGGCGCGAAGTCCACCAGTGCGTCCAGCAATTCCTTGACGCCGAAGTTCAGTGCGGCGGAGCTGAAGAGGATGGGGGTCGCCTTGCCGGCGTGGAAAGCCTCGACGTCGAATTCGAGGTTGGACTCGATCACCAGTCCCGCCTCGTCCACGGCGTCGGACCAGTTGCTGCCCTGGTCTTCCGCAGCTTCCTCAGGGCTGAAGTAGTCGGTGATGGCGATCTGGGCGCCTGCGTTGTTGCGCTGGAAACGGGCGAAGCGGTCGTTGCGCAGGTCCCAGACGCCGCGGAAGTCACCGGAGATGCCCACGGCCCAGGTCAGCGGCATGGGCTGCAGGCCGGTGCGTTCGGTGATCTCGTCCATCAGGGCAAGCGCGTCCAGGCCGGGGCGGTCCCATTTGTTGATGACGGTGATGATGGGCAGGTTGCGCTGCTTGCAGACCTCGAACAGTTTCATGGTCTGGGTTTCCAGGCCCTTGGCGGCGTCCACCAGCATCACGGCGCAGTCGACCGCGGCCAGCACGCGGTAGGTGTCCTCGGAGAAGTCGGCGTGGCCGGGGGTGTCCAGGAGGTTGATCACGGTGTCGCGGTAGGAGAACTGCAGGGCGGCGGAGCTGATGGAGATGCCGCGGTCCTTTTCCATCTGCATCCAGTCGGAGACGGTTTCCCTGCGGTTGGCCTTGCCACTGGAGGCGCCCGCGGTACCGATCACTTTTGCGTGCAGGGCCAGCGCCTCGGTGAGGGTGGACTTGCCGGCGTCAGGGTGGGAAATGACGGCAAAGGTCCTGCGGCGGCCCGCCTCCTTGTGAATCTCGGAGATCCGGGCGGGGGTCAGGACATCTTGGGACACGGTGCTACTTTCGCTGCGGTTGTGGCTGCCCAGGGCCTGTCGGGCTACTGCTGTGCGACTCAAGGGCGGGGAATGTCATTGGCAAACGGCCAAAGTATAAGTTTATCGCAGGGCTGCAACTGGCACCGGCGGCGCTTAACGCAGGCGAAACCAGACGTTCAAAGCAGCGAAATGCCGGGACGTTAGCTTGGGCGCATGATGCATGGCGCCACTTTCACCGGCAACCTTTTCTTCGACCCGCTGGCCACAAACCTTGCCAACAATTGTGGTCCTGCCGCGACGCAGGATCCCGATCCGGGCATTCCCTCCGGCTCATCGCGGAAGCGGGGAGTCCAGACGGCGGAGGAACACAAGGCGCTGCGGGCTGCGTCCCTTTCGAAGGTCAGCAGGGACCTGGAGCGGATGCTCAGGGACCTGAAGCGCTGAGTCTGCACCGGAACGCGCGCGCTGAGCGGGCGGCGGCAGCCGAAACGGCATGATGGGTTCATGCGCAGCATCGAGTTGGTCTTTGACGGCTCCACCGATTCCCTGATCAGGGCCGACTGGGCCCGGCTGCAGGCTGCGGACCTTCCCAGCCTTGCAGCGCACACCTCCTTGAGCAACAGCCCCCACATCACGCTTGCCGCCGGGGCGGACCTGCAGGCCGGCCAAGAAAGTCCGCACCAACAAGGCCTGTGGCAGGCGTTGCCCATGAACATCACGTTCTCCGGCGCCATTGTTTTTCCCGCAGGAGCGGGCAAGTATGTCCTGGCCAGGGCGGTCCTGCTGACCGACCCCCTGCTTGACCTGCACAGGCGACTCCACCAGGACCTGTCCGGCGCGCTGTCACTGACGCTGCCGGGGGCGTGGACGCCGCACGTCACCATCTCCCGCCGCGTCCCCGCGCACCAACTCGGAGCGGCCATGGACCTGCTGGACCTGCGCCTTGAAGGCCAGTGCACGGGGGCCCGCCTTTGGGACAGCGACAGCAGAACCGTCACGCCCCTCATCGAATGCCCTTAGGGCGCCTGAGTCCAGCACTAAAACGCGAGGGCTCTGGTGCTGAAAATGCTGCCCTGATCCTTGCGAAGTCCTTGGCTATTCCTGCGCCGTTTTCACGTCGCCGGTGTCGTCGATTCCCATAGGCTGGTTGGACGTAGACGAACACGACGCTCCGCAGAGATTGCGGTTCTCCCTCTGAAGGTCTCCACTAATGCCCTCCACCGCCAGCACGGCGGCCGCTGCCATGTTCGACGGCCCTAGCTCATCCGCCAACCGCCAAGCCGAAACCGATGGAAGGCGGCTCCATTCCTTGACGGGCCTGAGGTTTGTCGCAGCAGTGGCCGTGGCGCTAATGCACGGACTCGCCCTCTACAACCTGCCCATTGTCGACCTCGGTTTTATCGGCGTAAGCTTCTTTTTTGTCCTCTCCGGCTTCGTACTGACCTGGGCTGGCGCCGCGGAAAAAGGCACTGGTGTCTTCCTGCGGAACCGTATCGCTAAATTGTTTCCACTAAGCGCAGCTACGTTGGCCATCGCAGCATTAGTACCCGTGGCCCAAAATTCGAGCGCGGTTTCCTTCCTGCAAAGCCTGACCTTGACTCAAGCCTGGTGGCCCTGGTCTGCTTCTTCCTTCAACCCTGTCGCTTGGTCGCTGTCGGCAGAAGCTTTCTTCTATCTCCTGCTGCCCCCGCTTGTCTCGGTAATGCGCCGTTTCAGCACAAAGGAACTTGTCGGTACGGTTATATTCCTCGGAGTCCTGCAACCTGTACTGGGCGTCGCCTGCCAATTAACTTTGGGAGCGCAGGTCAGCCATTTCATCACCTACAACTTGCCGCTGTACCGGCTACCCGAGTTCGTCATCGGCGTCGCCCTGGCGCTTCTACTGAAGGCTGGTTATGTACCGCCACACAGTACACAGTTGTCGGCAGCCGCTTTCACCACCGCTGGCGCCACGCTTACACTCTTGGTGGACCTTTTGCATTCCATTCCCTGGTGGATCAGCCAGACGCTCATGCTGCCCGCGATCATCACCCTCATTTGGACGGCTGCCCGCCGCGAGCTCGCAGGCAACCGTGACTTTCTCAGCAACCCCGTCCTAGTAAGGCTCGGAGATCTGTCATTCGCTTTCTACATGGTCCACTATCTTGTGCTGGGTACGTTCGGCCTTCTTGTCGGCCGGT
Organism: Arthrobacter sp. FW306-07-I; assembly: GCF_021800405.1. Taxonomy (NCBI): domain Bacteria; kingdom Bacillati; phylum Actinomycetota; class Actinomycetes; order Micrococcales; family Micrococcaceae; genus Arthrobacter; species Arthrobacter sp. FW306-07-I. Next base: position 246,772 of record NZ_CP084550.1, on the reverse strand, counting down.
GGGCCCAGGGGCTTCCCTGGTGGCTCGTGCCGCCTGCCCTGCTCTGCGCGGCAGCCGTAGCTTGGGTCGCAAACAGGTTTATCGAGAAACCCTGCGAACGGGCGGTACGGGACATATTCCGGTCTCGAGCGGGACAGCAGCACGGGTCACCAAAAAATGCCCTGCCCGCACCCGCCATCGAGCACGCTTTTCCGGCACTTTCGGAAACTCCCTAATGGGGCACTTTGGGGCTTGCCCGTGCGGAACTTGGGTTTCTTACCCCTATCATTGAGCTTGCGGGAATTACAGCACTTTTTGATCCTGCCGGCGAACTGCAGATGCCGGCATTCCTGCGGGCGGCGGTCCGCACCTTTGAAGGGAAATACCTATGGCGCGGAGCCCCGAAGAATCGCTGAGGGCCACTCTGGGCAGGGTTGCACCCGGAACTCCCCTTCGCGACGGCCTGGAACGGATCCTCCGCGGACGCACCGGCGCCCTGATCGTCCTGGGATCTGACCGCACCATTGACTCCATCTGCTCCGGCGGGTTCGATATCGGCATCGAGTTCTCGCCTACCCGCCTGCGGGAACTGGCCAAAATGGACGGCGCCATCATCTGCGACAAGGACGCGGGCAACATCCTCCGCGCCGCGGTCCAGCTGGTCCCGGACTCCAGCATTGAGACCCAGGAGTCCGGTACCCGCCACCGCACCGCAGAACGGGTGGCCAAGCAGACGGGCGTTCCGGTCATCTCCGTCAGCCAGTCAATGCAAATCATCGCCCTCTACGTCAATGGACTGCGGCACGTCCTGGAGGGCTCGGAAAACGTCCTGGCCCGCGCCAACCAGGCCCTTGCCACCCTGGAGCGCTACCGCGCCCGCCTTGACCAGGTCACCAGTTCGCTCTCAGCCTTGGAAATCGAGGCCATGGTGACGGTGCGCGACGTGGCCGTCACCCTCCAGCGGCAGGAAATGGTCCGCCGCATTTCCGAGGAAATCTCGCAGTACGTCCTGGAACTGGGCGAGGACGGCCGCCTCCTCTCCCTCCAGCTCGATGAACTCACCGTGGGACGCGGTCCGGGCAGCGACGTGATCATCCGCGACTACGCCAGCCCCCATGCCTCCGCCGAAGACATCGAAAAAGCCGTCAATGAACTGGTCAACCTGGGCCCCACCGAACTGATCGACCTGGGCAAAATCTCGGCGATCGTCGGGTTCGCTGGCGGCGAGGCGAACCTGGATGCAGTGGTCCAGCCCCGCGGCTACCGGCTGCTGTCCGGCCTCAAGGCAGTCCCCAAGGCCGTTGCAGACCGCCTGGTGGACCACTTCGGGGGCCTGCAGTTCCTGATGGCGGCCACCATCGACGACCTCATGACGGTTGACGGCATCGGCGACCAGCGCGCCCGGACCGTACGCGAGGGCCTGAGCCGCATGGCAGAAGCCAGCCTCCTGGACCGCTTCCTCTAAGCCCCGGCCCAAAAGCATCATCCATTGCTGCCCACCTGCCGTTTTGAACCCTGAAAACGACAGTTACCCAGCAATCGACGGGGATTGAGGAGATCAGTTCAGCTGGAAGACGGCCTTCGGGCTGGCCCGTGAGCCCAGCTTCGCGGTGAAGATGTAGTACGCCCCGCCACCGCCCGGAGCTGCGGCCACCGCTTTGCAGCCCTCGGCGCTGCGGTTCCGGCTCCACGGGAAGTTAGCGGTTTCGCTGGCACCGGGTGCAATGACCTTCACCAGGTCCTCGCTGGACGCCTGGCAGTCCTTGGAGGAAAAGATCCGGTCCGAGCCGCTGGTCACCAGGAATTCCATCTGCGACGTTCCGATGTTGACCTCACAGGGCACCTTGCCGCCGTTGGTCACCTTCAGGGTGAGCATCGGGTTTTCGCCGGGGCCGTAGGCGGGCTTGTCCGTGGAAGCAGTGACAGTGACCAGGTTCTGGTTGCAGGTGGCGGTTGCGGAAGCAGTGGGCGACGGCGTGGCCGGAGCAGTTGCCGAGGCGGAAGCAGAGGGTGTTGCTGAGGCAGCCGGGTTCGCCGAAGCAGGGTCGGTGGAAGAAGGCTGGGTGGAAGAGGCCTGCCGGGAACCGCCCTTGAAGGCACCCGCCAAGGCGAACCCACTGACCACCAGTGCGATCACCAGCAGCAGGGCACCGCCAGCAAACAGCCGACGGCGGCGGTAGACAGCGGCGCTCGGTTTCCGGACGCTGCTGGAACCCGACGTGCCGCGTGCTGATGAATTGCCTTGCCTGCCCATCCTCCTAGGCTAGGGAAAGCCTCCGGATCTGAACCGCCACCACGCCGCCGCGGGCCCATTGCTCTGGTCACACCGGGTTTTCCACACTGCGCAACCCATCTACTACAGTGTTGGCATCGACACTCAAACCTCCCCCAAGACGGATGCCCCGGTCGCCTCCGCGGATCTGGAGCTGCTCCGCAGGCGGGTCAACGACTGGTTCGCCGGCATTGCCCGCGACCTGCCGTGGCGTAAGCCTGAATGCTCCCCCTGGGGAGTGCTGGTCAGCGAAATCATGCTGCAACAGACCCCCGTGGTCCGGGTGCTGCCCGTCTGGCACGAGTGGCTCAAACGCTGGCCCACTCCCGCGGGCCTGGCAGGCGAACCGGCAGGCGAAGCCGTCCGTTCGTGGGGCCGGCTGGGCTACCCCCGGAGGGCCCTGAGGCTGCACGCCGCGGCCACCGCAATCGTGCAGGAGCACGGCGGCAAGGTCCCGGACACTTACGCTGAGCTGCTGGCCCTTCCCGGCGTGGGCAGCTACACCGCAGCAGCAGTGGCAGCATTTGCGTATGGCCGCCGCGAAACGGTGGTGGACACCAACATCCGCAGGGTGCACGCCCGGCTCATCTCAGGCACCGCGCTACCCGCCCCGGCCCTGACGGCGGCGGAGATGCGCCTTGCGGCGGCCCTGCTGCCGGAGGACGACGACACGTCCGTGCGCTGGAACGCCGCGGTCATGGAACTGGGTGCCCTGGTGTGCACGGCCCGCGCGCCCAAGTGCATCGACTGTCCAGTGAGGGACTCCTGTGCCTGGCTCGCCGCCGGTGAGCCCCCGCCGTCGTACGTTCCCAAGGGCCAGTCATGGCACGGCACCGATCGCCAGGTCCGCGGCGCCGTGCTGGCCGTGCTCCGGCTGGCGGATGCACCCGTGCCGCCGGACATGTTCCACCGCGAACCGGCCGATCTTGGCTACGCGCCGGAGGGGATCAGCGTGCCCCTGGCCGCGCTGCACCGGCTCAACTCCGCCCCCGAACAACTGGACCGGGCGCTGGCAGGGCTGCTGGCGGACGGGCTGGCGGAGATGCACGACGGCGGCCTCCGGCTACCAGCCTGAGGCACCGGCGGCGCGGGCCGGGATGGCATACTTCTTGGTGACCGGAACCGGGGGAACCATGAAAACCATCCTGTACATCGTGTGGGCCCTGTTTGTTGCTGCCGCCATATTTTCACTGGTCTACGCGGCGCGCAGGACCAAGCGCCAGCAGCAACAGATGGCGGCGTGGCCCAGGGCGCAGGCAACCGTCACCGGCAGCGCCACCGGATGGACCAGCGGCGCGGGCGGCTCAAGCCGGAACCTGCGCTACTACCCCACCTACCAGTTCACGGGTCCGCAGGGCACCCTCTTCATGGGCAAGTCGGAGATCTCGGCGGTGGAGCAGCCGGCGCCGGGCTCGCTGATCGAGGTTGCCTACAACCCCGCCAACCCCAATGAGTCGCTCCAGGTTTCCTCGGAACCGCGCACCGTGATGGGCTGCCTGATTGCGTTCTTCGCGGTCTTTGCCGTTGTTTCGTTCTGGTTTATCGGCGTCTTTCCGCTGGGTTAGCGGACCCTGGCCGGGCCCGAAAGGGGCCGGCTAGAACAGCGCGGGCTGGCTGAATGTATCGCCCTCGGCATCGCCGGCTTCCGCGCCGCCGCCAGCGGGTTCTGCCGTCCAGTTGAAGCCGAGCTCGGCGAGCAGTTCCTCCATGGAGATTTGGCCGTCCAGCACTTCGATTTCCTGGGAGTTGTCTGTAAGCGGCCGTTCCATGCCACCGAGCTTATTCGCAGGAACGGGCGGGGTGGTCAGGGCTCGCCGAAACCAGCCTCCACCAAGCCGCCCACATACTCCACGGCCCGTTCCGCATCAGGTCCCCACGCTTCAACGTGCAGCACGCTGCCTTTGCCGGCGCCGAGGGTCATCAGCCCGGTCATGGACGCGCCGTCCACGCCGTTGATGGTGACTTCGGCGTCCAGGGAGGCCAGGCCCCCGGCCACTTTCGCGGCAGGCCGCGCATGCATGCCTGCCTGGTTGACCAATTCGAAGTCGCCGGTGCTGTCAGGCGCGGCGCTGGTGACAGGCTCCAGCTCCTCCGGCGCGGAAGCCTGCTCCGCCTGATGCGTCCCGCCCCCTGCAGCTTCTGCCGCGTTCCGCACGGCCTGCACATCGGCTCCGCCCTGTGCCGCGACGGCTGCGGCCACCAGGCCTTCGACCAACGGTGCATCGGCGAGCAGGACGCCGGCTGGGTTTTCCAGGAACTCGAGGGCAGATTCCGCGGTCATCACTGCTGATCCCAGGTCCGTGATGACTACTGTGCCGTTCGCCGCAACGCCATCCCCGTCGGCTTGTCCGCCTGCCTGGCCGCCATCCTGCCCGCCCGCCTGTTCCAGGGCGGCGAGGACCTTCTCCAGGCTGGTGCCGATCCTGCCGTCGTCGGTGCCGCCGGCGGGCAGGATGATCACGTCCGGTGCCATTTGGGCGGCAAGCTCCACGGCGCCGTCGGCAATTTTTTCGCTATGGGACACCACAACGATGCTGACGGTCACGCAGCCGCCCCAACGGCGGCGCGGAGGATCAGCGCGCTGGATACGGCGCCGGGGTCCCGGTGGCCGGCGCTGCGTTCGCCGAGGTAGCTGGCCCGGCCTTTCCTTGCGACCATCGGATCCGTTGCCACCGCCCCTGCTTCGGCAGCCTCGGCCGCCGCCACCAGGACGCCCAGGACATCGGCGCTTCCGCCGTCCGCTGCTGCGCGGGCAGCGTCGACAGCCGGGGTCCAGGCATCCACCATGGTCTTGTCCCCTGACTCGGCCTTCCCGCGCGCCACAATCCCGTCCCGCGCAGCCGCCAGGGCCCCGGCCAGGGCGGCTGCATCAACTTCAGCGGAATCGCCGAGTGCGGTGGCGGCGCGAAGGAAGGCAGTGCCGTAGAGCGGCCCTGCGGCGCCGCCCACCTTGGACATCAGCGTCATGGCGGTCATCTTCAGCGCAGCCCCGGGCGTCTCCGGCGTCGATTCGCCGAGCTTGGCCAGGACGGCCTGGAAGCCCCGGTCCATGTTCTCGCCGTGGTCCGAGTCGCCAATGGCCCGGTCCAGTTCGATGAGTTCAACGCGGTGCTCTGCCATGGCCTGCGCGCACAGGGTCAGCCACTTCACGGCCCAGTTGACGTCCAGGATCACGGTCACACGCCCCACCGCAGCGCGGGGGTGTGCACGGGCGCGTCCCAGAGTTCCGTCATCTCGTCATCGAGCCGGAGGACCGAAATGGAGCAGCCCTGCATTTCGAGGGCCGTAATGTAGTTGCCCACCAGCGAGCGTTCCACCGTGGCGCCGGCATCTCCGAGTACCTGCACAGCCCGCCGATACACGATGTACAGCTCGCTCAGTGGCGTGCCGCCCATGCCGTTTACGAAAAGCAGCACCTTGTCCCCGGAGGTGATCTTCAGGTCCGCCAGGACGGGTTCCAGCAGGCGGTTGGTGATGTTGTCCGCGGTCTCCATGGGAATCCGGTGCCTGCCCGGCTCGCCGTGGATGCCGATGCCGATCTCGATCTCATCCTCGGCGAGGTCAAAGCTGGGTGTGCCGGCGTGCGGAACCGTGCAGGCGGACAGTGCCACCCCCATGGTCCTGACGTTGGCGTTGACCCGCTCGCCGATGGCGGCGACGGCGTCGAGGTCGTCACCGCGTTCGGCAGCTGCGCCCGCAATCTTCTCCACCAGCACGGTGCCGCCCACACCGCGGCGGCCTGCGGTGTACAGCGAATCCTCCACCGCCACGTCGTCATTGACCAGTACGGTGCGGACACTGACGCCTTCGGCCTCAGCCAGTTCGGCCGCCGTCTCGAAGTTCAGGACGTCGCCGGTGTAATTCTTGACGATATGCACGACGCCGGCACCGGAGTTCACAGCGAGGGTGGCCGGAAGGATCTGGTCCGGCGTAGGCGAGGTAAACACCGCCCCCGGCACCGCGGCGTCGAGCATTCCCTGCCCAACGTAACCGGCGTGCAGCGGCTCGTGCCCGCTGCCGCCGCCGGAAACCAGCCCCACCTTGCCGGCCACAGGCGCGTCCTTGCGCGTGATGTAGATGGGGTCTTCGCTGACCGTGACCAGTCCGGCGTGTGCCAGGCCAAACCCCTGGACAGCTTCCTGGACAACGGATTTTGGATCGTTGATGAGTTTCTTCATGGCGTTGCTCCTGGCTGTGCTCCTGAAGGATGTGTGTCTGACCCTACTACCGGGATCGCGACTGGCGGTAGGCTCCTCCACCCCACTTTTCCGCACTTATCCCACAGGTTTGCGACCCGGACGCAGCAAAGGGACAGCCCCCAATGACTGTCCCTTTCCTGAGGCCCCCCACATATCGGCCTTCAGCAGTTTATCCATCAATTCGAGTAAAGCCAAGAGGGGTTTCTGAATGCCGTCTGCGGACGCCTTTAGAGGGTGCGGATCATCCGGGTGTTGCCAAGGGTGTTGGGCTTGACGCGTGCCAGGTCCAGGAACTCCGCCACGCCCTCGTCATGGGAGCGCAGCAGCTCCGAATAGACTTCCGGATCCACCGCCGACTGGTCCGCCATGACTTCGAATCCGTGACGCTTGAAGAAATCCACCTCGAAGGTGAGGCAGAAGACGCGGGATACCCCCAGGGCCCGGGCTTCTTGCAGCAGGCTCTCCACCAGGACATGCCCCACCCCTCTGCCGCGCCACTCCCCCGACGCTGCAAGGGTGCGGATTTCGGCCAGGTCCTCCCACATGACATGCAGGGCGCCGCAGCCGATCATTTCGCCGTCGCTGGACTCGGCGATGCGGAACTCCTGGAGGCTCTCGTAATAGGCCACCGTCTCCTTCGCCATCAGGATGCGCTCCTCGGCCAGGGGTGCCACCAACCTCTTGATGGCGGGGACGTCGCTGGTGCGTGCTGGGCGGATGTGGAAGGAGTCGGTCACACAGCCATCCTACGAGGCGAAGGGCTCTCGGCTGGTTGCGGACGGGGCGGGGCGTTCCGGTGCCGGCAAATGCCTCGGCCGACGGCGCAAAGCCGACCAACCTAGAGCCCCAGCTCGGCAGGCAACTCGAGATCCTGGCCCAGGACGTTCTTTGCCAGGAACCACTCCACCACCTGGTACCAGACCTTGGCGTGTTGCGGCTGGAGGACCCAGTGGTTCTCGTCCGGGAAGTAGAGGAACCGGTGCGGAGTCTGTCCGTCCTGGTCCGCCGCCAGCTGGGACTTGGACAGCAGTTCATACCAGAGCCGCAGGCCTTCGCCGATGGGCACCCGGTAGTCCTTGTCACCGTGGATCACCAGCATGGGGGTGCTGATGTTCTCGGCATGGAGGTGCGGCGAGTTCTCCAGCGCCATTTCCTCGGTCATTTCCTTCAGCCAATACTGAGAGGCGTCGGTGGTGGGCCCGAACTGGTCCAGGGCCCAGAGGCTCGCATGGGTGACGACCGCCTTGAACCGGTCTGTGTTGCCCGCCACCCAGTTGGCCATGTAGCCGCCGAAGGAGCCACCCATCGCCGCGGTCCGGGCCTCGTCGATGTCGGGCCGCCGTACGGCGGCATCGGTCACTGCCATGAGGTCTGTGAAGGGCGCCTTCCCCCATGATCCCCAGCCGCGCTGGATGTACGACTGCCCGTAGCCGGTGGACAGCGCCGGATCCGGCAGCAGCACCGCGTACCCCTTCGCCGTCAGGAGCCAGGGGTTCCAGCGCCAGGTCCACGCGTTCCACGATCCCAGCGGGCCGCCGTGGATCCACAGGAGCAGCGGTGCCGGCTGGTCCGCGGAAGCACCCTCCGGGAGGGCCAGGTAGGCGGGCACGCGCGAGCCGTCCGCGGCGGTTGCGGCGATGCGCTCCATCCGGCCAAGGTAGGACGGCCGCTCGGCAGGGGCAGGGAGGCGGGTGGTTTCCCCAGTGGCCAGGTCGATCCGTACGGCCTCGGCCGGGAACTCGTACGAGCTGCGCAGGGCATAGGCGCTGCGCCCCTCCGGCGAAATTACGACGTCGGAGTAGGCCGCAGCGTCCTGCGTCACCCGGGTGACGCCCACCTCAGCGGCAGCCGACGGAACGCTGACCCGAAAAACCGGCGACGCGCCGTCGTCGTCCGCTGTAACCAGGAGGCCGGAACCGTCCGGAAGCCACGCCGCAGGCTTGGGCCAGCGATCCCAATCGTGGGCCAGTGGCTGCAGTCCGCCGCCCTCCTCCGGCGCCTGGCCGGAGACGTCGAGCAGGTACATCTTGATTTCGGGGGCCCGGTGAGGGGTGGAATCACTCTCGCTGACCACCACGAGCGTGCGGCCATCGGGGCTGACGGGTCCCGGGAAGTAGCTCATGCCTTCCTGGTCCAGCAGCACTTTGAGGCTGCCGGACGCCACATCGACAGCCACCAGAATGGACCGGCTGTCCGCCTTCGCAAGAGGCTTGGTGTAGCCGCTGTAGATGGTCTTCCCATCGGGGCTGACCACGGTCTCCGCCTCCCTGAGCCGCGGGCCGGCGTCGGGCGTCAGGTTGCGCAGGACCAAGGGAGCGGTGGCATCAACCGTTGTGGGCGTGCCGGCTCCTTCTTTTTCCCCCGCTTCCACAGCGAAGATCCGCGGCTGACCGGGCCCCAGGTCCGCGTCCCAGTACCGGACCGGATACTCGCTGTGCAGGATGGCAGAGACCTTCTTGTCCTTGCGGGACTTGCGCCGTTCAGCGTCGTCCTCCTCGTCAGCGGAACCTGCCAGGACCTCGGCCGTCACGAACGCCGCATCGGCGCCCCTGGCCGTGATTACCCTGCTGACGCCGCCCGGCCGGCTGAGGACCACCCTTGCTTCGCCGCCGTCGGCCGGGAGCAGCCACAGCGCGCTCACCGGATCTTCGTCGGGGCTGTCCGGATCGGGACGGGCGGACGTGAAGTAGACGTCCCCATTGGCTGCGAACGCGGCACCGGCCTCGCCCTTGGCGCTGCGGGTGATGCGCCGGGCGTGCTTCTGCCCGGCCGGGTCCAGCTCCCACAGTGCGGTGGCGAATTCGGTGCCTTTACCGTTCAAGGTGCTCACAGTGGTGACCAGCCGCGTGCCGTCCGGGCTCAGTGCCAGGCCGCTTACCCGGGGGATGGACAGGTAATGGTCGAGGTCATGGAAAGGGGTCAGCGGTTGCTCGTCCGGGATCGCCGGATTCTGATTAGCCATGCTCCCGATTCAACACGTTTTGTGTCCGCCATCACAGTCGACACACGGCACCCGGCTACGCGTGGGTGCTTCTCCGCGGCTGGGTCCGGCACCGGGGTCATTTGTGTAGCTTGCGTCAAAGCGACGAAGGAGCAGCAAGCGGCAAATGGCGCCGGTGCCGGAGCGGCGGCAACCAGTGACGGGGTGGAAAGGGCAAAGCAAAAGCCCCGCCGCTCCTTTGTGGAGTGGCGGGGCTTTGGCTGTGGAACTTAGACGCTGGGTGCGATCTCCGGGATGCGCGGCTTGGCGTTGCCGGCGAAGGTGAACTTCGCGTCGTCGCCTTCGCCTTCGACATCCACCACGACGATGTCGCCGGTGTGGATCTCGCCGAAGAGGATCTTCTCGGAGAGCTGGTCCTCGATCTCGCGCTGGATGGTGCGGCGCAGCGGCCGGGCACCCATGGCGGGATCGTAGCCCCGGGTCGCGAGGAGCACCTTGGCGGCCTTGGTGAGCTCGATGCCCATGTCCTTGTCCTTGAGGCGCTTCTCCAGGCGGGTCACGAACAGGTCCACGATCTCGATGATCTCGTCCTGGGTGAGCTGCGGGAACACCACGACGTCGTCAACACGGTTCAGGAACTCGGGGCGGAAGTGCTGCTTGAGTTCCTCCGTGACGCGGGCACGCATGCGGTTGTAGCCGGTCTGCGTGTCGGTGCCGGACTGGAAGCCGGTGGCGACGCTCTTGGAGATGTCCCGGGTACCCAGGTTGGTGGTCATGATGATCACGGTGTTCTTGAAGTCCACCACGCGGCCCTGGGAGTCGGTCAGGCGACCGTCTTCCAGGATCTGCAGCAGCGAGTTGAAGAGGTCAGCGTGGGCCTTCTCAACTTCGTCGAACAGCACCACGGAGAACGGACGGCGGCGGACCTTCTCGGTCAGCTGGCCACCCTCTTCGTAGCCCACGTAGCCCGGAGGGGCACCGAAGAGCCGCGAAACGGTGTGCTTCTCGGAGTACTCGGACATGTCCAGGGTGATGAGGGCGTCCTCTTCACCGAAGAGGAACTCCGCAAGTGCCTTGGCGAGCTCGGTCTTGCCGACGCCGGTGGGGCCGGCAAAGATGAACGAGCCACCGGGGCGCTTGGGGTCCTTGAGCCCTGCACGGGTGCGGCGGATGGCCTGGGACAGTGCCTTGATGGCCTCGTCCTGGCCGACAACCCGCTTGTGCAGTTCGTCTTCCATCTTGAGCAGGCGCGAGGATTCTTCCTCGGTCAGCTTGAAGACGGGGATGCCGGTGGAGTTGGCCAGCACCTCGGCGATGAGATCCTCATCCACCTCGGAGATGTCGTCCATGCCGCCGGACTTCCAGTTGCGCTCCTTCTCCGCCCGCTCGGAGATCATCTTCTGCTCCTTGTCGCGGAGCGAAGCTGCACCTTCGAAGTCCTGGGCGTCGATGGCGGATTCCTTCTCCATCTTCAGCTTGGCGATGCGCTCGTCCATGGCCTTGAGCTCCGGCGGAGCGGTCATGCGGCGGATGCGCAGCCGGGCACCGGCTTCGTCGATCAGGTCGATCGCCTTGTCCGGGAGGAAGCGGTCCGAGATGTAGCGCTCGGCGAGGCTTGCAGCGGAGGCCAGGGCACCGTCGGTGATGGTGACCCGGTGGTGCGCCTCATACCGGTCGCGCAGGCCCTTGAGGATCTCGATGGCGTGCGCCACGGAGGGTTCCTTGACCTGGATCGGCTGGAAGCGGCGCTCCAGGGCGGCATCCTTCTCGATGTGCTTGCGGTACTCGTCCAAGGTGGTGGCACCGATGGTCTGCAGCTCGCCGCGGGCCAGCATGGGCTTCAGGATCGAGGCTGCGTCGATGGCGCCTTCGGCGGCACCGGCACCCACCAGGGTGTGAATCTCGTCGATGAACAGGATGATGTCGCCGCGGGTGCGGATCTCCTTGAGGACCTTCTTAAGGCGCTCTTCGAAGTCACCGCGGTAGCGGGAACCTGCCACAAGGGAACCGAGGTCCAGGGTGTACAGCTGCTTGTCGCGGATGGTCTCCGGGACGTCGCCGCGCACAATGGCCTGGGCAAGGCCTTCGACGACGGCGGTCTTGCCGACGCCGGGCTCGCCGATGAGGACAGGGTTGTTCTTGGTGCGGCGGGAAAGGACCTGCATGACGCGTTCCATTTCCTGCTCGCGGCCGATGACCGGGTCCAGCTTGTTCTCGCGCGCAGCCTGGGTCAGGTTGCGGCCGAACTGGTCCAGGACCACGGAACCGGCAGGGGCGCCTTCGGGCTGTCCGCCGCCGACGCCTGCGCCGGTGGTTTCCTTGCCCTGGTAACCGGAGAGGAGCTGGATGACCTGCTGGCGGACCCGGTTCAGGTCGGCGCCAAGCTTGACCAGGACCTGGGCGGCAACGCCTTCACCCTCCCGGATCAGGCCGAGCAGAATGTGCTCGGTGCCGATGTAGTTGTGGCCCAGCTGCAGGGCTTCGCGCAGCGAGAGCTCCAGCACCTTCTTGGCACGCGGGGTGAAGGGGATGTGGCCGGAGGGAGCCTGCTGGCCCTGCCCGATGATCTCCTGCACCTGCTCGCGAACGCCGTCGAGCGAAATGCTCAAGGACTCAAGAGCTTTGGCGGCAACACCTTCACCCTCATGGATCAGACCCAAGAGGATGTGTTCGGTACCGATGTAATTGTGGTTCAGCATGCGTGCCTCTTCTTGGGCAAGCACAACTACGCGACGGGCACGGTCCGTAAATCGCTCAAACATTTCGCCACACTCCTAGCTACGACGTACTTTGATGCTACGTGGCCCGCCCGGCGATGTGGAGCGTGTTCGCCACAGGGGAAACCGCAGTGTTTACGGAATATCCGCCACGTCCTCCGGCGCGGACTTCCTGCCTTGGTCTCCGGGCAATGGGAAAGACCGCCAAAATGCCCTTGTCCGTGGCCCTGCGGTGGCCCATCCTTGGCCTTAATGGCGGGCAGGGAGCGGCATCCGTACGGAACGTGCCAGCCGGGAAAATGGCGGGAGGCGTGGAATATGTCGAAGGTGGACCTGGAACGCGTGAAGCGGCCGGCCCGTGTTGCGCTTATTGCCGGAGCAGTGTGGCTGGTGGGCATCAGCCCGGTGCCGGGGGTATACCTCGGGCCTGACGCCGCCCAACGACTCGAAATGCTCCGAAAGGGGCGGCGGTGGTGGGTGGCGGGACAACACGTCGCTGCGGCAGGAACCGCCGCCATGCCCGCGGCGATCGCCCGACTGGCCCTTGCCCTCCCGGAGGGGCGGAGCCGGTCGCTCGCCGGCACGGCCGCCGTCGCACTTGCTGCAGGCGCCCCGTTGTTCGTGTCCGAACTCGCGATGCGCGCAGCGGACCTGGAGCGTTTCGCGGCCCGCCGCTTCCCGGCTTGGCCATTCCTTACCTACGCATGGCTGCACGTGCTCGCGCTTGGATCCCTGTCCGGAGCCCTGGCGGGCCTGCACCGGGAGAAAGAAGCGGCAGCCCTGGCCCTGGCCACCGTCGGTTGCGGAGCCGCGCTGGCGAAAACAGGCGATATTCCGCCCTTCGTGTTCTACCTTGCCGAACAGTTCGCTGCCGGCAGCCTCTTGCGGAGGTAATCGCACGGCCATCAAACTGCTGCAGCCCTGCAGGGATAATTGCTCCTCCGCCGCGGAATTCAGGTGCACCAAAAAGCCCTGCCGCCCAATATGGGAAGCAGGGCTCTTTAGTCGAGCTATCGCCGTCCTACGAATTTGCCTTTTGGTAGGCTTCCTGGATTTCGGCCTGAATTCGGCCGCGGCTGTTAACCGTGTAGCCGTTATCCCGTGCCCATTGGCGGATTTGTGCTGAATCGTGGCTGCGGCCCGCGGTGGACGCCTTGGTGGCCCGCTGGCTGCGGCCTCCGGACGCCTTGCGCGCAGCGTTGATGAACCTCTCCAATGAAGACCGAAGCTCAGCGGCATTGGCTGCCGACAGGTCAATCTCATAGCTGACCCCGTCGAGGCCAAACTTAACATTCTCGTCTGCGGATCCCCCATCCAGATCATCAACAAGGATGATGTTTACTTTCTGTGCCATTAAGGTCTTCCTCTTGCTGGAAAGTCGGTTTTCAGAAAAGCAGGATGTTTCCCAAAAAAAGTATGACTCTTATCTTGGCAACGCGTCAAAGCGCCTAATGGTTCCTTGGGGATAAAGCCTGGGAATAGGGGGCTTTTACCTATTTGGATTCGGGGCCCTGCTGCTCGGAGGGTGCCGGAAGGGAATCGGCTTCGGCCTGGGCGCGGGCTTCCGCCTGCCGCTCGGCCTTGTCAGCGTTAAAGATTGCCTTCATGGCGAACCAGAACAGCAGGCCCACCACCAGGGAGGGAAGAAGTACTGCTACGTATTCCATGGTCAGTGCCCTTCGGGCTTGAGCAGGGGGAACAGGATGGTTTCGCGGATACCGGCCCCGGTGAAGAGCATCACCAGCCGGTCGATGCCCAAGCCGATACCGCCCATGGGGGGAGCACCGTATTCGAGGGCGCGCAGGAAGTCTTCGTCAAGCTGCATGGCTTCGACGTCGCCGGCGGCAGCGTGCATGGACTGCTCCGTGAGCCGCTCGCGCTGGATGACGGGGTCGATCAGCTCGGAGAAGGCGGTGCCGCGCTCCATGCCGCCGATGATCAGGTCCCAGGCCTCGATCAGCCGGCCGTCCTCGCGGTGCGGGCGGGCCAGCGGCTGGGCGGAGGGCGGGTAGTCGTAGACGAAGGTGGGGTTCAGCAAGGTGGGCTCCACGATTTCACCGAAGAGTTCAACCACCAGCTTCTCGGCGTCCCACTTGGGGTCCACCTTGACCTCGTGCTTGGCTGCAAGCTCCCGAAGCACCTCAACCGGGGTGTCCGGGGTGATTTCCTGCCCAACGGCGTCGGAAAGTCCGGGGTAGACAGGCAGCCAGGCCCAGTCGCCGTCGAGGTTGATCTCCCCCGCCTCGGTCTGCAGGACGCGGCCGGCACCCACGGCGTCGGCGGCGTCAAGGATGATCTCCTTGATCCGCTGCGCCATGACGAACTGGTCGGCCCAGGCCTCGTAGCACTCGAGGGTGGTGAACTCGGGGCTGTGGGTGGAGTCAACGCCCTCGTTGCGGAATACGCGGCCCATGTCATAGACGCGGTCGATGCCGCCCACCACTGCGCGCTTGAGGTACAGCTCGGTGGCGATGCGGAGGGTCATCTTCTGGTCGAAGGCGTTCATGTGGGTCTCGAACGGCCGCGCCAGTGCCCCGCCATGGACCAGCTGCAGGATGGGCGTTTCCACCTCCACGTAGCGGTGGCGGAACAGCGTTTCGCGGATGGAGCGCGTAATGGCGGCACGCGTGTAGACCATTTCACGGGCCTCGTCGCGGACCATCAGGTCGACGTAGCGCTGGCGGACGCGGGTTTCCTCGTTGAGTTCCGCGTGGAGCACGGGCAGGGGGCGCAGGGCCTTGGAGGCCATTGACCAGGACTCCGCCATGATGGACAGTTCTCCGCGGCGGGAGGAGATGACCTCACCCTTAATGAACACGTGGTCGCCGAGGTCAACCAGGGCCTTCCAGTCAGCGAGCGCTTCCTCGCCGATGTTGGCCAGGCTCAGCATCGCCTGGAGGCGCGTTCCCTTGCCGTCAGTGCCGCCTTCCTGAAGGGTGGCAAAGCAGAGCTTGCCGGTGTTGCGGACGAAGACTACGCGGCCCGTGACACCCACGATGTCACCGGTCGTGTCGTCCGCCTCGAGGTGGGCGTACTTTTCCCGGATCTCGGCAAGCGAGTGCGTGCGTTCCACTCCCACGGGGTACGCCTCCGTGCCGCGCTCAAGAAGTTTGGCGCGCTTTTCCATGCGGATCCGCATCTGCTCGCTGGCATCGACGGGCTCTGGGGCATTCTTGGGCGCGGGGGTGTTTTGGGAAGTCACAATCATCAAGTTTACCGGGCATTGGCCACCCCGGTTCCCAGCTGCCGCGCAGGCTTGCTGCCTAGGATGGGCTGGTGAAAGAACGGGTCCTTCCAACGCACGACGGCGGCAAGCTGGCTTTGTACAGCTACGGCGCCGAGGACGCGCCGGGCGAAAAGCGTGTGCTGCTGATTGGCGGCGCATTCCTCACGGCCCTGATCTACCGCCCATTCTCGATTGCGCTGGCGAAGGGCCTGGGCGACGGCTGGGCGGTTGACGTCTATGACCGCCGCGGCCGGGGCAACTCGTCCGAACAGCCGCCTGACTACAGCATGGCCACCGAGATCGAGGATGTCCGGACCGTCCTCGCCGCCACCGGCGCACGGAACGTCCTGGGCCACAGCCTGGGCGGATCGGTGGCGATGAACGCGGTCCAGGAGTTCACGGGCACCCCGTTGGTCCCGGACAAGCTGGCCGTGTACGACGCTGCCGTGAATATTGACGGCAGCGTCGACACCCGCTGGCTGGACGCGTTCGAGGCCGCCGTCAACGATGGCAGGGTGGGACTCGCCCTGGCCCACATGAAGAAGGCCACCAGCCCGGGCTCAGCGATGGCCAGGATCCCGGAGCCGGTCCTGGCCGGCCTGATGGCGGTCCTGTCCCGGACCAAGGTGAACACAATCTTCCGCCAGGTGATGCCCAGCGGCGTGGGTGAGCTGCGCGCGGCCTACGACGAGAAGGATCACGCCCGGGACTTCAGCGTGCTGCCGCCGGGCACCCACTTCATGGCCGGCGGGAAGAGTCCCAGTTATTACAGGGAGACTGCCGAACGGCTCCACGCGGCCGTACCGGGCAGCACCTACCAGCTCTCCCCCAAGTGCTTCCACGGGTCTGTCCCTGCAGCGGTCAAGGAACTGGTGGAGGCCATCGCAGCGTATTTCAAGGACGAACGTCCGGACGGGGAGGCCCGCCCGGACGATGATTCCCGCCCGGACCAGGCCGGCGTTATCCCCGTTCCCCGCGGCTGAACCCCGCAAGGGCAGCTTCCCCCAGGTTCCGCCACACCGTACGCGGCTTCGGTTCCACGCTCCGGTCCGCCAGCCAATCGCCCCAGGCAGTGATGTCCTCCCCGCCCGCAGCGGCGACGGCATCACAGGCGAACCCGACGGCGGCGGACCCATCCGACAGCTGCACGGACCCCAGCAGCATCGGCTCGGGAAGGCCCGCCAGGAACGTCCCCAAAGCTGCCGGGGACACCAGCCACCGCTCCCCCACCAACTCGGCGCCGTCGTCGGACCGGTAGACGCCGGGTTTGGCCGGCACGGTGTCCAGCGCCACCATCCGGTAGCGCGCCGCCGTCCGGACCGGGCCGTCCCAGAACGCCCCGAGCTCCTCCAGTTGCGGCGCGAGTGGCTGGTCCTTGCGGTGGGCCCCGACCACAACCAGCGGCACGGCCTGGGCACCTGCGGCCAACGGCCAGGGAGCGGACGACGACGGCCTGCCGCCTTCCGGACCGGCCCCGCCTACGGCGCCGGGAACCGTAGCTCCCTTAGCAAAGAGCGCAGGCGGCGCGGGAGTGGTTTCGATCCGGCGCGCGATGTCGGCAGCCACGGCGTCATCGAAAGTGCGGCCCACTACCGTGAGTCCAAACTGGGCGCCGTCCACCTCCCCGGCGGGAACGGCCACTGCGCACAGATCGAACAGGTTGCAGAAATTGGTGTAGGTGCCCATCAACGAGTTCACACCCACGGGGTCGGCAGCTACTTCTGCCAGCGTGGGATGGAACGGCGCGGTGGGAACCAGCAACGCGTCGAAGCCTTCCAGCCGGGCCATGGCCCTGGCCTTGAGTTCCTCCAGCCGCCCGGTATCAGCGACGTACCGGTGGGCGGGCACTGTGCCGGCCGCGCGGACGATGCCCCGAACTGTCGGATCGATTCCCGCCTGGCCGTCCGTGCCGCCGTCGTGGTTCTCCAGGAAGCTGCCCACCGCGGCGTACCGTTCGGCCACCAGACCACCGTCGTACAGCAGCCGGGCAGCCTGGAGGAAGTCGTCGAATTCGACCGGTTCGGCGGCCACCCCAGAGGATCGCAGCCGGTCAACCTGCCGGTCAAACTCCGCGGCCCATTCCGGCGGCAGCGCAGGCAGCGCCGCGGGGTATGCCACCCGCGGCCGGGACGGCGCGGCGAGCCGGATGTCCGCCGGCCAGGCCCGTGAATTGCCGGCCATGATGCCCATGGCCAGTTCGGCGGTGGACAGGTGCCGGGCGAAGATGGTGACGGCGTCCCAGGACCGGCAGGCCGGCACCACCCCGGCTGTGGAGACCACGTTGAGGGTGGCCTTGATCCCGACGATGCCCTGCAGCCCGGCCGGGACGCGGCCCGATCCCGCCGTGTCCGTGCCGATCGCGATGTCCGCCAGCCCCAGCGCCACCGCAACAGCGGAGCCCGAGCTGGAGCCGCCGGAAATGTAGCCGGGGCGGCGGGAATCCCGGACCGCACCGTAGGGACTCCGCGTGCCCACCAGCCCGGTGGCGAACTGGTCCAGGTTGGTGGCACCCAGGACCAGGGCACCGGCTGCGCGGAGCCGGGCCACGGCTTCGGCGTCCTTCTCCGGCGTGTAGGCGAAGCCCGGGCAGGCGGCCGTGGTTCGGATGCCTGCCACGTCAACGTTGTTCTTGACGGCGAGCAGGAGTCCAGCCAGGGGAAGGTCCGCGCCGCTGGCTACAGCCGCATCGATTCCGGCTGCTTCGGCCAGGAGGTCCTCGGCGGCGCGCAGCGTGATCCAGATTTCTGGCCGGTCCACCGTTTCAATCGCCGCGAGTGCTGCCTTGACGCGGCGGGTGGCGCTGCCGGTGGTTGTGGTGCTCATACTGCCGCCTCCTCCAGGTCCTGTGCCCCGAGGTCCAGGACTTCATCAACGGGTACCAGGTCGCTGCCGCCCAGGACCACCACCGCCTCGCCGGACACCACCTGAGATCCGGCGGCCGGCAGGACACGAAGCACGATTCCGTCAGAGGGTGCCTCCAGGACGGTTTCCATTTTCATGGCCTCCAGCGACACCAGCGGCTGGCCCTTGACCACGCGGTCGCCTTCCGCCACGTCCACCTTCCAGACGCTGGCGGCAAAGGGGGCGGAGACGAGTGCGCCGCCCTCGGGCACCTCCACGTCGTCGGCCACAGGGGAAACGACGGCGGCGAGCGCCTCCGCCCGGTCGAACTCGCCGGCGTCGGCCCAGGCCTGCCGTTCCACCGCGAAAGCGGCGCCCTGCTTTTCCCGGAACGCGTCGATGGACGCACGGTTTTCGGCCAGGAATGCCTCATGCTCGGCCAGGGAGAAGGTGCCGTCCTCGATCTCCACGCCACGGCCGCGCCCGGCGGCCATGTCGGCCCGTAGGTCCAGCAGTTCCTCCGGGCTGACGGGGTACCAGGAGATCCGGTCGAAGAAGCGCAGCAGCCAGGGCGATCCCGGCTCGAACGGGGCCGAATCCGCGTAGCGGGACCAGACCTGCGTGGTGCGGCCCACGAACTGGTAGCCGCCGGGGCCTTCCATGCCGTAGATGCACATGTAGGCTCCGCCGATGCCCACGGCGTTCTCCGGCGTCCAGGTGCGGGCCGGGTTGTATTTGGTGGTGACCAGGCGGTGCCGCGGATCCAGCGGGGTGGCCACGGGCGCGCCGAGGTAGACGTCGCCCAGGCCCAGCACCAGGTACTCGGCGTTGAAGACTGTGTCGAACACGTCGTTGACGGAGTCCAGGCCGTTGATCCGGCGGATGAACTCGATGTTCCACGGGCACCAGGGGGCGTCGTCGCGGACGCCTGCCATGTAGCGCTCGATGGCCTCCCGGGTGGCGGGATCATCCCAGGACAGCGGCAGCCGGACGGTGCGGCTGGGAACCACCAGTTCGGAACTGGCGGGCAGCGCGGCCTCGATTTCCTGGACCAGGTCCAGCAGCCGCGTGGTGGACAGGACGGACGGGTCCACCTTGATCTGCAGTGACCGGATGCCCGGGGTGAGGTCCACGATGCCGGGGACGCGGAGCGCCTCGATCTGCTGGTGCAGGGCGTGGACGCGTGCGCGCAGGCCAAGGTCCAGCACCATCTCGCCGTATTCGACCAGCAGGTTGTCATCGCCGGAGCGGCGGTAGGTAACGGCGGGACGGCCGGAACCTTCGGAAACCCGGCCCAGCACGCCGTCGTCGCCATCGCCCCGGAACGAACGTGCGGGGGCGGCCATGGACGGATCCGACGTCCAGTCCGCGTCGCCCGGGAGCACCAGCTGGCGTCCGGGTCCCAGGTCCTTGGCCGACGGCGCCTGGCTGGCTTTGATGGGCACGAACCGGACCTTGTCCCCCGGGCGGAGCTGGCCCAGCTTCCAACGCTCGGCGGTGACCACGGTGGCCGGGCAGACGAAGCCGCCGAGGCTGGGGCCGTCCGGGCCGAGCAGGATGGGCGTGTCGCCGGTGAAGTCCAGGGCGCCCACGGAGTAGGCGGTGTCGTGGATGTTGGACGGGTGCAGGCCTGCCTCGCCGCCGTCGGTCCGGGCCCAGCGGGGTTTGGGTCCGATGAGCCGGACTCCGGTGCGGGCGGAATTGAAGTGGACCTCGTATTCCGCGGCGTAGAGCTCTTGGATGTCTTCCCTCCGGAAGAACTCGGGGGCGCCGTGCGGGCCCTCAGCAACGGCCAGTTCCCAGGTGGCGGTGAGCGCGGGGCGGCTGTCGAGCGGCACTGCAGCGGCGGGAATTTGTTCGACGCCGGATTTCACCGTGCGGAGCACGTCACCGGCGCGAAGGACGCGTCCGGCGTGGCCGCCGAACTGCCCCAGGGTGAAGGTGGAGGCGCTGCCCAGGTACTGCGGAATGTCCAGGCCGCCCTGGAACAGGATGTAGCCGCGCAGGCCCGTTCCGGCGGCCGTGCCGGCGTCGAGGGTTCCTCCGGCGGGGACCGTGACGGGCGTCCAGGCGGGCACCTCCGTTCCGTCCACTGTCACCACCACTTCCGCGCCGGTGACGCACACGGTGGTCTGATGCGTGAAGGTCAGGCTGGGACCGGTCATGGTGAACTCCAGGCCGGGAGCGCCTTCCTGGTTGCCGAGGGCGGTGTTGCCAAGCCGGAAGGAGAGATCGTCCATGGGGCCGCTCGGCGGGACACCGATCTGCCACAGCCCGGTGCGGCCGGGCCAGTCCTGCACGCTGGTCTGCAGGCCGGGGCGGCCCACGGTGATGCGCGGTTCAGGATCCCCCACGTTGTCCAGGGTGCTGGTGGAGTGCAGGACGCTGCGGACCACGTCCATCCCGCTCACGGCCCGAAGCATGCCAAGGTTGGTCTCGATGCCGTCGATGCGGGTGTTGTCCAGGGCGGACGCGAGCCGGTCAAAGGCGTCCGCACGGCTTTCGCCGGCGGTGATGATCTTGCCCAGGAGGGGGTCGTAGTTGGTGGCAACCTCGGTGCCGGTTTCCACCCAGGCGTCCACGCGGGCTTCATCCGCTGCAGGGTAGACGGCGTTGGTGACGGTTCCCGCGCTGGGCTGGAAACCGCGGGCCGGGTCTTCGGCGTAGAGGCGGGCTTCCACGGCGTGGCCGGAAACCGGCAGTGCGTCCGGAACGTTTTCCAGCACTGATTGTGCTTCGCTCCCGCCCTGCGCCAGGCAGAGCATCCATTCCACCAGGTCCACGCCGGTGACGGCTTCGGTGACGGGGTGTTCCACCTGGAGCCGGGCGTTGACTTCCAGGAAGGAGGCTTCCTTGCGGGCGGCGTCGTAGACGAACTCGACCGTGCCGGCGGAGCGGTAGTTCAGCGAGGCGCAGAGAGCCCGGGAACTGCGGTGCAGTTCTTCCCGCAGCTCCGCCGGGAGGTCCGGGGCCGGGGCTTCCTCAAGGACTTTCTGGTGGCGGCGCTGCAGCGAGCAGTCCCGGTCGCCGAGGCTGACCACCCGGCCTTCGCCGTCACCAAAGACCTGGACCTCCACGTGCCGGGCGTTCTCGACGTACCGTTCGGCGAAAACGCCCGCGGTGCCGAAGCTTGCGCTGGCCAGCCGGGCAACGCGGGGGAAGCTTTCGGCCAGCTCGGCCTCGGAACGGCAGACGGTCATGCCGATGCCGCCGCCACCTCCGGTGGCCTTAAGCATCAGCGGGAAGCCGATCTCCTTGCTGGCCGCCACGGCGGCGTCCACGTCCGCAAGCAGCCCGGACCCGGCGATCATCGGCACCCCGGCCGCCCGGGCGGCGTCGCGCGCTGTGTGCTTGGTGCCGAAGATGCGCATCTGCTCCGGGGTGGGACCCACGAACACGAGCCCGGCCGCTTCCACGGCCTCGGCGAAGGCTGCATCCTCTGACAGGAAGCCGTAGCCGGGGTGGATGGCGCCCGCGCCGGTTGCCTTGGCCGCGGCCAGGAGCGCGTCCACCCGGAGGTAGGACTCCTTGGCAGGGGCTGGTCCCAGCAGCACGGCTTCGTCGGCGAGCCGGACGTGCTTGGCGCCGCGGTCCGCCTCCGAGAACACGGCAACGGTCCGCAGGCCCAGCTTCCTGGCTGACTCGATGATGCGGCAGGCGATCTCGCCGCGGTTTGCGACCAGCAGGGTATGGAATGTGGTCATCGTGCTGCCTTCGGCCGGGTGACGATCATGCGGACGGGGGTGGGGTTGAAGCCGTTGCAGGGGTTGTTGATCTGCGGGCAGTTGGAGACGAGCACCAGGGTGTCCACCTCCGCGCGGAGTGCCACGCGCTTGCCCGGGGCGGACAGGCCGTCCACAATGCCCAGGGCGCCGTCCGGATCCACCGGGACGTTCATGAACCAGTTGATGTTGGACACCAGGTCCCGTTTGCCCAGGCCCCAGCGGGAGCCCTCGATCAGGAAGTTCTCCACGCAGGCGTGCTGTTCGCGGGTGTGCTGGCCGTAGCGGAGCGTGTTGGATTCCTGCGAGCAGGCGCCGCCGACGGTGTCGTGCACGCCCACTTCGTCTGCCACCACGGTCATGAGGGGTGCGCCGGTGTCGGCCCGGAGGACTGAGCCGGTGGTGAGGACGATCGACTGCTGGGCGGCGATGGTTGCCGGAGCGGAGTAACGCACAGTGGTGTCGGCTGCTGAGTACAGCAGGCAGTCCACCGCCTGGTTGCCTTCCAGGTCCACGATGGTCAGGACGTCGCCGGCTGCCACTACCGCTGACCAGGGGCCGCGGGCCTCGACGAATTCGTCCAGGATCACGGTGCCTGCGGCGAGCGCGGTTTCGGCGGCGTCCGGGATGGGCTTGGTGTCAGTGGCGGTGTTCATCGGGCATTCCTTGCGGTGAGGTCGTGTTCGGTGTTGCGGAGGGCCTGCCGGTGTTCGGGCGCCAGCGGGCCGGTGAGCGAGCCGGCTTCCAGCTCCTCGAGGTCCTGCGGTGCGTGCCAGGCAAGGATGTCGATGGCGGTCCCGGCGAAGTCCGGGCGGGGGTCCAGCGGGTGGGCGGTGTTGGCCAGCACCAGCACAGCGTCCATCTGGAGCAGGAGTTCGACGGCGGCACCCGGCCCGGCACTTCCGGTGAAGGTGATGCTGCCGGCGGGGTCCACGGTGATGCCCTTGAAGAAGGAGAGCGACGGCGCCACATCCCTGGTGCCGAGGCCGTTCTTGAGTGCGCCCAGGGTGAGCAGTTCGCGCGCTGCCGGGGAGGAGCTGTGCGCGGCTCCGGCGCCGTACTTGGCTGTGTTTCCTGCCAGCGTGGTGGCGCCGGTGAGGGTGTCGTGGCGCGATGAGGAGTCCGCGACGATGGTGGCCATCAGACGGCCGGCGTCGGACAGCAGCGGGTGGCCCGTGCCGGGGTAGGCCTGCCAGGGAACCTTGACGGTGTCCGCGATGTTCAGCCGTTCGTGCAGGCTGCCCGCGCGGTACAGAAGGGCGTGCACACACGCGTCGCCGGCAGTGTCGGTGAGGCGGATCCGGGTGCCGCGGGCCAGGACCATGGTGGTGTAGCGGCCAAAGGCGAGGGATTCGGCCCAGGTGGGGATCACGCCGTCGGGCATTCCGGCCAAAAGGCGGGCCGGGGCGGACGCTGCCGGCACGTGGCGCATGCTCTCGGCTGTCTTGCCGTGCTGCTCGCGGGCGTGGGCGCGGGCGCCGGCCGTCGTGGCCGTGCCGGTTACTGGTGTTTCGAGGGTCTGTGTCATGTCAGTCCTGTAGTTGCTGGAATTTTCGGAAGATCTGCGCGTGTCAGGCTTTGGCGGCCAGGTTCCGCTGCCGGACCCAAACACCCAGGAGCAGGACGGCCGTGACCATCAGTGGTGCGGACCAGAGGAGGAGCCCGTTTTCGCCGGAGGGGTCGTAGACCTCGGGCCGGGGCCAGGCGAGGTTGACCACCATGACGCCGCCGTAAAGGACTGCCAGGATGTTGACCGGAAGGCCCCACCGGCCCAGGGAGAACAAGCCCGCCGGCATGGTCTGTCCCACCCGGTCCCAGTCGCCGCGCAGGCGGTTGACCAACTGCGGGACGGTGACCAGGAGGTAGGCCAGGTAGACCATCACGATGCAGACGCTGCAGAGCGTGGTGAACAGGGCCGCGTTGCCCACGTTGATGGCCAGCACGGCAACTGCCAGGGCGCCGATCACAATGGAGGGCCACATGGGCGTGCCGCGGGTGGGGTGGACAGAGGAGAGAAGGGCCGACGCCGGGAGCTTGCCGTCGCGGGCCATGGAGAACACCAGCCGGGAACCGGCGGTCTGGATGGCCAGGGTGCAGACGAAGATGGCGATGGCCACGTCGACCAGCAGGACCTTGCCCCAGAAGGTGCCCAGGACTGCGGTGAGGACGTAGGGAAGGCCTTCGGTGGCCAGGCGGCCGTCATCGAGGCTGGGTGCGGCCATCAGGGCGGTGATGATCATCAGGGCGCCGCCGATGCCGGAGATGAGCAGGGCGGAGAGGATGGTCCGCGGGGCGGTGCGGCGCGGGTCCTTGGTTTCTTCGGACAGTTCGCCGGCGGAGTTGAAGCCCACCATGACGTAGGCGGCCATCAGCCCGGAGACCAGGAAGGCTCCCACGGCGCCGAGGTCTGATCCCTGCAGCACGGTGGTGTCCGCCACGACATCCGGTCCGCGCTGCGCGGCGCTGACCAGGGCCAGGATCACGGCCACGACGCCCACGATCTCGCAGGTGACGCCCACCGAGTTCACGTGCGCCATGAGCTTCACGCCGAGGGAGTTGATGATGGTGGTGGCCACCAGGAGTACGGCGCCCAGGACCACAGCGTTGCTGGCGCCAGTCACCGTGTTGAGCCCCGGGTCGCCGCCCACTACCTGGAAGCCGTCCCAGAGCTGGGGAAGGACCACCTGCAGGGCGATGGCGGCGGCAGCGGCGGTGACCACCTGCGCGATGGCCATGAACCAGCCCGCGAACCAGCCGACGCCCTCTCCCCCGACGCGGCGTGCCCACTGGTACACGGCGCCGGAGAGGGGGTAGCGGGCGGCAAGCTCGGCGAAGTTCAGCGCCACAAGCAGTTGGCCCACCAAGACAACAGGCCAGGTCCAGAAGAACGCGGGCCCGGCGAAGGAGTAACCGAACGCGAAGAGCTGGAAGATGGTGGTGAGGATCGAAACGAAAGAGAAGCCAGCGGCAAAGGAAGCGTAGCGGCCGAGCTTTCGGTGGAGGGTGGGCTGGTAGCCAAGGGACGTCAGGTCTGCATCGTCCTGGTGGACGGTGGGGAGAACGGTTGAGGTCATCGGGAATCTCCGGGCTGGAAAGGGATTGGGGGGCAAAGCCTCCCGGCACTGCAGCGCTCGGCCGAAGGCTGCTGATTACCGGTCAATTGATAGTTTTCCAGCGGGATGTCCCCAAACAGTTTCACCTCTGTAAAAGGCGGATAGACATCTTGTTTCGCGCAGATTTCCGTCCCCTCACCATTCCTGCCGGCCGTTTTCGGGCTGCCCACTGGTCCATCCGCCAGTGCAACAATGGGGCCGTGACTTCAGCCGGACCGGGACGCCCCCGCCACCAGCAGCCCTCGCGGCCAGGGGCTACCGCCCGCGACGAGATCCTCGACGCCGCGGCGGAGCTTTTTACCACGCAGGGCTTCGCCAGCACCTCCACCCGGTCCATCGCGGACGCCGTGGGAATCCGGCAGTCATCCCTCTACCACCACTTCAAAACCAAGGACGACATCCTTGAGGACCTCCTGGAGGGGACGGTGTCAGGGGGCCTGGAGTTCGCGCGCGCAGTTGCCGCGTTGCCAGCCGACCGACACGGAAGAGAAGGCCCGGCTGGAAGCCGGCTTCACGCCGTCGCGCTTTACGACGGCACCCAGCTGTGCAGCGCCCGGTGGAATCTTGGCGTCCTGTACCACCTGCCCGAGGTGCGCACCACGCGCTTCGCCCCGTTCCTCAGCCACCGCCAGGAGCTCCGGCGGCTGTACGGGGAGCTGGGCGGCGGGCTGTCAGCAACCGTGACCGGCCCGGACGGCGGCGACTTCACGTTCCGCCTGGTCGAATCCCTGATCTATCTGCGGGCTGATGGTGCCGTGACGGCGGAATCTGCAGTGCAGGCGGCGGACGCGGGATTGATCCTCTGCGGCCTCGGGGACCAACTGCCGGCCATCCGCGCGGCGAGCCAGGCCCTCATTCAGCAGCTGGCCTGAGCCGGAGACGCCCGCGTCCGTGATGCCCCCACCCGGCTTGCTCGGCTAGGCTCGGAGCATGACGCGAGAGAACATCAGGACCCCCGACGGCGGCACTGTGGAGCTCTTCTCCACTGGCGCGGAACTGGCTTCGGCCGGTTCGGGTGTGGTGGTGGTGCCGCCCTCCATGGTGACGGCCGCTGACTACACCAGGTTCGCCCAAAAACTGAGCGCGGCCCTGGGCCGGCCCGTGCACACGTTCAACCGTCGAGGCCGCGGCTCGTCGTCGCCTCAGCCTGAGGACTACACGCTGGACGTGGACATCCGGGACCTCGACACCGTCATGAAGCACACCTCCAGCACGGACGTCTTTGGGCACAGCTTCGGCGGGGCCGTTGCCCTGCATGCCGCGCGGACCCTCCCCGTGGAACGGCTCGCAGTCTACGACCCCGCGGTGTCGGTGAACGGCAGCGTCAGCGCGGACTGGATTGCTGAGTATGAGCGGGCCATTGCCGCCGGTGACGATGACCGCGCCCTCGCCGTGATCCAGCGCGGCCTGGAAGCCGGGGGATCGTTCTCATCGCGCATGCCGCTGTCCATGCTGACCCTGGCCAACAAGCTGACCGCCGGCACCACGGAAGGCAAGCAGCAGCGCGAACTCATGCGCGCCGGCGTCCGTGAGATCAAGGCCATCATCGCCGCGGACATGCCTGCCGAGCCGTTCCTGGACCTGCCGCTGGAGACCCTGATCGTGGTGGGCGAAAAAAGCCCGGCCTACTTCGGCATCGCCTGCGGCCAGATCCACGACGTACTGTCCGGCTCCAGCTACACCATCCTGCCCGGCTTCGGCCATGACGGCGCCATCAAGGCCCCGGACAAGCTCATCAAGGAACTGAGCGACTTCTACGCCGGCTGACCCATGTAGCTCGCAGTAGTTGTCGTTTTGGACGCTCAAAACGACAACTACTGCGAGCTAGTTGGGCTGGTGCCAGGGTTAGTGCTCTGCGCCGTGGCCCGGACCGGCACCTTCGGTCTTGCGCATCATGGCGGAAAGCACGACGGCGGCAAAGGCTATGACGGTTGCCGTCATGAACGCGGCGCTCATCCCGGCGACGAGTCCGGACGCCGCACTCACCACCGCGAAGATCGACACCAGCAAGGCCGTGCCGGCGGCACCGGCCACCTGCTGCGTGGTGCTCATGATCGCAGACCCGTGGGAGTAGAGGTGCGGCGGCAGCGGGTTCAGTCCCGTGGTGAAGGCGGGGGTGAACAGCAGTGCCAGGCCAAAACTCAGCCCCACGTGCAGGGTGACGATCCACCAAACGGCCGTGCCGGCGTCGAGCATTGAAAACTGCCAGAGGGTGACGACCATCAGGATGGATCCGGTGACCGTGAGGGGCAGCGGACCCACCTTGTCGAACGCGCGGCCGATGACCGGGCCCAGCAGGCCCATGGCCAGGCCGCCGGGAAGCAGGGCAAGGCCGGTTTCGAGCGAGCCCAGGCCGCGGACCTGCTGGAGGTAGAGCGGCAGCAGGATGACGCCGCCGAAGAGGGCCATCATGGCCACCACCATCAGCAGGACCGAGACGGTGAACATGCGGAAGTTGAAGGCGCGAAGGTCCAGCAGCGGCGCGGCGGTTTTCTGCAGCCGGACCTGTCGCAGCACGAATACCGTGAGCGCAGCGACTCCGATGACCAGGGCCGCGATGGCGCCGGCGCCCGGACCAGCCTGGCCGCCATGGCCGCCGCCGATTTGGCTGAGCCCGTACACCAGGCCACCAAAGGCCGGGACGGTGAGGATGACGGACAGCGCGTCGAGCCGCCCCTTTTCAGTCTCGCCCACGTTGGTGAGGTACTTGGCACCAATGGCCAGCGCGGCGAGGGCTACGGGCAGGACGAAGACGAACATGAAGCGCCAGGTGAAGTGCTCCAGGATCAGGCCGGAGACGGTGGGACCCATGGCCGGTGCCACCGAAATGGCGATGCTCACGTTGCCCATGACGGCACCGCGCTTGGCCAGCGGGACCAGGGTAAGGATGGTGGTCATCAGCAGGGGCAGCATGATGGCGGTGCCGCCCGCCTGGACGATGCGGGCCAGCAGCAGGATCTCGAACCCGGGGGCCACCGCGGCAAGCGCTGTTCCGCTGGCGAACAAGCCCATGGCCAGCAGGAAGACGGCCCGCGTGGAGAGCCGCTGGAGGATGAAGCCGGTAGTGGGGATGACCACGGCCATAGTGAGCATGAAGCCGGTGGAGAGCCACTGGACGGTGGGCGCATCCACGCGCAGGTCCACCATGAGCCGTTGCAGGGCGACGTTCATGATGGTCTCGTTAAGGATCACCACGAACGTCGCCACCAGCAGCGTGCTGATGATAGTCACCGATTCCCGGGACATCTTCTCCGGCGCAGCGAGCTGGGCTCCTTGGCGGACTCCACCGCGGAAATCGTCGCGGTTTCCTTCGCCCTGGACGGGCTGGCCGCCGGCGTTCGGAGAGACTTCGGTAGACATGGGTGTTCCCTCAGGGGTGTTTTATGAGTGATGCGCGGTGGACGCCGCTGCAGGTTCCAACACTCTACCCGCTGGAGTAATTCCTCCATACGGGTTTAAAAACCCTGAGGGAACTTTAGGGGTTAGGCAGTCTGGCCTGCGTGCTGCCCTTCGGAGATCTCCTCCACCAGCTTGTTGTTGAAGGCCGGGAGGTCGTCCGGGTTGCGGCTGGTCACCAGGCCCTGGTCCACCACCACTTCCTCATCAGTCCAGTTGGCGCCTGCGTTCTTCAGGTCCGTTTCCAGGGTGAAGTAGGACGTGACGTTGCGGCCCTTGATCACGCCGGCCTCGATCAACAGCCAGGGACCGTGGCAGATTGATGCCACCGGCTTGTGCTGCTCGAAGAAGCTGCGGGTGAAGTTCTGCGCATCCTTGTCGACACGCAGGTGGTCCGCGTTGACGACGCCGCCCGGAAGTACCAGGGCGTCGAAGTCGGAGGCGTTTGCGTCGGCGACCGTGAGGTCCACGTCGAAGGTATCGCCCTTGTCCGTGCCGTTGTAGCCCTGCAGCTTGCCGCTCTTGGGAGCGATCAGGCTGGGCTCGCCGCCGGCATCCTTCACTGCCTGCCAGGGGCTGGTGAGCTCTACCTGCTCCACGCCGTCAGTCAGCAGGAATGCCACTTTCTTGCCTGCGATGCTGTGCTCTGCCATTGTTCCTCCTCGACTGAGGCGGCCTGCGGCCTTGAGGCGCGCAGCAACCGCCCAAGAGTTGATTGCCTGACATGTTCCAGCCTAAGAAAGCTGAAAGTAATAAGCAAGCTGACTATCTTATTGGGCCGCGGGTGTTTTCGCTGTGCTGGTATTTGGGCTGCCAAAAGGTACCTGCGCGCGAAAAACGTACGACGACGGCACGCGGCTGCCGTGCGTGCGTCATCCTTGCTGCCACATGACTTAGGCCCGTGGAATGGTAGTCGGTGCGGCAAGTCCAGACGACCGCTACACCTCAAGTTCGAATGTCACACCCTCGTCGGATGATGTGTTTATGGGAATCGGCAGCGGTGTTGGGGTGGCTTGGGAGGGTGTTCATGCCTCTGTGGCCGCCCTTGATGCGCTCACTGCCCTTGGTGCGCTGGACCAGGAGGACGCCTTCCTGGCTTCCGGGGTTGCTGTTGGTTCGGGCGCTGCTCTCGGTTCCGGCGTTGTTATTGGTTCGGGCGTTGATGTGTTGCAGCGGCGGTACGAGATCCGGCTGGAGCGGCTGGAGCTCACGGCCCGGTTGGAGGCGCAGCTCGCGGCGATGAAGGCGCGGGATGCAGCGGAGGCGATCGGGTTTCAGCAGGCCATGACCCCGCCTGACGCTTCGGTGCAGGACCGCACCTACGCCGAGATGTCCGTGGTGGAGGAGATCGCCGGGGTCCTCACCGTCAGTTCCGCCGCCGCAGGTGCCCTGGTGGAACAGTCCCGGAAAATCTGCTCCCTCCCACCGGTGTTCCAGGCCCTGTCCGCCGGTGCCATGTCCTGGCAGCACGCCCGCATCGTCGCGGACGAAACCGAGGGCCTCGATCAGGCGGGCGCTGCGGCGCTGGTGGCGCACTTCTTCGACCCCGACGCACCCCACCCCGCCCGCGGCGCAGCCCCTGGCGAACTCGTCCCCTCCCGGTTCCGGGCCAAAGTCCGCGCCTGGCGCGAACGCCACCACCCCGAGACACTGCAGAAACGCCACGCCAAAGGGGTGGCGGACCGGCGGATGGAATACACCCCGGACCGGGACGGCATGGCCTGGGTCTCGCTCTACCTCCCCGGCGACACCGCCTGCGCCATCTGGAACCGCACCACCGCCACCGCCCGCGGCCTCCAAGGCCCCAACGAACCACGCACCATCACCCAACTCCGCCCCGACATCGCAGCATCCCTGCTCCTCAGCGACGGCGCCTCCAGGAGCGCGGATTCCCGGCCCGGCACGGAAATCGGCAAGGTCCCCACCCCGCGGGCCGACGTCCTGGTCATGGTGCCGGTGTTCTCCCTCCTCGGACTCACGGATGAGCCAGCCATGCTCGACGGGCTCGGACCCATCCCGGCATCCATGGCCCGCAAACTGGTCGCCGACGGGGCGAACTCCTTCTACCGCATCCTGGTCGACCCGAGAGACGGGGCACCCTTGGAGATCGGCCGGAAGAACTACCGGCTCACCGAAACCATCAAACGCTGGATCAGGATGCGCGACGCCAAATGCACCTTCCCCGGCTGCACCAACCGCACCCCGGACAACGAAACCGACCACCTCCAGGCCTGGGAAACCGGCGGAACAACCGGGGCCAGCAACCTGGCACAACTCTGCCCGAAACACCACCGGCTCAAACACCACACCCAATGGACACCAGACCCGGCCACCAACAACGAATCACCCGGCTGGACCTCACCCACCGGCCGCCACTACAAACCCGAACACCCCCACCCAGAACCCACCCACTGGCCACCGGCTATCCATCCGGGACAACGAAGCCTGCTGGAAGAAGTTCTCCTGCAGCGATTGGCTAACTAACCCTGCCCAGCACCATTGCTATGGCCCGAACTGCTATGGCCGGTGGTGCTCAATAAGCCAGCGCGCCATCTCCTTGGCGCGCTGGGCGGCCTGCAGGTCACCCTCGGTTGCGGAAATGATGGAGCCCTTCATCAGGATGTGCCAGGACCGCGCGAATTCCTCGGCGCATACCAGGCCGGCTTCTGTGGCCAGGGCCTCCACATGGCCGCGCATCTTCGCGAGATAGTCGATGCTGGCCTTCCCCAGCGGGTGCGACGGGCCCATCTCCAGCAGGACGTTGATGAAGGCGCTGCCTTCGAAACCGTCCTGCCGGAACCAGTCGCTGAACACGTCGAAAATCGCCAGCAGTTGCTCTACAGGAGTATCGCCCCGCGATCTCGCCTTCGAAATGACGGCGTCCACCGTCCAGTGCTTGTCCCGCTGCTCCAGGAAGGCGAGGACCAGCGAGTCCTTGGACGGGAAGTGCCGGTAGAAGGTAGCTTTCGCTACACCCGATCGCTCAATGAGCTCGTTGACGCCGACATCCCGGATGCCGCGACGTGAGAACAACCCGTACGCCACGGACAGGATCCGCTCCTCCGGGTTGGCGTGGCCGCACGGCCACTCCGTGGAAGGCGGGACTGCCGTTGACGTTGAACCCCCTGGCGCGGGAGACGATGAAATCGAAGGATCTGGATTCATCACGGTTTTAGTCTAATCCTCCGCGAGACAGACTTGTCTCTCTCGTTGTAGGGTTTGTCCTACGTGCAGTGCATTCGAACGTCGCACGGGTCTATGTGGCCCCTGCGGCTTGATGCAAGGAGGCCGCTATGACAGCAGAGCAGCTCGCCCCGGTACCCCCTGACCCGGAGCCATGGCTTCCCAGTGACACTCCTGCCGAAATACGCCAGTTTGCCATCGATTCCCTCCGGTGGCAGGCCCAGGAGATTATCGATGAACTGCTCTCCAGCACCGATCCCTCCGAAGAACTGTCAAGGGCACGGCTCCGCCGCTCCGTAGCGCGCAATCCCGGCCGGCCGGAGAAGGCACTCCTGGAACAGCTCATGGCAAGTGAGGACGGGCTGGGCCTCCAGGCCCACGGCCCGCATCCACAAACTCCCGCGCCCCCGCAAGGCCTGCCGACCCTGCACACTTCAACAGATTGGATCGGAAGCTAACCAGGCGTCAGGAGCTCAGCGGAACGTTGTCGATCAGCCGCACCGGACCCACCTTGGCTGCAATGAGCGCCAGGGCCTCGCCACGGAAAGGGGTCTCCCGGCAGTTCTCCGCCAGGGGTTCAAGGGTTCGTGGGTCCACCACGTCGAAGTAGTCGAGTTCCACCAGGGGCTGGGACTCCACCATCGCCAGGGCAGAATCAAGATCCAATGGCTCGTGCGCGTTCGCCCGCTCTTCCAGCAGCCGCAGCGCCCTGGACAGGACCAGCGCGGCGTCCCGCTCCTCGTCGGACAGGAAGCGGTTCCGGCTGGACAAGGCCAGCCCGTCGTCAGCACGGACCGTGGGAACGCCCACAATCTCCACCGGGAAGTTCAGGTCTGCGGCCATACGCCGGACCAGGGCCAACTGCTGGGCGTCCTTTTGGCCGAAGTAGGCCCGGTAGGCCGGGACGCTGCCGGACGGTCCCGCAGATCCGGCCGGAAGGCCAGCCGCCGGCATCCCATAGTGCAGCAGTTTGGCAACAACAGTCAGGGCGCCGTCGAAGTGGCCGGGCCGGGAGGCGCCTTCCCACTTCTCCCCCAGGCGCCCGGACGTAACCCGCACCAAAGGCTCCCCGCCTGGGTAGACCTCCTCCACGGAGGGGGCGAAGGCGAGGTCCACGCCCTGCTCCTCCAGGAGCGCAAGGTCCGCCTCAAGCGTCCGCGGGTAGCGGTCCAGGTCCACAGCGTCGCCGAACTGCAGGGGATTCACGAAGATGCTCGCCACCACCACGTCATTATTTTCGACGGCGGCACGGGCCAGGGCGGCATGTCCTTCGTGGAGTGCGCCCATGGTGGGCACCAGCCCCTGCGAGGTCCCCTGCTTCGCCGTGAGGAGACGTGCGCTTTCGGCGTGCAGGCCGGCCACGGTGGTGACGAGTTGAATGGACATTCAGTCCTCCTTCGGATCGAGGGCCTCGTGCAGCCCCTTCAGCTGGTCGGGTTTCAGCAGTCCGCGCCCTTCGGCGCGGAGGGCTGTGGCGCGTGCCATCGCAAGGTAGGCCTCAAGCACGTCGCCGTGCCCGCCGGCGTCGAACTCCCGCAACGCCTCGGCATGCGCGCTGACCGTTCCCACGTCCCCACGTGCCACGGGACCGGTCAGCGCAGACTCCCCCGAGGCCAGTGCGTTCTCCAGGGTGGCCCGCAGCAGCGGCCCCAGCATGCGTTCGGGCGATTCGACGCCAACCTCGCGCAGCAGCTGTGACGCCTGCGCCACCAAGGTAACCAGGTGGTTGGACCCGTGGGCCAGGGCTGCATGGTAGAGCGTCCGGTCCGCCTCGGCGATAGCCACGGGTTCGGCCCCCATCTCCACCACAAGCGCCTGGGCGATGGGCAACATGGGCGCATCGGCCGTCACCCCGAAGGTGCAGTCGAGCAGCCGGGTGAGGTCCAGGCTCATGCCGGTGAAGGTCATGGCCGGGTGCAGCGCCAGTGGAACGGCCCCGGCGGCGCGGACGGGATGGAGCACGCCCACGCCGAAGCGCCCGGAGGTATGTGCGACCAACTGGCCCGGCTGCCACGCGCCGAGCTTTGCCAACCCATCCACCAACCCGGGCAGTGCGTCGTCCGGCACCGCCAGCAGCACCAGTTCCGCGCGCTCCACGACGTCCTGCACTTCCAGGATGGGCACACCGGGCAGCAGGGTCTCGGCCCGCTCCCGGCTGGCTTCGGACACCGCTGACACCCCGACGACGGCGTGCTCGGCTGCGCGCAGGGCGGCGCCTAGTACCGCCCCTACCTTGCCGGCGCCGATGATTCCGACGCCGAGGCGTCCGGGCTTAGCCATGCTGCTGGCCTTCCTGTTGGTAATGGGTGCGGGGCGCTGGGGCAGCCCCGGGCTCAACGGCCGGCGTGGATTCCGGAGCTGATTCAACTGCCGGAACAACCTGCCGCAACCATTGTTCGGTGGTTTGCCGCTTCCGTGCCAGCCGGGCGCGTGCGGACTGCTCGTCGAAGAGTTGCCGGGCCTCGTCAAGCCCCGCCTGGGTCAGCCGCGGGGCCACCGGACCGGCAGTGGTGTGCAGCACCAGGTCCGCCACGCGGAAGCGGCGCGCCAGGGGCCCCTGTTGAAGCGCCATCGACTGCGTCCGCTGGTGCGGCACGACAACAAGTTCCCGCCACCAGCGGCCGGAGCGGATCAACAGGGCAGTGTCCGTGGCCGCAAAGCCGTTCCGCCGCCATGCAAGTGGTGCCAGCAGCCACGCCCGCCGCGGCGTGGTGACAAAGCCACCGTCGGTATCGAAACCACCCAGCCCGGCAGAAAACACCGCCTCAGGATGGTTGGTTCCGGGGTCGGGCAGGACCAGCGAGAGCATGGCAAGGACATCGGCGAATTTACCTACCGGCAACAGGATGGTCCTGGTATTGCCTTCGACGGCGTTGCCCGACGTCCCGTAGCCCGCCACGTTCACCTGCATCCGGTACCAGCCGAACGGGCGCCACAGCGGAGGCTGGGCAACCTTCACTGCCTGGATCCGGCCCGGCGGCAGGGTCTGCGCCTGCGTGTCCAGCAGCCCGTACCGTAGCCGGATACCGTCCGGGGAAATGGCGGCAGTGAAGTTGTACCCCTTGTTGAAAAAATTCCAGTAACTGGCTGCAAGGCCAAGGGCAGCCGGCACCAGGTAGAAGTAGAAGGCCCGGTTGTCCGTCAGCGCGGACAGGACCACCGAAGCGGCGCCTCCCACCACGATGAAGAAGCTTTGCTCACTCAGCAGCAACGATCCGACAAGGCGCGACGGCGGCACGGCAAGTACCGTAAACTCCGGCGCCTCGGACGCGTGCTGGGTGGGATGTTGCCGGCCAACCGCGCCTGCTGAACCGGTGCCCGACGGGCCGCCGGAACCGCCCACGTACCCAGTGCTTGAGCCGGCGCCGGCAACAGCACCGGAAGCGTGCGCCAGGATGGTGGCCCTCAGTTGGCGGGCGTCAGCAATCTTCAGGTAAGCCAGCCGCACAGCTGATTCGCCGGCGTCTGCCACCTCGAACTTGAGTTCGGCCAGGCCGAAGATGCGGGCCAGGAGGGGCTGCACGATGTCGATCGCCTGCACGCGGTCCAGCCGCGCCTGCCGGTGCTGGCGGAAGAGGAGTCCGCTGTTGACGCGGACATAGCCGGCGGACACCTGGTATTTGGTGAAGTACCAGGTCAGGACGAATCCCAGCACCGCCACGGCCAGCACCACGGCACCGCCTCCCAGGAGCCACGGCGCGCGGCGGGAAAACCCTTCCTCGAAAACTGGCTGGCCCTGCAGGGACCGCTCAAACAGCTCCCTGCCAAAGAAGAAGGCGATGGCAGCCAGGGCCACCCAGCCGCGGATGAATGGCGAGGCGGGATGGACACGCAGCCACTCGCCGTCGGCCACTATGGTTTCCGGGCCGGCCGCCGCAGGAGGCACGACTGGCCGTCCGGGCAGCTGGCCGTCAGCCGTCACAGCCCTGCCAGCCTGGCTTCGCCGCGGGCGGCCAGCTGTTCCCGGAGCCGCGCACCCTCCGCAGCCGGCAGGCCGGGGAGGCGGGCGTTGGTGCCGGGCGATGCTGTGTGGAGCTTCACGGTACACAGTCCCAGGCCGCGCTCCACGGGCCCCACCGCGATGTCCACGTATTGCATGCGCCCGTACGGAACGGCCATGGTGCGCTGGAAGAAGATGCCGCTCCTGACCAGCAGGTCGTCGTCGCGCTCGGCGTAGCCGATGGCCCTGACCTGCCGCGGGATGAGCACCAGCCGCCATACGGCAATCAGCATCATGACGGCCGGAACAGTAATGGCCAGCCACAGTGGAGGCCACCGCCACCAGCCCAGGAGGACAAACGCCAGCGGAACGGAAAGGATCAGGACCGCGGCCAGGTTGCCCAGGGCCCATTCCACGAGGCGGACTGTTATGTATTTTGGCGACACCCGCTGCCAGGCGATACCCGGGGGGTCAATCGCCTCGGTATGCATATTCGCCTTCCCCAGCAGCCTCCCCGCGGGCAGGGCGGCCCTTTTTCCCGTCCAGGTTTGAATCGCTGTCCTCGGGCGGAATCTTGCAGAACCGCTCCACGATGAGCCCAACGATGATCATCACCAGGCCGCCGCCGGCCATGGCCAACGCCAGCCAGGTGATTCCCTGGTCGCTGCGCATGCTCCAGATCCGCAATTGGTCCAGGAAGATGCCGACGTGCCAGCCGAGCAGCACTGTTCCGGCATACGCGCATGCCTGGGCCAGGACCAGGGTCCGGGCGGCCAGGAGGGGGTCCAACTGGGTCTTCTTTACGGTGCTGTTGGGTTTGAGGCTGTTACGCCACCTCAGGATGCGGATGCCAAGGATCAGCGTGATGATGACGATGACGCCCATGGTGGCAAGCGCGGTAGCAGGCAAAACAGGCGTGGCAATGCTGTAGCGGCTGGTCACCACCGTGGCAGACCAGCCTGCGATGGCGAGGATGACGCCGATCAGCAGCAGGCGCAGGGGGTTGATGGGCTTCATCGCTCCTCCACCGCGCCGGCCGTGGGCATCCCGTCGAAATCGCCGAAGCCGTCGAACGGAGCCAGATCGGGAAAATCGTCCGCCTGGGCGGCCAGCGCGCTGATCCTTTCGCCCTCCAGTGTGGCGGCGGGTTCGATCAGCGACCAGGGGTAAAGGACGAACGCACGGGAGGCAGCCCGGGGGTGCGGGAGCGTCAGGGCGGGATCGTCGCTGCGGAGGTCCCCGTAGGTGATGATGTCGACGTCGAGCGTCCGCGGTCCCCAATGCACCTCGCGGACGCGGAGGTGCTTGTTTTCGACGGCCTGGCAGTGTTCCAACAGTTCCTTGGGGGTCAGGCTGGTTTCCACGGTGATGACCATGTTCAGGAAGTCGGGCTGGCCGGCGGGGCCGCCCACGGCTTTCGTCTGGACGATCGGTGAGACGGCAAGGAGGCGCACCTCCGGCGGATCCACCAGGTCCGCCACGGCCTCAGTCAGAGTCTCGTTCCGTTCACCAAGGTTGCTGCCGAGCGCGAGGACGGCCTTGGTGTAGATGCCGTTCATCTGCCGGCCCCGGCCAGGGCATTGTCCGCGGGGACCCGCGTCCTGTGGACGGTGACGGCCACGTCGCCGAAAGGAACCTCGATGGGGGCCTGGGGTTTGTGGACGGTGATCTCCACGGCCTGAAGCTTGAATTCGGCCAGGAGGCTGTCCGCGATCCGTACCGCCAGTGCCTCGATGAGGTTCAGGGGTTCCCCGGAAATCCACTCGGTTATACGCTGCGCCACCTCGCCGTAGTGCGCCGTGTCCCGGACGTCATCGGACTGCGCCGCTTCGGTGAAGTCCAGGTAGAGCACCGCGTCCACCACGAAGGGCTGGCCCTCCCGGCGTTCGAAATCGAAGACACCGTGATGACCAACTGCGGTCACTCCAGTCAGCGTAATCCTGTCCATGGGTCCCCCGGCCCTACTGCGTTTTGGGTACGGCTGGTGCCGTAGGTACGGCCGCCATGCGCGCGGCCACCTTGACGGCGTCAAGGCTCGAGCCGACGTCGTGGACCCGGACGGCCCAGGCCCCACGGTAGGCGCTGATGGCCGTAATGGCCGCCGTGGCACCGTCCCGCTCCTCGGGAGCGCCGGCCTTTCCTGCCACGGTGAGCAGGGTGCCCAGGAAGCGCTTGCGGGAGGCGCCCACCAAGACCTTGTGGCCCAGGGTGTCCAGCTGGTCAAGGTTTTGCAGCAGTTCCCAGTTCTGGGCATCGTTCTTGGCGAAGCCCAGGCCCGGATCGATAATGATCTGTTCCGGGCTGACTCCGGCGGCATAGAGCTTGTCCCGCACTCCTGCCAGTTCCGCCACCACTTCCCCGGCAACATCGGCGTACTCTGCAAGCGAGTTCATGGTGCGGGCGTCGCCGCGGCGGTGGGTGAGGACGTAGGGCACCTTGGACGCTGCGACGAACTCGGCCATTTCGGGCTCGATGCTCAGTCCGGAGATGTCATTGACGATGGCCGCGCCTGCCTTGACGGCCGCTTCCGCCGTAGAGGCGTGGGTGGTGTCGATGCTGACCAGCGCCCCGGCCTTCACCAGGGCCTCGATCACGGGCAGGACCCGGCGCTGTTCCTCGTCGGGGCTGACGTCGTCTGCCCCCGGGCGGGTGGATTCCCCGCCCACGTCGATGATGTCCGCACCTGCGTAGAACATCCGCAGGCCGGCCGCGATGGCGGTGTCCGCCGTGGCATGCTTTCCGCCGTCGCTGAAGGAATCAGGGGTCACGTTCAGGATGCCCATGACCAAGGTCCGGCCGGTGGGCAGGTCTTCAAAGCGCGCGGCGGGGCGGGGCTTGCGGAGGATGGGCAGCGGGGAGGTTGCGGGCCCCGTTCCGGGGGCTGCAGCGAGTGAATCCATGGGTCTGTGGTTACCTTCCGAGGATGAGGCTCATGGCTTCGGCACGGGTGGCCGGGTCATGAAGCTGCCCGCGGACCGCACTGGTGACGGTCTTCGCTCCGGGCTTGCGGATGCCGCGCATTGACATGCACATGTGCTCGCATTCGACAACGACGATGGCGCCGCGGGGCTTGAGGTAGCGGACCATCGCTTCGACGATCTCTGTGGTGAGCCGCTCCTGCACCTGCGGCCGCCGTGCGTAGATGTCCACCAGCCGGGCCAGCTTGCTCAGCCCGGTGACCCTGCCGTCGTGCGAGGGGATGTAGCCAACGTGGGCCACCCCGTGGAACGGCACCAGGTGGTGCTCGCAGGTGGAGTAGAACGGAATGTCCTTGACCAGGACCAGTTCCTCATGGTCCAGGTCGAAGGTGGTGGACAGGACTTCCGCGGGGTCATGGTGCAGCCCGGCGAACACCTCGGCATACGCCTTCGCCACCCTTTTGGGGGTGTCGAGGAGGCCGCCGCGGTCCGGGTCCTCGCCGATGGCAAGGAGGATTTCGCGGACGGCCGCCTCGATCCGTGGCCGGTCCACCTTGTGGCTCGTCGAATGGTGGGAACCGTCCTGGGCCAGGTATCCGGCGGAGGCGGGAACGTCGTCGTCGTCGAAGGAAGTCACAGGGAAAGCTTAGCCGCGAAGGGTGTCGGGCCCCGAGTCGGTGACTCCGCCCTTGAAGGGTGCATCCTCCGGAACGCCCTGCGGGTGCGGGGGCTGGGCGTCCAGCGGCTCGTCCAGCCGGGCCTTCTTCGCTTCTTCCTGCGCTTCCCGCTCGGCCCGCTCCCGGCGGGTCTCCACCGGCCCTGCCAGGACGGGGCGGGTTTCCTTGGACAGCCACACCTCGCGGAAGTCGCGCTTGCGCACGTCGCGGAAGATGTCGGCAATCTCGGCCTGGTTGAGGGTCTCCCGCTCCAACAGCTCAAGGGCCAGCAGGTCCAGGATGTCGCGGTTCTCGGTAAGGATTTCGTAGGCCTCGTCGTGGGCCTGCTCGATCAGGCGGCGCACTTCCTCATCCACCACGTAGGCGATCTGGTCCGAGTAGTTGCGCTCGTGGCCTGCATCGCGGCCCAGGAACGGTTCACCGCCGCCCTGGCCCAGGCGGACAGCACCGACGCGTTCGCTCATGCCGTATTCAGTGACCATCTTGCGTGCGGTGCCGGTGGCCTTTTCGATGTCATTGGAAGCACCGGTGGAGGGGTCGTGGAACACGATCTCCTCGGCGACACGTCCACCCATGGCGTAGGCCATCTGGTCCAGGAGTTCGTTGCGGGTCACGGAGTACTTGTCGTTTTCCGGGACCACCATGGTGTAACCAAGGGCGCGGCCGCGGGGAAGGATGGTGATCTTGGTGACCGGAGCGGAGTTCCGGAGGGCCGCCGCCACCAGGGCGTGGCCGCCTTCGTGGTAGGCGGTGATCTTGCGCTCGTGTTCCTTCATGACGCGGCTGCGCTTCTGCGGGCCGGCCATGACGCGGTCAATGGCCTCATCCAGGGCGCGGTCGTCAATGAGGTTGGCGTTGGAACGCGCGGTGAGCAAAGCGGCCTCGTTGAGGACGTTGGCGAGGTCGGCGCCGGTGTACCCGGGCGTCTTCTTCGCCACACCCTTCAGGTCCACCCCGGGTGCCATCGGCTTGCCCTTGGCGTGCACCTGCAGGATCTGGTCGCGGCCGATCAGGTCCGGCGCTTCCACGGACACCTGGCGGTCGAAGCGGCCGGGGCGCAGCAGGGCCGGGTCCAGGACGTCGGGGCGGTTGGTGGCCGCAATGAGGATCACGTTGGTCTTGACGTCGAAGCCGTCCATCTCCACCAGCAGCTGGTTGAGCGTCTGCTCGCGTTCGTCGTTGCCGCCGCCGATGCCGGCGCCGCGGTGCCGGCCGACGGCGTCGATCTCATCCACGAAGATGATGGCGGGCGAGTTGGCCTTGGCCTGTTCGAAGAGGTCGCGGACACGGGATGCACCGACGCCGACGAACATTTCCACGAAGTCAGAGCCGGAAATGGAGAAGAAGGGTACGCCTGCCTCACCGGCAACCGCGCGGGCCAGCAGGGTCTTACCGGTACCTGGCGGGCCGTAGAGCAGCACACCCTTGGGGATCTTGGCGCCGACGGCCTGGAACTTGGCTGGTTCCTGCAGGAATTCCTTGATCTCCTGGAGTTCCTCCACGGCCTCATCGGCACCTGCAACGTCAGCGAAGGTGACCTGCGGCATGTCTTTGCTGACCATCTTGGCCTTGGACTTGCCGAACTGCATGATCTTGGAGCCGCCGCCCTGCATGCGGGTCATGAGGAACCAGAAGAGTGCGCCCAGCAGGATGACGGGGATCAGGAGGGAAAGCAGGCCGGAGAACCAGTTGCTTTCAATCGGCTGATCGGTGAAACCCTGGGCCGGCTTGGCGTCGGTGACAGCCTTCACCACGTCCTGTGCGCGGGCATCCACGAAGAAGAACTGGACGCTCTTGCCTTTGTCCTGCCCGTCCACCTGCAGGTTGTCCTTCAGCGTGAGGTCAACGCGGTTCTCGCCGTCGAAGATCTTGGCCTGCTCCACCTTGTTGCTGGAGAGCAGTTCCAGGCCCTTGTCCGTGTCGATCCGGGCCGCACCGCCGGGGGCGAGCGTTGCAAAAGCCACAAGGAGCAGACCGACCACAACGACGATCCAGATGCCCGGGCCTTTGAAGAAGTTCTTAGCTTTCATCTGTTCGGGGGCTGGCCCCGTCCCTTCCGGTAGTGCTTCACGGCGAGTACTCTGCGCACGTGATGGTGCTGCGTCAGCTTCTAGCTATACACCGTCCGGAGTA
The DNA here is from genome assembly GCF_021800405.1 of Arthrobacter sp. FW306-07-I. Classification (NCBI taxonomy): domain Bacteria; kingdom Bacillati; phylum Actinomycetota; class Actinomycetes; order Micrococcales; family Micrococcaceae; genus Arthrobacter; species Arthrobacter sp. FW306-07-I. The sequence goes on along the minus strand of NZ_CP084550.1, from coordinate 205,515 downwards.
CATCACGCATAGCGAAAAGCAAAAGTTCCCTGTGGGCGTAGCGGGACAGACAGCGCACCGAAGGCGTCGGAAGGGCCTGGGGTTACTCGTAGACGTGCGGGGCCAGGGTGCCGACGAAGTCCAGGTTGCGGTACTTCTCGGCGTAGTCCAGGCCGTAGCCCACCACAAACTCGTTGGGGATGTCATAGCCGACGTACTTGACGTCGATCTCCACCTTGGCGGCAGTGGGCTTGCGGAACGCGGTGCAGATTTCCACCGAGGCGGTGCCGCGGGATTCCAGGTTGGTCTTGAGCCAGGACAGGGTGAGGCCGGAGTCGATGATGTCCTCGACGATCAGCACGTCCTTGCCCATGAGGTCAGTGTCCAGGTCCTTCAGGATGCGCACCACGCCGGAGGACTGGGTTCCCGAGCCGTAGGAGGACACGGCCATCCAGTCCATGGAGATGTGGCTGTGCAGTGCCCGCGCCAGGTCCGCCATGACCATCACCGCGCCCTTGAGGACGCCCACAATGAGGATCTCGCGGCCTTCGTAGTCCTTGTCGATCTGCGCTGCGAGTTCGGTGATGCGCTGCTGGATCTGTTCCCTGGTGTAGAGAACGTGCTTGAGGTCTGCCTGGACGTCGTTTGAATCCACCAATGGCTCCTGTTTAGATGCGGGGTGCGACTATTTTGCGGGCGGTTTTTGAGGCCGGAATACTAGCTTCCCACAGCGCGCGCGTTCGCGGGGAACGGAAGGGGCGTCCCCCGCGGCGCCGGTGCCCGCATCGTCCTTCGATTCCTCCAGCTGCGCCAGCGACAAGCGGTACACACTCACGCCGCCCGGAAGCTCAACCGGACCGGCCGAACCCTGCCGCCGCAGCAGCGCTTCCGCCGCCAAAAGGCGCTCGTAACTGGGCTGTTGGCCGCCGACGTCGGCCGCTGCCTTGGCGATCACCCGGAACCTAATGGCAGGGGCCAGGGCGCGCAAGGCCTCCTCCGGCAGGCCCAGCCCGTCGCTGTCCTGCTCCACCAGGGAGGCGTAGGTGCTTTCCGCCACATCCTCCAGGTAATCGGCGTCCAGCTGCAGGATGGCGGCGGTGCGGGCCAGGGATTCGGCCACTCCGGGGCCGAGTTTGTCCTCAAGGTGCGGGAGGACCTCCACGCGGGTCCGCGAGCGGGCGAACGCGGGATCGGTGTTGGTGGGGTCGTGCCAGGGGTCCAGCTCCTCCACTGCGCAGATTTCCTCCGTGTCCGCGCGCCGGAGCCCCAGGAAGGGGCGCAGCAGTCTGCCACGGGCTGGCCGCATGCCGGCGAGCGAGCGGGTGCCGGAGCCGCGGGCCAGGCCCAGGAGTACCTGTTCGGCCTGGTCGTCAAGGGTGTGGCCCAGCAGGATTGCCTCCGCACCCTGCTCCGCAGCGGCGGCTTCGAGGGCTGCGTGACGGGCCTCGCGCGCAGCGGCCTCCGGACCCATGCCGGTGCCGGCCACGGTGACGGTCCGGACTTCCACCGGCGCTAGGCCCAGCTCCTCCAGTGCCTGGGCGGTGCGGGCAGCGATGTCAGCGGATCCATCCTGCAGCTGGTGGTCCACCACCACGGCACCCACGGTCACCGGATGTGCGTTCACGTGGCCCCTGCGGGCGAAGTAGGATGCGACGGCGGCGAGCGCCAGGGAGTCGGGGCCGCCGCTGCAGGCCACCAGGACGTGGCGGGGATAACCGGCGTCCGCCAGGGCGTCCTGCAGCATCTTGCGCGCAGTGCCGACGACGGGCGCCAGCCTTCCGGGCCGGCGTCGTCCGCTGGGAACGGCGGCAGGCGCGGGCGCCGCTTCAGGCAACTTGGCGTCAGGCAATCAGAGGCCCATCCGCTCAAGCCACAGCTTGGCGTCGTGGATCTCGGGCTCGGTGGGCAGGTGGTCCGCCGACTCCCAGACCTTGTTGAATCCGTCCATGCCAGCCACATCCACCACGGCGCGGACGAACCGGGCGCCGTCGGAGTACTGGCGCATCTTGGCGTCCAGGCCCAGGAGGCTGCGGATGAATTTCTCCACCATGCCGCGGTCCTTGCCACGGTCGTTGAAGCGCTGCCGGATGGTCTTCACCGACGGAACGATGCTGGCATCCACGCCGTCCATCACCACGTTCGCGTGGCCCTCCAGCAGGCTCATCACCGCGGTCAGGTGCGAAATGGCGGCCTTTTCCTCGGGGTCCTGCAACAGGTCAAGGATGGCACCACGGCGCGGCGTGTCCCCGGATGCAGAGCGGTCCTTCAGGGAGCGGGCGGCAGCGGAGGCCCGCTCCATCAGGGAATCGACGTTGCCCAGGAGGTGGCCGCTCAGGCTGTCGATCTGCTCCAGCATATGGTGGCGCAGCCAGGGCGCGGCGGCGAACTGGACGCGGTGGGTTTGCTCGTGGAGGCACACCCAAAGCCGGAAGTCCTCCGGAGTGACGTTGAGTTCGCGCTCCACGGAGATGATGTTCGGCGCCACCAGCAGGAGCCGGCCGCCGGCGGGAGCCGTGGAGTTCTCCGCGAGCGCCGCGAAGGGATCGTACTGGCCCAAAACCTTGCTGGACAGGAAAGCCAGGACCGCACCCAGCTGGCTGCCGGTGATGGCACCACTGACGCTGGCTGCAGAGGGGCTCAGGGACCCGCGCCGGCTGTCCAGCATCTTCTGCATGGCAGGCTTGAGCATCACCGCGAAACTCTGGGTGTTGGCCTTGGCCCACGATGCCCGGTCCACCACCAGCACGGAGGAGTCACGCAGGTCGCGTGCAGCCTCCAGCCCGGTGATGTCATGGACGTGCGAAACAGAGGCGTCCGCCAGGCGGCGCAGGCTGTCCACCGCCTCGCCGATGGCCTTTTCGTCAAGCACGGGGCCGGCCGGAGCCAGCCGCGCCGCGGTGGAGGCAGCGAGGTCCCAATTGATCAGGGCCTGCGCCTGGTCGGACTGGACCCCATTGGATTGGGCCCCGTTGGACTGGGCAGCTGAGGACAACGTCGATGCGGACTCGCGCGCAGTGGACTCCATGAGTCCCATCAGAACACAGCAGGCTGGGGATCGTCCTTAAGTTCGCTCACCGGCGAACTTCCACAGCCGCTGAACAGCCGCTGGACAGTGCTAGCGGCAGCCGCAGCCTGCAAGCGCCGTGGCCGCCCGGTCCAGTGCTTCCTTGTTGCCGGCCGCCCCTGGCACCAGGCCGTTGCCGAGGAACGAGAACACCAGGAGCCTGCCGTCAGCGTCCACCACATAGCCGCTCAGCGCCAGCACCGTGTTCAAGGTCCCCGTCTTGGCGCGCACCAGCCCAGCGCCGCCGGAGGTGGTGGCGTCCCCGTACCGGGTGTCCAGGGTGCCGGACAAGCCCCCAACCGGGAAGCCGTCCAAAGCGGCGCGAAGCCTGGCATCGGCACCGGTGGTAATGGCGCGCACCACGTCCGTGAACTGCCGGGCCGGAACCTGGTTGCCCATGGCCAGGCCGCACACATCCACGAGTTTCATGGTGTCCGAGGACAAGCCCGCGGCTCCGAGTTCGGCAGCAACCACCGCAGTGGCGCCGTCGTTGCTGCCCGGCCGGCCAGTGGCTACCGCGGCCATCCGGCCCATGGTCTCGGCCAGATAGTTGTCCGAGACCTGCAGCATGAGGTTCACCTGCTCCGCCACCGTGGCGGAGTCAGCGGCGGCGAGGACGGCAGCGTTGGCTTGGGAGCCTCCGGGTGAACGTTCGACGGCGGGTGCCACGGTCAGCCCCGCACCGGCACCTGCCGCACCGAGCCGGGCGGCAAATTCCTGGCCTGCGGCCATGGCGGAGTCCTGCGGACGGGGGCCGGTGGTGACGGCGGGGTCAAAGCGCGCGGAGTTGAGGGCCAGCGAGTACAGCGGGGCGATTTCGCCGGCTTCCACGTCGCCGGACTGCCAGTTGGGGTTCAGCGCGGGTCCCGTAAAGAGGGAGTCATCCACCAGCACCTTGATCTCACCCGTGGTGCCGGTGGCCTGCAGCGCCTGCACGGTGGCTGCGGCAAGAGTGGCGAGGCCGGCGCGGCCCATCGCCTGTTCCGGCTTCGACTCCCCGGCGCCCAGCAGGACGTCGCCGCCGCCCACCAGCACCACCTGTCCCGGGGCAGGGCCTTGAATCACCTTTGTGCTGAACCGGTGGTCGGGACCCAGAGTTCGCAGCGCCGTGACCGCCGTCAGCAGCTTAAGGTTCGACGCCGGCACCCGGCCGTCCTCGCCGCCGCGGTCAAAGAGGACCTGGCCCGTGAGCGCGTCCTGCACCATGCCCGTGAAGGTTCCGCCGCCGTCAGCCTTCAACACCGGGTCCACCTGGGCGCTCACCGCTGAGGGCACCGGCACCGGGGCGGAGGGCTGGAGCGGGGCAAGCACCTGGGGGGCGGAAAGCGTGGCGGGTGGTTGTTGCCAGGCGGGCGGCGCCGGGGCGGGTGCGGGAGCCTCGGGGCCTTTGAAGCCCGGGGCCACCAGCAGTGCTCCCGGGATGGCAAGGACGATCAGGATCAGGGCCGCCAGCGCCAGCGGCCAAGGCTTGCGCGGACTTTGGCCCGGGCCTCCCCCGCGGCTGGACCGACGGCTGCGCAACGGTTCCCCGCCGGTTGATTTGGTCATGCTGGTGCTGGTCCTCAAGTCCTGAAATTTCCCCACAAGTTCCTGATTCCAGGGCCTCTCGCTATATCCTCAATTGTAGTCGGCGGCACCGACACTCCTTTTTGTGGGCCCGTCAAGTGTGCCGCGCACCCCCTGCAATTGCCGAGGAGCATTCCCATGAAGCACGACGTGACCATCGAGATCCCCAAGGGATCGCGCGTCAAGTACGAAGTTGACCACGAGACCGGCCGCGTCCGCCTGGACCGCGTCCTCTTCACCTCCATGCAGTACCCCACGCACTACGGGTACTTCGAGAACACCCTCGGCGAGGACGGCGATCCGCTGGACGCACTGGTGCTCCTGCAGGACTTCGACCTGCACCCCGGCGTCATCGTCGAGTCCCGCCCCATCGGCGTCTTCAACATGACGGACGACGGCGGCGGAGACGCCAAGATCCTCTGCGTCCCCGTGGATGCCCGCTTTGACCACATCCAGGAAGTCAGCGACGTCAACGAGTTCCTGATCAAGGAAATCGAGCACTTCTTCACCCGTTACAAGGACCTCGAGCCGGGCAAGTGGGTCAAGGCCGAGGGCTGGGGCGACCGCGCCGCCGCGGAAGCCGAACTGGAAGCATCCATCAAGCGCTACGTGCCCACCGGACACTAGTCCCCACCGTCCCCCTAACCTCGCTTCGCCCGGTCAGGGAACCCTGACGGCGTGGGCCCACCCACCGAGGCCCTAACCTCGCTTCGCCCGGTCAGGGAACCCTGACGGCGTGGGCCCACCCACCCTTCACACCAGTCCGACGGCGGGTGCCTGGCTTTTCGAAGCCGGACACCCGCCGTCGTTGTTTCAGGAAGTTGTGGCATGGTGGGGCTGTGAGTTCCGAGCCCGCGCTGACCTCCCAGCTTCTGTTCCACCCGCCCTGCGGCCCCGTCAGCGGATGGCGCGACGACAGGGTTGTTCGTGCCACCGGTATCCCCTACGCCAGGGCACAACGGTTCCAGCCGCCGGCGCCAGTGCCGGACTGGACCGCCGAATTCGCCGCCACGTCCCTCTCGCCCGCCTGCCCGCAGGCGCCGGTCCCGTTCCTGGACGATGTCCTGGGCACCAAGTACGGCGAGCTTCCCGGCAGCGAGGACTGCCAGAACCTGTCGATCACCATGCCCGGCGATCTCTCTCGGGACGAAAAGCTGCCCGTCATGGTCTGGATCCACGGCGGCTCCTACACCACGGGATCGGGTGACCTGGCGATCTTCGATCCCGCCCGGCTGGTGGCCGAGAACCGGGTGATAGTGGTCTCGGTGACGTACCGGCTCGGCTTGTTCGGGTTCCTGGCGACGCCTGCCGGGCGTCCCGGCAACCTGGGGCTCCTCGACCAGCTCGAGGCATTCCGCTGGGTGCAGCGGAACATCGCTGCCTTCGGCGGCGATCCCGGCCGGGTCACCGCGTTTGGCCAGTCCGCCGGGGGCGATGCGATCGCCCACCTGATGGCCACGCCGGAGGCGCCCACACTTTTCCAGCGCGCCGTCATCCAGAGCGCGCCGCTGGGCATTACCCGGGGCCGGGCCAAGATGAACCACGCCATGGGCATCGCGGCCGACGGCGTCACGGAGCAGACGCCCGCCATGGATGTGGTGGCTCTCGAAGCACAGGTTACGCAAGTGGCCAAGAAGTTCGGCATGTTGGCGGCCATGCCGTTCGGCACCCAGTACGGCCACGATCCGCTCCCCGAGGAGTCCGAAATAGAGGCGGCCTGGAACCGGACTGCCCCTGCCATCGAAGTCCTGATCGGACATACCTCGGAGGAGGCCCGATTGTTCCTCCCCCGCAGTCCGCGCCTGATGCGCTTGGCGGGAGTTCCCGTGGTGGGTCCCGCGGCCGTCCGGGCCATCGACTGGCTGGTGACCGAGACCGTGTACGGTCGGGCAACCCGGAAGTTTGCGCGCCGGCATGCCAAGGCGGGCGGAAAAGTGCACCGCTATGTCCTGGACTGGCATGCGCCCGGCAACATCTTTGGCGCCGCCCATACCGTGGACCTGCCCCTGCTGCTCGGCAGCAAGAAGACGTGGGACGGCGTGGGACTGATCGCCGGGGCCGACTGGGCGAAAGTGGATATGACCGGGCGGGCAGTGCGCTCATTGTGGGCCGGTTTTGCCCGCGGGGATGACTTGGGTGAAGCCGGCGTGGTGGACGACGCGCTCCACTACCGCCGTGTCTGACAGGCCGATGAGGACCCTCGGTGTGGATCTGGCCGCCGCAACGAAGAAGACGGCGGTCGCCGTGATCGAGTGGGACCGGCACCCGGAGGCCAGGGAGGCCGCGGAGGCCGGCACGCAGCCGTCCGCCAGGCTCGCCCACCTGGCTCTGGACGTGGACGACCAGGAGATTGTGGACCTGTTCGGCACCTGTGACATGACCGGCGTCGACTGTCCCGTCGGCTGGCCGGACGCACTGATCCCCTTCCTGACCGGGCACCTGAACTTCGACGCCGCACCGGTCCTGGAACACGACGGGATCGCCGGCCGGCGGTTGCTGGCTTACCGGGACACCGACCGCTTCGTCACCCGGGAAACGGGGTTGATCCCGCTCAGCGTGTCCGCCGATCGCTTGGCGCATCCCGCCATGCGCTGCGCCGTGATCCAGGCGAAGATCGCCGGGCTCCATGGCCCGCAGCCGCGCGACGGCTCAGGCCGGCTCGCCGAGGTGTACCCCGCGGCATCATTGAAGATCTGGGGCCTCAATGGCCGCGGCTACAAGGGCCGCGGCATCCCCGAAGCCGAGCGCCTCGGTGTCCTGCTCGCTTCGCTGGAAGAGCAGGCACCATGGCTGGACCTGTCAGGTCACCGGGACAGGCTGGCAGCCTCGGACGACCTGTTCGACGCCGTCATCGCCGCCCTTGCCGCCCGGGCCGTGGCCCGCCGTCGTACGCTCCTGCCGGACGCCGCCCACGCCGCCGCAGCCCGCAGCGAAGGCTGGATCCACCTGCCGTCCTGCACCCTGGACGAACTGCCCTGCTGAGGGGAGAACTAGCCGCCCAGCTTCCAGTTCCGGATCTCCTCCGGGTCCTCGCCGTGGGTGCGGGTGTGCTCGCGGGCACGGGCCCTCCGGTCCTGCAGGTCCTGGCGCAGGAGTGAGTGTTTCTCGGCCATCCCCGGCACCCGGTCGATCGCGTCAACGGCCAGGGTGAAGCGGTCGATTCCGTTAAGCATGGCCATGTCGAACGGCGTGGTGGTGGTCCCCTCCTCCTTATAACCGTGCACGTGCAGGCCCTGCTGGTTGGTGCGCTTGTAGGCCAGCCGGTGGATCAGCGCCGGGTAGCCGTGGTACGCGAAGATGACGGGCTTGTCCGGCGTGAAGATCCCGTCGAAATCGTGGGCGGGCAGGCCGTGGGGGTGCTCGCTCTCGTCCTGCAGCCGCATCAGGTCCACCACGTTGACCACGCGGACTTTGAGCCCAGGCGCACCTTCGCGGAGCAGTTCGGCGGCCGCCACGGTCTCCACGGTGGGGACATCACCGGCGCAGGCCAGGACGACGTCGGGCTCCTCCCCGGGCACCTCGGAACCGGCGAACGTCCAGATCCCCAGGCCGCGGCGGCAATGGTTGGCGGCGTCAGCCGGGCCAAGCCAAGTGGGCGAGGGCTGCTTGCCGCTGACCACGATGTTCACGTAGTCCGTGGACGCAAGGCAGTGCTCCATCACCGAAAGCAAGGTGTTGGCATCCGGCGGCAGGTAGACCCGGATGACCTCCGCCTTCTTGTTCACGGCGTGGTCGATGAACCCCGGGTCCTGGTGCGAGAACCCATTGTGGTCCTGCTGCCACACGTGGGAGGACAGCAGGTAGTTCAGCGACGGCACCGGCTGGCGCCAGGGCAGTGCGCGGGATACCTTCAGCCACTTGGCGTGCTGGTTGAACATGGAGTCCACGATGTGCACGAACGCTTCGTAGCAGTTGAACACCCCGTGCCGCCCGGTCAGCAGGTAGCCCTCCAGCCAGCCTTGGCACAGGTGCTCGCTCAGTACCTCCAGGACCCGGCCGGAGCGCGCAAGGTGCTCGTCGACGTCGTCAATCCGGTACTGCCACACCTTGTCGGTAACCTCGTAGACGTTCTGCAGCCGGTTGGACGCCGTCTCATCCGGGCCGAACAGCCTGAAGTTCTCCATGTTCTGGGCGATGACGTCCCGCATCCAGGAACCGAGCGTCACCATGGGGCTGACGCGCTCGACGCCGGCAGTGGGGACCTCGACGGCGTGGTCCTGGTACGCGGGCAGTTTCAGCGCGCGCCGCAACACGCCGCCGTTGGCATGGGGCGTGGCACTCATGCGGAAGTCACCCGTGGGCGCGCCTTCGGCGACGTCGGGCCGGAGGCGGCCGTCGCCGTCGAACAGTTCATCCGGCCGGTAGGACTCCAGCCACTCCTCCAACTGCTTCAGGTGCTCGCCGTTGGTGCGGACCTCGGACAGCGGCACCTGGTGGGCGCGCCAAGTGCCTTCCACCTGCAGCCCGTCCACGGTGCGGGGCCCGGTCCAGCCCTTGGGGGAACGCAGGACGATCAGGGGCCAGCGGTGCCCGCCCTCCCCCGCCTTTTCGGCGGCCGGATCCTGGCGGTGGGCGTCCTGGATGGCCTTGATCCCGGCCAGGCAGCGGTCCAGCACGGCGGCGAAATCACGGTGTGCCTGCTCTGTGTTGTCCGGGTCCGCGACGTTCACGAAGTACGGCTCATGGCCGTAGCCGCGCAGCAGTTGCTCCAGCTGGTCCTGCGGCATCCGTGCCAGGACAGTGGGGTTGGCGATCTTGTAGCCGTTGAGGTGCAGGATGGGCAGGACCGCGCCGTCCGCCGCCGGGTCCAGGAAGTTGTGCGAGTGCCAGCTGGCGGCGAGCGGCCCGGTTTCGGCCTCGCCGTCGCCGATCACGACGGCGGTCACCAGCTGGGGGTTGTCGAACACCGATCCGTAGGCGTGGGCCAGGGAGTACCCGAGCTCGCCGCCCTCGCTGATGGAGCCGGGGCTTTCGGGGGCCGCATGGCTGGGGATGCCGCCGGGGTAGGAGAACTGGCGGAACAGCTCATGAAGGCCCGCCTCGTCATTGCCCACGTGCGCATAGATTTCGGAGTACGTTCCCTCCAACCAGGCATTGGCGACGACGGCGGGGCCGCCATGGCCGGGACCGGCAACAAAGAGCATCTCGAGGTTGTCGCGGCGGATCACGCGGTTCAGGTGCGCGTAGACAAAGTTCAGCCCGGGAGTGGTGCCCCAGTGGCCCAGCAGGCGGGATTTGGTGTCCTCTGCCTGCAGCGGCTCGCGCAGCAGTGGGTTGGAGCGGAGGTAGATCTGCCCCACCGAAAGGTAGTTGGCCGCCCGCCACCACTTGTCGACGAGGTCCAGTTCCTCCTGCGGAAGGTCCTCCTGCTGCGTCTCGTCCTGCGGCTTTACATCGTGCCCTGCGCTGCCGGCCATAACCATCCTCACCTCGGGTGTGCCGCTGCAGGCGGCCGTTCCCCCATCGCAACAGATGAAGGGGCAGGCAGGCAACCCCCGCCGTCGAACCTTGTCTTGCTGCCCCTGGCCACCTGTAGGGTAGTAAGCAAGCTTAGCTTCCGCTGCGGCGGGGCTGGGACCATCGAATGCGGGGAGATCGAAACATGCCAGCCGAAGACGACGTTGTAATTCCCGGAGTTCCGTCCAGTGAACCTCCGGCGCTTGAAGAGCCCACCACCCCGCGGGAGCCGTTGCCGCCGAAACCGGACCAACGGGGTCCCGAAGCCGTGTCCCCAACCGGCAGCCCGACCGGTGCCCCAGCCACCGCACGCGCCCAGTCGGGCCAATACCTGACCACAGCCCAAGGGCTGCGGCTGCCGGACACGGATCATTCCCTCAAGGCCGGTGCGCGCGGCCCCATTCTGCTGCAGGACCATCATCTGCGTGAAAAGATCACCCATTTCGACCATGAGCGGATCCCGGAGCGTGTTGTCCATGCACGGGGCGCCGGGGCGCACGGCGTGTTCCGTTCGTACGGGACGGCTTCGAAGGTCACCCGCGCCGGCTTCCTCGCCCCGGACGTCGAGACGCCGGTGTTTGTCCGGTTTTCCACCGTGCTTGGCTCGCGGGGCTCTGCGGACGCAGTCAGGGACACCCGCGGGTTCTCCACGAAGTTCTACACGGATGAGGGCACCTACGACCTGGTGGGAAACAACATCCCTGTGTTCTTCATCCAGGACGGCATCAAGTTCCCGGATGTGGTGCACGCGGCCAAGCCCCACCCGGACCGCGAGATTCCGCAGGCCCAGAGCGCCCACGACACCTTCTGGGACTTTGTGTCGCTCCACACCGAGGCACAGGCCCACACCCTGTGGAACATGTCCGACCGCGGCATCCCCCGGTCCTACCGGACCATGGAAGGCTTTGGCGTCCACACCTTCCGGCTCAGCAATGCCGCCGGGGACACCACGCTGGTGAAGTTCCACTGGAAGCCCAAGCAGGGCGTGCACTCCCTGGTCTGGGAGGAAGCCCAGATCATCAACGGCATGGACCCGGACTTCCACCGGCGCGACCTTGCTGACGCCATCGAGGCGGGGGCCTTCCCGGAGTGGGAACTGGGCATCCAGACCTTCCCGGATACCGAAGACCAGATGTTCCAGGGCATCGATCTCCTGGACCCCACCAAGTTTGTCCCCGAGGAACTCGCGCCGGTGCAGCCCATCGGACTCATGACCCTCAACGCGAACCCCACCAATTTCTTCGCCGAGACGGAGCAGGTGGCCTTCCACCCCGGCCACTTGGTGCCGGGCATCGACGTCACCAACGATCCCCTGCTGCAGGTGCGCCTGTTTTCCTACCTGGACACGCAAATCTCGCGGCTGGGCGGGCCCAACTTCGCGCAGATCCCGATCAACCGGCCGCATGCTCCGGTCAACGACATGCTGCGCGATGGCATGCACCAGACGGCAGTCCATGCCGGTGTTGCACCGTACCGGCCCAACTCCCTGGACGGCGGGTGCCCGTTCCTGGCCGGCCAGGACATGGGCGCGTTCGTGGACGTGCCCGAGGCGGTTGCGGAGTCCATCAAGGAAAGGCGCAACCCGGCCTCCTTCGATGACCACTACAGCCAGGCCCGGCTGTTCTTCCGGAGCCTGAGCGCGGTGGAGCAGGACCACGTGATCCAGGCGTACACGTTCGAGCTCGGCAAGTGCTTCGAGACCGCCGTCCGCGAACGCCAGCTGCAGGCCTTGGCCAACATCGATGCCGGGCTTTGCGCCGCCGTCGCCGCGGGCCTGGGAATGCCGGCCCCCGATGCGACGGAGCAGGTCCCGGACCGGGAACCAAGCCCGGCTGTGTCCCAGGTGGGCGAAACGTGGCCGGTTGCCGGCCGCGTGGTGGGCATCCTTGCCGATTCCTCCAGCGACCTGGCCCAGGTGGAGGCGGCCCGCAAGGCGCTCGACGGCGAAGGCATGGTCCCGCTGGTCATCGCACCAACAGGGGGCGTGCTTTCCTCCGACGGGCTTTCGGTGACGGTGCAGCGGACCTTCCTTACGGCGCGGTCCACCGAGTTCGACGCGCTGATCGTCGCCGGAGGCAAACAGTCCGCGCCTGACGCCACCGCCGGGCGCGACGCCAAGGCCGGGGAGCCTGTTGACACCCCGGATCCGCGCGTCGCGCTCATGCTGTCCGAGGCGTACCGCCACGCCAAGGCCATTGGCGTGTGGGGCTCCGGCTCTGCCGTCCTCGAGGCGATCGGCATCCGGCAGGAAACGGTTGGCATCGCTGCCGGGGACAGCGCGGCCGAAGTCACCGCCGAGGTCTCCGGACTCCTTGCCGCGCACCGCGCGTGGGACAGGTTCCCGGCGACCGGGGTAGGCGCGTCCGCTTCCGCGGCGCAGTAGGCCTGCACCGGCCTTCCGCTCCGCTGGTTTTGGCTGGGGCCCGCATCGAACGTGATGCGGGCCCCTCGTCATTTCCGCCAGTGCCCGGCGAGGCGCCTGCGCGCGAAACAGGCCGTTTCGCAGTTCCTACTTCCGGGTAGTGTGGACCCAGAATGTTCACCCTCACCATCAACCAGACGGACAGCCGGCGCGACGGCGACCAGGTTCCGCAGCTGCTCAAGGCACTGCGGCACATCCCCGCGCGCCTGGATTTTGACAGGTCCGTCGAGGACGAGGTCCAGGGGATTGTCGACTGCCCGCACCAGGCGGTGGATGCCGCCCTGATCGCGCTCCGCAGCGGGCATTGGTACGTGGGTATCGGGGCCGGGCCGGTGGATGAACCGCTGCCCAACCAGATCAAGGACGCATCCGGCCACGGCCTGGTCTACGCCCGCCGGGCGGTGGACCGGCTCCGCAACAGCAAGGAGCGGGTACCGGTTGCGGTGGAGGGACCGTTGGCCGATGTTGCCCACGATGCCGAGGCTATCCTCCGGCTGCTGGGCCACATCGTGCGGGACCGCTCCGGGGCAGAATGGCGGGTACTGGACCTGCTGACACCTGGAGTCCGCGGCCAGCAGAAAGCGGTGGCGCAGGAACTGGGCATCACCACGCAGGCCGTCAGCAAGGCCGTCGCGCGGGCCCAGTGGAATGAGGAACATGCCGCCCGGCCCGCGGCTGCCCGGTTGCTGGCGCTGGTCCTGGCGGTGGGCTGACCGCCCCCCCGCCGGGGGCAGCCGTCGCAATCTGTTTTTGGGGCCCTTGGACCCTTAGCTGCCGGTTGCCGCCATCACGGGCTCGCCGTTGAAGTACTCCAGCTTCCACCCGTCGATCGCGTGGTGGTGCGCCAGGTTCAGTACGGCGTTGTCCACGCTGGCCAGGGTCTGGCCGATGGCGCGGCTGAGCGTGACACGCAGCAGGGTTCCGTGGGTGACCACCAGGAGCCGTTGCCCGCGAAACTCCTCCGCCAGGGCTTCAAGTGCGGCGATTCCGCGGTCTGCGGCCTCGTCTTCGCTTTCGGCGCCCTTGAATCCGCCGGGTACCCGCAGGGCGTCCAGCTCCGGTCCGGCCTGCATTCCTTCGGCCGGGCCGAAGCTGCGCTCCGTGAGTTCCGGGACGCGCCGGGATACTGTCAGCCCGAGCCCTTCGGCAATGAGGTCCGCTGTTTCGGCGGCGCGGCTCAACGGCGAGGAAACGATGGCGTCCCACTCGTACGGGGCAAGGACGGCGACGGCCTCACGCGCCTGGCCACGTCCAACGTCGTTGAGGGGGATGTCGGTTGCCCCCTGCAGCCGGCGCTCGGCATTCCAGTCGGTCTGGCCATGGCGGACGAGGGCGAACGTCGTAAGGGTCATGCCCCTATTCTGCCTTGGCCCGGGGCCGGGACCGGAATCGCGGCAGCGGGCCTCGTCGCCGGGCGACTCAGAGGAGGCTTCGCAGCACGTGGGCGGCGCCGTCGTCGTGCACTGAGTGGGTGACCTCATCCGCTGCGGCCACCACCTCCGCCGGGGCCTGACCCATGGCCACCCCGCGGCCGGCCCATGTGAGCATCTCGATGTCGTTCCGGCCATCACCCACGGCAACGGTGAGGTGCTCTTCGAAGCCGAGCCGGACCCGGAGGTTTTCCAGGGCGCTGGCCTTGGTCACGCCTGCGGCCGCGATGTCCAGCCACGCGGTCCAGCCCACGGAGTAGGTAACTCCCGCAAGGCCCACGTGGTTGATGGCCTCGGTGAACTCCTCGGGCGTGTTCTCGGTGCTGAACACCACTACGCGGACGGCAGTGGACTCCAGCATGGTGTGGAAGTCCACGCCCACCGCCTCGACGCCGAAGCTGGCGTCCTGGAACCGCTCGGTGGACAGGAAGTTGCCGTCGGCGTCCTCCAGCGCATACTTGGCGGACGGGAGGCGTTCACGCAGGGCGCGCAGGGCCGGGGCCGGATCAAAGGTGGCCTTGTGGATCACCTCGTAGCCATTCTCCAGTTCGGGGTGGAGCCGGAGGGTCACGCCGCCATTGCAGCAAACCGCATATCCGCGCTCGATCCCGATCTTTTCGATAATGGGAAGCGTGGCATTCAAGGAGCGGCCCGTGGCGATCATCACCTCGTGCCCGGCGGCCACCACTGCCTGGGCGGCCTCCCGGACACCCGGGGACATGTGGCCGTCATGGTTCACCAGTGTGCCGTCCACGTCCAGCGCGACCATGAACTTCTGGTCGATAGCGGTGAACTCGATGTTGTTCAGGGCGTTGTTCTCGTTGTTCTCTCGCCGGTCATCGTTGCCGGCGACTGAGGTTTCAGTCAGCGTTGTCATCCACATAGTGAACCAGACGTAACTGACACGCGCTAGGACGGGGACCACAGGTTCACTGAACTGTTGGTTAACTCGGCGGGTTTCCACATGCGCGCGGCTGCGTGCGGCTGCGTGCGGCCACTCGCGGAAGCGCCGTCATCTGCGGTACGCACCCGCCCGCGGACACCACACCCCCGAACGCGCCGGTGCAACGTCCATCAGCCGGTGCGAATATGAGCTGCCTAGTTGTCCACATGCACCAACCGGCCCCTTCAACGGCCACTCATTGGCCGGTGACGATAAGGGCATGCACCTGATCTCCGCGCAGGACCTCCGCCGCACCACGGGGGACGCCCGTTCACTCAGTAGACGCTACGCGCAGGGTGAACTTGTCCGTGTCCGCAAAGGTGTTTATGCCGAGAAACGTGCATGGGTGTCATTGCCGCCATGGGAAAGATACGTCCAGACCGTCCGCGCGGTAGATCTGGAGCTCCCGCAATCGACATTCTGCCTGCACACGGCCGCTGTCATATGGGACCTGGAACTTCTCGCCGTGCCTGCATACATCCACCTCTCCGGGGCAACCAGAGGCCACACGGGCCGCAGGAAACCAACAACGTCCGCGGCACGTGACAGGTCCGGACAAACAGGAATCGAACACATCACCGCCTACGGCATCCACCGGCATTTCGCGAACGCAGCAGCAGTCCAACGAGGAGGGCTGCTGGTAACCCCTCTTGCGGAAACAGTCACTGGCGTCATTGCGACGGAGGACTTCGCGGCAGGAGTGGTGTTGGCGGATCATGCGATCAGCAGTCGGCGAGTATCCGGGCCCCCACTTGGCAAGGACGAACTGTTGAGAACGGCCTTCACGCTCGAATCAGCGGCCCGTCGGAACTGGGTGGCACAGGTGCTCGACTTCGCATCGCCGCTGTCAGAGTCGGCTGGTGAATCGCTCAGCCGCGCCCAGATGCATCTGCTCGGCTTTCCGGCCCCCATGCTCCAGGCAAAGTTCCTGCAGGAAGGTTCACTGCTCGCCCGGACCGACTTCTTCTGGCCCAAGTACCGGCTCATTGGCGAGTTCGACGGCGACGCCAAATACCTCAATGATGAATATCTGGGCACTCGAACAGCCCGCCAGGCCGTGCTGGCGGAAAAGAAACGCGAGGACAGGCTTCGGGCGGCAGGTTTCCGGGTTGTCAGGTGGGACTGGGCAACGGCGTCGAACCCTGTCCGCTTTGCAGCATGCCTCCGGCAGGCAGGGCTGCCAAGCAGCCGGAGCAGGCAACCGGGCACCCGCTAACGGACAGTGCACCCCCGAACTCGGCGGTGCACTGTCCGCTCAAGGGTGCACCGTCCAGTTGCGGGTGCACCGCGAAGAAGAGACCGCCCTACAGGACCGGCAGCACCTCGAGGCCGCCCAGGTACTTCTGGAGTGCCTTAGGCACGTTGACCGAGCCGTCCGCGTTCTGGTGGTGCTCCAGCAGGGCCACGATCCAGCGGGTGGTGGCCAGGGTGCCGTTCAGGGTGGCCACGGCGCGGGTGCCCTTTGCAACGCCCTCCGCATTGACGATGCGTTCACGGATGTTCAGCCGGCGTGCCTGGAACGTGGTGCAGTTGGAGGTGGAGGTCAGCTCGCGGTACGCGCCCTGGGTAGGGACCCAGGCTTCGCAGTCGTACTTGCGGGCAGCGGACATGCCCAGGTCGCCGGCCGCGGTGTCGATCACCCGGTAGGGCAGTTCGCACTTGGCCAGCATCTCCTCTTCCCAGGCAAGGAGCCTCTGGTGTTCGGCGGCAGCCTCTTCAACGGTGGTGTAGATGAACATCTCCACCTTGTTGAACTGGTGCACGCGGATGATGCCCCGGGTGTCCTTGCCGTGCGACCCGGCCTCGCGGCGGTAGCAGGAGCTCTGGCCTGCGTAGCGGATGGGACCGGCGGAGAAGTCGAGGATCTCGTCCGCGTGGTAGCCGGCGAGTGCCACCTCTGAGGTGCCCACCAGGTAAAGGTCGTCTTCGGCGAGACGGTAGATCTCGGCGTCGTGCTTCACGTCGAAGCCCGTGCCCTGCATTGTTTCCGGACGCACCAGGGTGGGCGTGATCATCGGGACGAAGCCGGCCTCGATGGCCTGGTCCATGGCCATCTGCAGCAGCGCCATCTCCAGCCGCGCTCCAACGCCCTTGAGGAAGTAGAAGCGGGCGCCGGAAACCTTGGCGCCGCGTTCCATGTCGATCGCGCCAAGCAGCTCGCCGATCTCCAGGTGGTCGCGCGGTTCAAAGTCAGGGAATTCGCGCGGCGTGCCGACGGTCTTGACCACCACGTAGTCGTCCTCGCCGCCCTCGGGAACGCCGTCCTCAACGAGGTTGGGGATGGTGCGCAGCAGTTCTTCCTGCTTGGTCTGGGCGGCATCGGCCTCGGCGGAGGCGGCCTTGACGGAGTTGGCCAGCTCCTTGACCTCGGCCAGCAGGGCCTGCCTCTCCTCGCCCTTGGCCTTGGCCACCTTCTTGCCGAACACGTTCTGCTCGGCGCGGAGGTTCTCGAAGCGGAGCAGGTCCTCGCGGCGGGCGGAATTCGCGGAGATGATCGCGTCCACCACTGATTCGTCCGCGCCACGGGCACGCTGGCTGGCACGGTACTTGTCCGGGTTTTCGCTGAGGTCTTTTACGTCGATCACCAGACAAGGGTATCCAATTCACTGCACGACGGCGGGCGGCCGGCTCCGTGCCCCCTCCCGCCGCGCGCCGGGCTACTGTTGAAACACCATGAGCGACTGGATTCTCTACCTGCTGATTGCGGTGGCGCTTGCCTTCGCCACCTCCAGCTGGTGGGGGGTGCGGCGCCTCAAGGCCCTGCACGTTCGCAGTACCGTGGCCGGCGAAGCTTATGACTCCGGGCTGGCGCAGCAGCGCGTGGCAGTAGTCCTGAACCCCATCAAGGCCAGGGCTGGCGAAGCCCGGGAAATGATTCACAGGGCCTGCCTTGCCGCCGGGTGGGACGAGCCCGTCTTCTTCGAAACGAGGGCGGAGGACCCGGGATTCTCCCAGATGCAGGCGGCACTGGCAGGAAAGCCCGACGTCGTCCTGGTGGGCGGCGGGGACGGCACGGTACGCGTGGTGGCTGAGGCCCTCGCACGCACCAACGTTGCCATGGGCCTGATTCCGCTGGGCACCGGCAACCTGTTGGCCCGCAACGTGGACCTGGACGTGAACGACCTCCACGGCAACGTCCAGACAGCGCTTTTCGGCCGCCAGCGCTATATCGACACTGCCCGCATGGCCATTGAGAACTCGCGGACCGGGCATTACTCCGAGCACGTGTTCCTGGTCATCGCAGGCATCGGCATGGATGCGGAGGTCCTGGCCGACACCAACGCAGGACTGAAGAAGGCGGTGGGCTGGCTGGCCTACACGGAGGCCGGTGTGCGGCACCTCCCCGGCCGGCGGAAGAGGGTATCCATCGCCCTGGACGGGAGCCCCGAGCAGATCCGGAACATCCGCAGCGTGCTGTTCGCCAACTGTGGTCTGGTACCGGGCGGCATCGATTTCATCCCGCAGGCCATGATCGACGACGGCATGCTGGACGTAGTGGTGATGAGCCCGCGCAGCGCCCTTGGCTGGCTCCTGATGTACGTGAAAATCATGTTCAAGCACAGCGGAAAGCTGCCCGTCATGACCGTGTACCGGTCAACCAGGGTGGTCATCAAGTGCCCCGAGCCCATGCCCACACAGCTCGACGGCGACACATCAGGGGAAGCGACACAGCTTACGGTTCAGGTGGAGCCCCGGTCGCTCCTGATCCGGGTGAAAGGGCAGGTACAGGCCACCGGCGCAACCGCGCGCTAATAAGGGGTAAATGCAGCGCCGGGTGGAATGCCGGCATTACGCAGCGCCGGGATCCAGCTCAGGCCCCGGACTCTTTCTCCGCGTCAGCGGCCTGCTTGGCAGCGGCATGGGCTTCTTTGGCAGCGGCGTGGGCTTCGGATTGCTCGCGGATCATGGCCTGCTCCTCCTCGAAGCGCAGGCGGTCGGCGCGGTCCGCGTCGTCCCCGTCCCAATCCTGGTTGTCCGCCGTCGGCTTGGGGTTGACGATCATCCCCTGGCCGTCGTTGTCATTGCTGCTGGTCATGACCCGCTCCCTTCATCAGGGGCCATACCCCATGTGGATCAAGCAAGCATACGCATTGTCCACAGCCCGCGGAAGTACCTCCAGAGGCATTCGCCTACGCTGTGCGCGAAGCCTCGGAACCGCTTTCACCTGCGACGGATTCCGCGGCAAGTATGGATTGGACCCAGGTGTGCGCCGCCGAGAAGGCTGCATCGGAGGTGTGCGCCGCCACCGGCGTGGCCTGCCCGTCAGCCCTGGGGTACGAGCCCAGGAAGCGGGTTCCCGGGCTGATGCGGTGCAGCCCGGCGAGCGCATCCGCCACCCTCGCTTCGCAGGCATGGCCGTCCGCGTCAATGCTGAAGAAGTAGTGGCCCAGGTACTGCCCGGTGGGCCGGGATTCAATCCGGCTGAGGTTGACGCCCCGGCTGGCGAACTGGTCCAGGATCTCCATCAAAGCGCCCGGACGGTCCTCCGGAAGCGGGACCACAAGGGTCGTCTTGTCTGCTCCGGTAGGCGCCGGCAGTGCACCGGGCCGGCTGACCAGGATGAAGCGCGTCACGGCACCGGGGTTGTCGCCGATGTCCTCTCCCAGCACGGACAGCTCCGGGTGCTCCCGGGCAACGAGCGGGGCGCAGATTGCGGCGTCGTAGGTGCAGTCCCGCTCCAGCAGTCCGAGTGCCGCTGCAGCTGTTGATGAGCCGGGCATATATTCCGCTTCAGGTATATGCTTCTCCACCCACAACCGGCACTGGGCCCAGGCATGGCCGTGGGTGGACACCTGCCGCACGTCTTCCACTCCTACTCCGGGCCGGGACACCAGGACAAAGCTGATGGGAACCAGGACCTCGCGGAGGATGCGCAGTTCCTGGCCGGAGGCGATCGCGTCCAGGGTGGCAGTGACTCCGCCCTCCACCGAGTTCTCGATGGGGACCATGGCACCGTCCGCTGACCCGTCGCGCACCCTGTCAAGGGCGGCATTGACGTTGGAGGCCGGGACCCTGACGGCCTGGGGTGCATCAGCCACCTGCAGGAGGGCCGCCTCGGTGAAGGTGCCCTCCGGTCCCAGGAAGGAGTAAGTTCGGGGACTGCCGGGCACTAAAGGACCAGCGGCTTAAGTCCGTTGTCCGAGACCAGGGGCTTGCCGGATTCCAGCCACTGGTCCATGCCGCCGGAGACGTTGATGGCGGTGTAACCCTGGCCGGTAAGCCATTGGGCAACGCGGAAGGACCGCCCGCCCGTGCGGCAAATGACATAGAGGTCCTCATCCGGGTCGAGTTCGCCGAGCCGGGCCGGGATCTGGTCCATGGGGATGTGGAGTGCGCCGTCGGCGTGACCGGCAACCCACTCGTAGTCCTCCCGGACATCCAGGATCACTGCGTCAGCGGGGACGTCGTGGACGGGGACGGTATCGAAATCGCTCATCGGAGTCCTGTCTTGGCGGATCAGAGTTCGCTTTAAGCCTAGCCCTTCTGCCCCTTGCCGCCTTGAAGAAGCCGGAAAAGCCGCGGGTTAGGCTGGAGGAACCCAAGGAGGTTTCCATGTCCCGACAGATCGCCACCCTCACCGGGGCACTGCCACTCCCCGGCCGCAACATGGAACCGGCTGCCGGACGACGAACGGTGGCGCGATTGCATGGCTGAACTCCACGAACTCCCGGCCCTGGACCTGCGGGATCTCCTGCGGAGCGGAACGGTGTCCGCGGTGGAGGCAGCCGAGCATTTCCTGGCACGGATTGAGCAGCAGAACCCCCTCCTGGGCGCCTTCATCACCGCGACTGCGGACCAGGCCCTGGAGGAGGCCCGTGCAGCGGACATCCGGCACTCGCGGACAGTCGCCGCGGACCTGCCCACACTGCACGGCATGCCGATTGCCTTTAAGGACCTTACCGACGTCGCGGGCGTGGTGACCACGCACGGCAGCGCCGCACTGGAGCACAAACCTGCCCCCGTCGACAGCCCGCTGGTGGCACTCTTTAGGGATGCCGGCGTGACCGTCCTGGGCAAAACGCAGGTGCCCGAATTTGGACTGACCGCGTACAGCGAAAACCGCATCGCACCGCCGTCGCGCAATCCCCGAGCACCCAGCCGGAGCTCGGGAGGCTCCTCCGGCGGCAGCGCCGCTGCGGTGGCGGCAGGGCTGCTGCCTTTCGCCCCGGGGACCGACGGCGGCGGGTCAGTCAGGATTCCGGCGGCCGCGTGCGGCCTGGTGGGGTTGAAGCCGGGACGGGGCCTCGTAACGGCCGGGGAAAGCGCGGGCGACCCCGCCCGGCTGGTGGTGCCCGGGCCCCTCGCCCGGAGTTCAGGGGACACGGCACTGATGATGGACGTCCTGGCCCCGGGGCACGCCTACCTCCAGGCGCTGCATCAGGAGCCACCGCGGGTAAGGATTGGTGTCACGCTGGACAGCCCGTGGTCGAGCACTTTCCCCTTCACCCTGGAGCAGGAGGCCCTGGACGCGCTGCGCGCGGGCGTTGCCCTCCTGGAGCAGGCCGGCCATGCTCTTGGTGATGCCGACATCCGCTACGACAACCGCTATCCAGATGCCTTCACCACGGCCTGGACCGCGGGGGTGGGTACCACCAGGATCAGCCCCACGCGGGAGGCGCTGCTGGCACCCCTCACCAGGACCTTCCGGCGGCGGGCCCAGCAGCGCAGCCCGGCCAAGCTCGCCGAGGCGCTGGCCTTCCTGCGGCAGTTCCAGCACGACACCCTGGCACAGTACGGGCAGTGGGACATGATGCTGATGCCCACGCTGGCACAGACTCCGCGGCCGGTGGGCTGGTTCACCGGGACGGCCCATGGAAGCGACCGCTGGCCGGCCGCCGAGTGGCCCGGGGATGCCGACGGCGACTACCGGAAACAGTGCGAATACGCGCCATGGTCCTCCATGGTGAACGTGTGCGGACTGCCGGCCATCACCCTTCCCGTGCACTGGACGGGAGGAACCGCCGGCAGCGGGCTTCCCATGGGCATCCAACTGGTGGGGCCTATGGGGTCGGAAACCCTCCTCCTGCAGGTGGCGCGTCAGCTGGGCTTCTAGGAAAGCCGGCCTGTTAGGCGGCCCCCCGAGGCTGTTGACCTGGATCTAACGCCGTCTTAACCCGCTGGTAACCGTGGCCGCGCAAACTGGAAATGCACGTTTCTGCACCTGCATCCGTCCTCCCCCGACCAGGAGTTGCCACCATGAACGCTGAACAGGCTGCGGCGAGCGCCGGGCCCACCGAGACCGTCGACGACGAACGGCCGGACTTGAGCAACGCCAACGTCAGGGAGGACGTGGCCTTGGCCGGCAGGTGCGGACTGGTCCACCTGCCCACGGGCCGGACCTGCCTCCTCCCCCTCCGCCATCAAGGGCCCTGCGAGTTCCACCGCCCGCAGGAGGCGGAGGACGTGGTGTCCAGCGGCGACTGACAGCTTCCTGCGCTGCTCTCTCGACTCCCACGCCCGGCAGGAGGACGATTAAAGGGCAGTCACCATAAGGAGGTCTGTGATGTGCTACGCATCGAGCAAGGACTTCGGGTGGGGCGCGAAGAAAGAAGCCACGCGCCGGCCTGAAGCGGAACCGGAAACCCCTGCGGAACCTCCGGAGGAGCCGGTCAAGGCACAGAATTTCACGTTCTGGGCCTTCCCCAACTGGCGCAGGACCCCTGCGCCGCGCACCCCCTCCGCCGACGGGGACAAGACCCAACGGAGCAGGGAGAGGGTCTGACGTCCGGGCACCTGCCCGCGCAAAAGTCAGCAATCAACGGAGGGGTCCTCATGGAGGGCCCCTCCGCGGTCTTCCCTGCAGCCTGCCCCAAATGCAGCAGCTTACGGCCGCAACTCACGGCGCCGCCCCGCCGGTCGTTGTGCTGTCCCAGCAGTGCGTCTATGGTTGAACAATAAGCATGCTTAGCATTCTGGGAAAGGGGATGAGCATGAGCGCAGGACAATACACTCCGGGGCCCGACCGTCGGCCGGAAACGGACAACGACATGACGCCGTCGAACGCAGCACCCTCAAACATGACGCCGTCGAACACAGCCCAGCCGGCAGCAGACCGCGCAACCTACGGCAACGCGCCATCCTACTCAGCGGGTGAGCCGGGAACACCTGCCGCCGGAACCACCCCAAGGGCCGGCGGCGCTCCGGAACGCAAAGTAACGCGCACCGGCGTCATCTGGGCGGCCGTGGTAGCAGCCCTGGTGCTGCTGATCCTGCTGATCATCTTCATCCTCCAGAACCAGGAGCTGGTCCTGGTGAAGTTCCTGGGCTTCGAAGGATCCGTCCCGTTGGGCATGGCACTGTTCATCGCCGCCGTGACCGGCGCCGTCCTGGTGGCCGTGGCAGGCGGCGCCCGGATCCTGCAGCTGCGCCGGAACGCCCACCGGTCCAGGGTCCAGCAGCGCAGGTAGGGGCACGGCCAATACAGAAAAGCCGCCCGGCAAGGAGAGGCTGCTGGCGATGGGCAAGGTTGTGGTGATGAACCACGTGACGCTCGACGGCGTCATGCAAGGTCCCGGCCGGCCGGATGAGGATACGCGGGGCGGATTCAGCGACGGCGGCTGGGCGGTTCCCTACGCCGACCAGGCCACGGTGCAGAAGATGGGCGAACGGACGGGTCCGGACCATGCCTTCCTGTTCGGGCGGCGTACCTACGGGCAGCTCCTCGCGTCATGGAACGCCCAGGGCGGCCCCTTCAAGGAGGCCCTGAACAACACGCCGAAGTACGTCGCTACCAGGGATCCGGCAACCAGGCTGGAGTGGCCGAACTCCATGCTCCTGCACGGTGACGTTCCCGCGGCCGTGCAGGAACTCCGGGAAAGCTTCGCCTCCAACCTCGTCATCATGGGCAGCGGAGTGCTGATCCGCGCACTCATGGCTGCCGGCCAGATTGACGAATACCTGCTGATGATCCACCCGGTCGTCCTGGGCAACGGGCAACAGCTTTTCGCGGGCGGCACCAAAACCCCGCTGCGGCTCATCGAAGCCGACCATACAAGCACCGGCGTCCTCATGGCTTTGTACACCCCGGACAAGCCTGATTAGGAACGCCGGCCGGATCAGGCGTCCAGAGCGTGGGGCACCGGGAAACCCCCGCGCCCCTCGGCGGAACCGAGCGTCAGCGGGAGCCCAGGCTGGCGAACTTGCGGGCCCGGGCCGCCACCAGCTCAGGCACGGGAACACCGGCCACGGAAACCAGCTCGTACTCAATGGCCCTGGCCATCCGGCTGCAGAATTCACGTGGTTCCACAGAAGCATCGCCGCGCTCATCCACGATGTGGTCCACCAGGCCGTTGGCATACAGTGCCGTGACGTTCACACCCTGTGCCTGCGCCATGTTCGGGGCGAACGCGGTGGTCCGGTGCACGATGGCACTGGCACCCTCCGGGGGCAGCGGCGAAAGCCAGCTGTGCTGCGCCGCGATGGTCCGGTCGGCCGGGAGCAGCGCAAGGGCGCCGCCCCCTGCGCCCTGGCCCAGCAGCACGGAGACCGACGGCGATTCCAGCCCGATCAGTTCGTGCAGCGAGCGCGCAATCTCACCCGCAAGCCCGCCTTCCTCCGCCTCCTGCGACAGGGCTGCGCCCGCGGTGTCGATGACGGTAAGCAGGGGCAGGCGCAACTCCTCCGCCAGCTTCATCCCCCGGCGCGCTTCCCGCAGCGAACCTGGCCCCATGCCGGCCGCGTCCTTCCGCAGCGGACGCGCATGCCCCAGCACGATGCATGGCTGGCTGCCAAAGCGCGCCAGGGCCAACAGCAGCCCCGGGTCCTTCTCGCCCTGCCCGGTCCCGTTCAGGGGCAGCGCGTCGGTGGCACCGAACTTCAACAACTGGCGGAGGTCGGGCCGCCGCTGCCGCCGCGAGATCTCGATGGACGTCCAGGCATCAACGGTCGAGGGGCGGACGTTGAGGGTCTCGGGCGGAGCGGGAACCCCTGCAGCGGCACCCTCCTTCATGGCCAGGATGTCCAGCGCCCGGCCCACCAGGTCGGCCAGGTCGCCAGGTTCCACGACGCCGTCGATCAAACCCTTCTGGAAGAGGTTCTCCGCCACCTGTACGTTCTCAGGGAACGGTTCGCCGTACAGCGCCTCGTACACCCGCGGGCCCAGGAATCCCAGCAGCGCGCCGGGCTCGGCCACGTTGATGTGCCCCAGCGATCCCCAGGATGCCATGACGCCGCCGGTGGTGGGGTGTCGCAGATAGACAAGGTACGGAAGCCCGGCCTGGCGGTGCGCCCGGACGGCACCGGTGATCTTGACCATCGACAGGAACGCAAGCGTCCCTTCCTGCATCCGCGTCCCCCCGGACGCGGGGCCGGCCAGCAGCGGCAGGCCCTCCGCAGTGGCACGTTCGACGGCGGCAACGATCCTTTGCGCCGCCGCGTGGCCTATCGACCCGGCCAGGAAGGAGAATTCGCTGACGATCAGCGCCACCCGGCGGCCTCTGATGAAACCGGCACCGGTGATGACCGACTCGTCCGCGCCGCTGCGTTCGCGGGCCCTGGCCAGGTCGCGGGCGTACTCAGAGGACAGGACCGGCTGTTCCGGCTCCGTATCCCATGAGATGAATGAACCCGGGTCCACCACCGCATCCAGCAGTTCGGTCGCTTTCAAGTGCCGCACCTTCTCCGCCGTCGCCATGCTATTCGGCCCCGGGAGCCGTGCCGTTGCCGGCCGCAGAAGCGAGGCCCAGCCACTCCCGGATCGCCGGCCCGTCCTCGTTGAGCAGCGGCGGGGCATCATGGTGCTTCCCGGTGGTTTCGGCGGCGTCGCCGGGGGCGAAGAACCGCAGCGGCGGGCCGGGCAGGCTGACTTTGCCGAGCAGGGGATGCTCCACATCCACCACCAGCCCCTGGGACGCCACCTGCTCCCAGGCGTACACCTCGTCCAGTGAGCGGACCTTCCCGGCCGGGATCCCGGCGTCGTTCAGTTTTTGCAGCAACTCCTCCGCGCCGTACGCCGCAAAGGCCCGTTCGACGGCGGCAATCACCTCTGCGCGGTTCCGCACCCTTTCGGCGTTGCTGGCAAAGCCCGGGGCGGCCAGGTCCAGGCCAAAGGCCGCAGCGAACGACTGCCACAGCTTCTCGCTGCCGACGCTGATCTGCACGCTGCCGTCCTTGCACTTGAACAGGCCGTAGGGGGCGATGGACGGGTGATGGTTGCCCTGGGCCTGCGGAACTTCGCCGGCGACGGTGGTCCTGGTGCCCTGGAAGGCATGGACCCCGATCAGCGATGCCAGCAGCGACGTGCGCACCACCTTGCCCTGGCCTGTCCGGTTCCGCTCCACCAGGGCGGCCAGCACGCCGGCCACCCCGTTCATCCCGGAGAGCAGGTCGGCAATGGGAACCCCCACCCGCTGGGGATCGTCCGGGCCCGACCCGGTGAGGGACATCAGGCCGGCTTCACCCTGCAGGATCTGGTCATAGCCGCTGCGCTGGGATTCGGGCCCGTCATGGCCAAAGCCGGTGATGGACAGGATCACCAGGCGCGGGTTGATCTCGTGCATGGCGCCGGTGGAGAAGCCTAGCCGGTCCATGACGCCCGGCCGGAAGTTCTCGATCACGACATCTGCCCGTTCCAGCAGGCCGCGGAGCACTGCCTTGCCGTCGTCGCTTTTCAGGTCAAGGGTGATGGATTCCTTGTTGCGGTTGCAGGACATGAAGTAGGTGGATTGCAGGTCGTCCTCCGGGCCCACGAAGGGCGGGCCCCAGCCCCGGGTGTCATCCCCCGTGCCCGGGTTTTCCACCTTGATGACACGGGCGCCGAGGTCCGCCAGCATCATGCCGGCGTGCGGTCCGGCCAGTGCCCGGCTGAGGTCGACGACGGTGTGCCCGGCCAGGGGGCCTTGGCGGTTCTCGGTGCTCATGTTCTGGTTTCCTCTCTAAAAAACAGGCTGGGTTGGGGTGCGGTGGCCGTTAGAGCCAGCCGGGGACCACCAATGCCAGCCACGCCAGGACGGGTCCGGCCACAATGACGATCCCGCTGTAGCCGAGGATCCGCTTGTAGAACTGGTCCTTGTCCACGCCCTCGGGGGCGTTGGCGAGCACCAGGGCGCCGTTGGTGGAGAACGGCGAGACGTCCACGATGGTGGCGGAGACGGCGAGCGCGCAGATAACGCCCACGGCGCCGATTTCGCCGGTGGAAAGGAACGGGACGGCCAACGGGATGAGGGCCGCAAGGATGGCAGTGGAGGACGCAAAGGCGGACACCACGGCGCCGATGAAGCAAATGATGAGGGCTGCAAGGAGCGGCATTCCCATGTCGGCCACGCCGCTGGACACGAACTTGATGGTGCCGGCTTCCTCCAGCACTCCAACGAACGTCAGCATGCCGCAGATCAGCAGCACTGTGGACCAGCTGATCTTGTTGATGGCGCCCTTCTGCGCTGCGGGTGACACCAGGGCCAGCACGATGGCGATGGTGATGGACACAAAGCCGACGTCCATCTTGAAACCGAGGGCCACGACGGCCAGCACAATCAGGCCGGCAATGGTGACCAGCTGCGGGATCCGGTCCTTGCGCTCCTTGGTGGCAGCGATACCGTCGCCGGCGGGGTCCCGGGGGCCGTACATGCCGGAGCCGAAGCCCTTGAAGGGGACGTCGCCGCCGGCGGCCTTGGCACCGACGCTGACGGACATCCGGGCCTCGGCCGCCTGCTCCACAAAGTGGCCCACCCTGGAGGACAGGAGGTTCTTGCCGCCCAGGACCACGAAGAGCACCATCGCGATGACCAGGTTGAAAATGAGGCTCGAGAGGAACAGTGCCGTGGGGCTGAAGGCGAGATCGGTCTTGGCAAGGATGCCGTTGACCGTAACGCCGTAGACCGCGATGGGTGAGAAGCCCCCGGCCTGGGCGCCGTGGATCACCATCATGCCCATCAGCAGCGGGCTGATCTTGTACTTGCCGGCAAAGCTCAGGGCGATGGGAGCGATGATGGCAACGGCGGCGGGAGACAGTGCGCCCACGGCGGTAATGACGGCGGTGATGGCGAACATGACCCAGGGAATGAGGGCCACGCGGCTGCCTACCAGCTTGACCGCGCCGCGGACCAGCAGGTCGATGGTGCCGTTGTTCTGCGCGATGGCGAACAGGTACGTGACGCCGACGATGGTCAGGAAGAGGCCACCGGGGAAGTTGGCCAGGATCTCGTTGGTGGACATGCCCAGCACCAGGGCGCCGAGCAGGAACGCGCCGACGAAGGCAAGCGCCCCCATATTCAGGGGCAGGACGGTGGCGAGCAGGAACATCGCCGCCAGGATGATGATCGATAAGACAGGAGCGGACATCGTTGGTTCTCCATTGGGGGTGCGAGGAGTGTGACGTGAGTTACTGGCTCACTGGACTAGCCTCTTAGACAGTGAGTCTATCTGTCAATAGACGAAGCAGGTATCCTGATCCGGTACGTCCGAGGGAGGGCTTTGTGGAGAAGACAGCACGGCTGGGCCTGGAGCGGGTCTCGCGGCCGCGGCTTTACGAACAGTTGGTGGAGCAGATCCTTGCGTACATTGAGTCCGCCCAGCTGAAGCCCGGCGACCTCCTCCCGGCGGAACGGGACCTCGCTGAGCGGCTTGGGGTTTCCCGCGCCACGCTGGCCCAGGCCCTGGTGGCCCTGGAAGTACTGGGCGTGATCGATGTGCAGCATGGCACCGGCGCCGTCCTGGCCCGGCGGCCCAGCGTCGCCTCGGTGGTCAAGGGCCTGCGCGAGCACCAGAGCCGGCTGCCGGAAATCGTGGAAGCCCGCAGCACCCTGGAAGTCAAGCTTGCCGCCCTCGCGGCGGAACGCCGGACCGACGCAGACCTGGCCGCCATCGACAACGCCCTGGACGTCATGTCGAAGGAAATCGACGACGGCGACCGCGGCGCCCAGGGCGACGAACTGTTCCACCAAGCCGTCACCGCCGCAGCCCACTCCTCGGTGCTCGCGCAGCTGATGGCCTTCATCGCCGAGATGATCCTGGAAACCCGGATGGAGTCGCTGGGCCAGCCCGGACGCCCCGAGCAATCCCTCGCCTCGCACCGGAAGATCGCCGATGCAATCCGTGCGCAAGACGCGGATGCCGCCGCGAAGGCCATGCTGGCGCATATCGAGCTGGTCTCGGACGTGGAACTGCTCCGCTAGGTCAGCCAAGGGCGTAGGCCCGCGGGAACCTGCTGCTAGAAGGTGCCGGTGTTCGACCCTGTGGTGGCGGCGACGGCCAGGCCAATGATGAACAGCAGCCAAATGGCGCCGTAGCCCAGCAGGCAGAGGTAGCCCAGCACCAGGCCGGTGATGGACATTCCCTTGCCCGAGGGTTCGCGGCGCAGGGCCAGGTGGCCGGTGATGATGGCGGCGAACTGGGGCAGCAGCAGCCAGCCCATGATCACCGACGCGATGCCGCAGACCATGCTGGCGATGCTCAGGGTCTTCGGTTCCACCGCCCTGCCGTAGTACGGCTGGCCGAAGTACTGGGGCTGGCCGTACTGGGCGTTGTTGTACTGTCCTTGGCCGTACTGCCCCGGGTTGTACTGGGACTGGCCATACTGCGGCTGCCCGTAGGAAGGCCCCTGGTTCTGCGGCGGCGGCTGGTAGCCGGGCCAGGGCGAAGAACCGCTGCGCTGGTAGTCAGGTCCCTGGGATGGCTGGTTGCTCATGATTTCTCCCCTATGAATCTGGCTACAGCCTACTTCAGTGCAGCGCCAGCCGGATGGCCAGGATTACCATCAGCACGCCGATGGCTCCGTCGATCCACCGCCAGGTGCGGGGACTGCTGAGCACGCCTGCCAGCGCCCTGGCCCCGTACCCCAGGCCAAAGAACCACAGCACGCTCCCGGTGACCGCGCCTGCGGCAAAGATCCAGCGCAGGTCGGGGCCCTGCTGGTTGGCCAGGCTGCCCAGCAGCACCACGGTGTCCAGGTAGACATGGGGGTTGAGGAAGGTCAGGGCGGCGGTGGTGGCAATCACCGAATTCTTCGACCGGGGCGCCTGCCCTGCCAGGGCCGAGGGCTTCATCGCAGCCATGAAGGAGCGCACCGCGAACCACAGCAGGTAGGCGGCCCCGGCCCAGCGCAGGACTTCCAGCGCCGCCGGGAAGTGGGTGACAATCGCACCGATCCCCGCCGTCCCGCCGACAATCAGCACGGCGTCCCCCGCCATGCACACGGCTACCACCGCACCGATGTGCTCCCGGCGGATGCCTTGGCGCAGCACGAAGGCGTTCTGCGCGCCGATGGCCACGATCAGTGCGAGGCCTGTCAGCATTCCGGTTATTCCTGCGGTCCACATAAGGACGACGGTAGGATCCAGGCGAAGTTCAGGCAAATAAAGGATCTTTGGGAATCATTAGGATGTCTTTATGAACCTTGAACACCTGAAAGCCCTCGTGGCGGTTGTCGACGAGGGAACGTTCGAGGCAGCCGCGGACCTGCTTCGAATCACCCCTTCCGCGGTGAGCCAGCGGATCAAGGCCCTGGAAGCCTCGGTGGGCCAGGTCCTGGTACGCCGCCGGCTGCCCTGCACCGCCACCGACGCCGGTGCGCTGCTGCTGCGGATGGCCCGCCAGGTGCAGGTACTGGAGGCGGAGACGGCGGCAGCGCTTGGTTCAGGAGTGAACGCGCGGGCCCACCTGCCGGTGGCCATCAACGCGGATTCACTGGCCACCTGGTTTGTCCCCGTCCTGCATCAGGCCGCGCAATGGGAGGACACCACCATCGATCTCCACGTGGAGGACCAGGGCTTCAGCAGCCAGTTGCTGCGCGAGGGGGACGTCATGGGGGCTGTGACCTCGGATCCTGTTCCCGTGAGCGGCTGCCGGGTGGAGCTGCTGGGCTCCATGCGGTACATCCCGGTGGCTGCCCCGGGGCTGCGGCGGCGCTTTTCCGCATCCGGGCGCGTGGATTGGGCCGCAATGCCGGTCCTGAAATTCAACACGAAGGACACCCTGCAGCAGCAGCTGCTCACCGCAAAAAACGTGCTGCAGCTTCCGCCCACGCACCTGGTGCCGTCCTCCCAGGGATTCCTCGCCGCGGTCACAGCCGGGCTGGGCTGGGGCATGATCCCGGAACTCCAGCTCACCGATGAGCTGGCCGACGGCGCCCTGGTCCGGCTGGATGACACCGCCTACCAGGATGTGGCGCTTTACTGGCAGGCCTGGACGCTCGATTCGGAACGGCTCAACCGGGTCACCGCCGCAGTGCGCAGCGCCGCCAAAAACCAGCTGCGGCCGGGTGAATCGGGGGAAGCTACCGGCCCAAGTAGGGCAGGATATAGACGGCAAAAATGACGAAGGCCGCCAGCAGGGCGAGTTTTCCTCCACTGGTAACGCCCCGCTGCTGCGCTTTGCCGTTCCGGCCGTGGCGGATTGGTCGCCCCGGCGTTCCCGCCTGGTGTCCCGGGACTGCCTGCCGGCCTCCCGTGGACTTTCTTGCCGGCGTTCCTTTTGCCGCTCCCTTCGCAGGCAGGGCACGGCCGGCGGGGTGCCTCGACACACTTCGAGTCCGGTCCGCGTCCTCGTCTGAACTGGACTTTCGCTGCGGGCCGGCCGAGGGGCCGGCGGGGGGAAGTGCTCCTGCCGGCCGCACCACGGTTCCCGGGCGCACGTTCCGAAGGGCAGTGATACCGGGCTCCTGCTCGTGGGTGAGCTGTTGGCCCAGTTGGGCGTACAGCCCCACAACTGCCTGCTGGTCGAGCACTGCCGGGAGCGCCTCGATGGCCGCCACCACCCGCTGGAAACCGGCCACGGCAACATCCGAGTCGGTCACCCCGAACAGGTCCGGCTGCGCGGCCATGCAGATGAGCGGGCGCACCAGCCTGCGGTGCGGCGGAGACAGCACGGAAGCCACGGCAGCGCACTGGGCCAGCGCACCTTCCACCGCCTGGGTCCGGGCATAGCGGCCCTGCCACAGCACACCAGATGCCACCCGGACTTCACCGGTCCAGTTCTTGGAATCGATCACCACTACCCCGCCGGGACCCACAAGGACGTGGTCAAGGTAGGCCTTGGGGCGGCCCGGCCAGTGGACATCGTGCAGCACGTACCAGCCGCGCGGGACCAACTCGCTGAGCTTGTCGGCCACCACCCGCTCCCCCACGGCCCCGGCATCCCACGACTTTGTCGCGCACTCGGCCTGGTCGAGCCGGCGCTTCAGGCGGGCAACGCGCTCGGCCGCCAGCCTGGACTGCTCCGCTGCCCCGTCTCCTGCCCCCATTGGACGTCCCCGTTTCCTTGCCGATGGGATGACGCCGGCGGCCCGCCGTCGTCCGTTCCTTCCGGTTTTCTTCCTGGAATTTTTTCGAAATTAGCAGGACGGGAAAGCGCCGGTATATAGGTACTTTCCGGGCCGTGTACTCAGGTGGACTACTTGGGTGTGGGCGTCATGGCGTGTCACAGGGTCCGGATTTTGGGCGGGTCGTTTTGACTCCTGCCAGGTTCTGGCATGCTGGAGCCATGGCTAGCCGCGCGGGCACAGTTGCCCAACCCCAGGACCTTGTTGACATCACTGCGCTCCTTGACGCGTATTACGACATCGCACCGGACCTTGGTGATCCCGGGCAGCGCGTGGTGTTCGGAACATCCGGGCACCGGGGGTCCAGCCTCAAGGCCTCCTTCAACGAGCAGCACATCGTGGCCATCACCCAGGCGATTGTCGAATACCGGGCAGCGCAGGGCGTCACCGGCCCGCTGTTCCTGGCCAAGGACACGCACGCGCTGAGCGAGCCGGCACAGAACTCGGCCCTGGAGGTGCTGGCAGCCAATGGAGTCCAGGTCCTGGTCGACGCCCGCCACGGCTACACCCCCACCCCGGCGCTGAGCCATGCCATCCTCACGTACAACCGCAAGGCGGCACAGGGTGCACCGCAGGCTGACGGCATTGTGGTCACGCCCAGCCACAACCCACCGGCCGACGGCGGCTTCAAGTACAACCCTCCGCACGGCGGCCCCGCTGACTCGGACGCCACCGGCTGGATTGCCAACCGCGCCAACGAACTGCTGGAAAACGGACTGCGCGGCGTGAAGCGGATCCCGCTGGCGGAAGCCCAGGCCGCGGACACCACCGGAAAGTTCGACTTCCTGAGCAGCTATGTGGACGACCTTCCGTCCGTCCTGAACCTGGACGCTATCCGCAACGCGGGCGTCCGGATCGGCGCGGACCCCATGGGCGGCGCCTCCGTTGACTACTGGGGCGAGATCGCCGAGCGCCACCACCTGGACCTCACCGTGGTGAACCCCACGGTGGACCCGCAGTGGGCCTTCATGACACTCGACTGGGACGAGAAGATCCGCATGGACTGCTCGTCGCCGTCCGCCATGGCCTCGCTGATCCAGCGCATGTCCGACGCCGCAGCTTCCGGGCAACCGGCCTTCGACGTGGCCACCGGCAACGACGCCGACGCCGACCGGCACGGCATCGTCACCCCCGACGGCGGCCTGATGAACCCCAACCACTACCTGGCCGTGGCCATCGACTACCTCTACCGCAACCGCAGCGGCTGGAACCCGGCCTCGGTGGTGGGCAAGACCCTGGTGTCCTCCTCGATCATCGACCGCGTGGCCGAGAGCCTGGGCCGGAAGCTTGTTGAAGTTCCGGTGGGCTTCAAGTGGTTTGTCCCCGGCCTGCTGTCCGGCGAAGGCGCATTCGGCGGCGAGGAATCCGCCGGTGCCTCCTTCAACAAGCTGGACGGCAGCGTGTGGACCACGGACAAGGACGGCATCCTGCTGGCCCTGCTGGCCTCCGAGATCACCGCCGTGACCGGCCAGTCCCCGTCCCAGCTCTACAAGGGCCTGACGGACCAGTTCGGCGCCCCGGTCTACGCACGGATCGACGCGGCCGCCACTCGCGAGCAGAAGGCGAAGCTGGGCAAGCTTTCCGCTGCGGATGTCACCGCTACCGAACTTGCCGGCGAGACCATTACGGCCAAGCTCACCGAGGCCCCTGGCAACGGCGCGCCCATCGGCGGCCTGAAGGTGGTCACCGAGAACGCCTGGTTCGCTGCCCGCCCGTCCGGCACCGAGGACGTCTACAAGATCTACGCCGAGTCCTTCAAGGGCGAGGAGCACCTGAAGCAGGTGCAGGCCGAGGCCAAGGCACTGGTGGACAGCGTTATCGCCTAGCTTCCACCTTCCAGGCGCCAGAGGCGGAGGATCCGCCTGATGGTGTGGTCGCCCTCGGGGGCCATGTCCACCAGGGCAATACGGTCAAGCACGACGGCGTCACCCGGGTGGAGTCGCTTGGCCTCAGTTTCTGCGGTGGCCGGGCTGGTGCTGGTTTGGTTCGTGACCGCCTGGTGGGAGACGTGCGGGCGGTAGCCGGTCAGGGTGTGGTGCGGGGTGAGGATCCTGCCGCCGGCATCCGTCACCACCTGCACCAGCCGCTCGTGCAGTTCCTGCAGGGCTGGGTGCGGTTGCACGAGGTTGACGGGGACGGAGCCGTTGCGGCCAAAAGCGGCGTCCTTCCCCACTGTCAGTCCGGCACCGAGCGCCGCGGCGGCGGCAGCGTGGGCCAGCCCGGCGATGCGTTCGGCGATGTCGGCACTGTCCTGGCTGCCGGCGTCGAACCTCACCAGGGTGATGTGCAGCGGCCAGTCAGTCCGCGGGAAAACCTGGCCCTCAGCCACGGGCTCGACGAAGGCCACAAAGATCAGGTTCCGCATCGCCATACCCCAGTCTCCCACCCGCCCCTTCGACGCCCGCTCACTTTTGGCAACGGATATTCCAACGCCCGCTCACATGTGACGGTAAAACAACGAACGCCCGCTCACCATCGTGAGCGGGCGTTCCCTAAAAGACCGTCAAAAGTGAGCGGGCGTTTAGGGGTTCTTGAGGGGCAGACGTTAGACGGTGCGGACGGCCTCGTCGTAGGAGAACTTCGGCTTTGCCTCGCCCCAGGCCTCTTCACCGGGCTGGCCGATGTTGACCACCAGGAAGCTCTTCTGGTCGCCGGCCGGGAAGAAGGCGGCGTCGATCGCGTCGAAGTCGGCGCCCGTCATGGGGCCGGCGGCGAAGCCGAGGGAGCGGACGGCCAGGATGAAGTAGCCGGCCTGCAGGTGCGCGTTGTTGTTGCCGGTGGCGGCAGCCAGGTCAGGATCGGCGTCGTACATGGCCTTGGGGGCGTTGTAGCCGGGGAGGAAGTTGTCCCATTTGCCGGCCCAGTCGGTGTCGTAGCTGAGGATGGCAACCAGCGGTGCGGAGGCCGTCTTGGCCTGGTTGCCGCGGGACAGGGCGTCCACCAGCGTGGCGCGGGCCTCGGGCGAGCGGACGTAGGTGACCCGCAGCGGCTGGGAGTTGAAGGCGGTGGGGCCGAACTTGGTGAGCTCGTAGATGGCCTGTGCCTGCTCCTCGGTCACCTCACCGGTAAAGGAGTTGGCGGTGCGGGCCTGGGCGAAGATGGCGTCCACGGCTGCCGAGTCGATAACCGCTTCGTCATGGGCAATGGTCATTGGCTTACCTTTCGCTGTGCCGCCCGCCTGCCGGGGTGGCCTCTGTTGCTTTCCATAGTTGCAACTTCAAGTGCTTTCCTCCTCTTCCCGTGACGCCGGGTGACCTTGGACACAGCAGGGCTGCGCGAAAAACTTGGCGGTATTCTTGAGCGAGTTGATCTTCGCCCCCTCGCGGCACCCCCTGAAAGGCATCCCTTCCCATGAGCATGCTCGGAATCAAATGGAAGCTGCACGGCACCGGCAAAAACATCAAGCCCGGCCAGGTGGTGGCCCCGGACGAGCGGTTGGCGTGGCCGCTGACCATTGGCGTGGGCATGCAGCACGTGGTGGCCATGTTCGGCGCCACCTTCCTGGTTCCCATCATTACCGGGATGCCGCCGGCCACCACGCTGTTCTTCTCCGGCATCGGCACGCTGCTGTTCCTGGTGATCACCAAGGGCCGGGTGCCCAGCTACCTGGGTTCAAGCTTTGCGTTCATCGCGCCCATCACCGCGTCCCAGGCGCAGTTCGGCATCCCCGGAGCGCTTGGCGGCGTGGTGCTGGCCGGCACCACCCTGGCCCTGGTGGGCGCAGTAGTGCAGAAATTCGGTGCCGGGTGGATCAACCGACTGATGCCGCCCATCGTCACCGGTGCCATCGTGGCGCTGATCGGCCTGAACCTGGCCCCCGCCGCCAAGCAGAACTTCGACGCTGCCCCCATCACCGCCTTGGGCACGCTGGTCACCATCATCCTGGTCAGCGTCCTGTTCCGCGGGATCCTGGGCCGGCTCAGCATCCTGGTGGGCGTGGTGGTGGGCTACGTCGTGGCCATGCTCCGCGGTGAGGTGAAGTACGACAAGATGGACGCCGCGGCCTGGGTGGGCCTGCCGCACTTCCAGACCCCCGAGTTCCACATCGGTGTCCTGGGTTTGTTCGTCCCGGTGGTCCTGGTGCTGGTGGCGGAGAACATCGGCCACGTGAAGTCGGTTGCGGCCATGACGGGACAGAACCTCGACGGCGTCTCCGGACGCGCGCTGATGGCTGACGGTGCCGCCACCATGCTGGCAGGCTTCGGCGGCGGCTCCGGCACCACCACCTACGCGGAAAACATCGGCGTCATGGCGGCCACCAAGGTGTATTCGACGGCGGCCTACTGGGTGGCGGGCATGTTCGCCGTCCTGCTCAGCTTTTCGCCGAAGTTCGGCGAACTGATTGCCACCGTCCCGGCAGGCGTGCTGGGCGGCGCGGCCACCATGCTGTACGGCATGATCGGCGTCCTGGGCGTGAAGATCTGGGTGCAGAACAAGGTCAACTTCTCCAACCCCGTCAACCTGACCACCGCGGCCGTGGCCCTGATCATCGGCATCGCCGACTACACGTGGACCATCGGCGACCTGAAGTTCACCGGCATCGCATTGGGCTCCGCTGCCGCACTGGTGATCTACCACGGCATGAAGGCGGTGGCGAAGGCACGGGGAACGGTGGCCGAACCCGAAACCGAGCAGGGAGTGCTGCCTCCCGCGGCCAAGGCCGCGATGAAGGCCTCCGCGAAACGCGCACCGAAGAAGCGCTAAGCCACCCTGCCCGTCCGCACGCCAGTCGGGTAGCAGCTAGGCCGCATGTCCTTCCGGTGCCGGGCCGCCCGCCATCCCGGCGTGCAGGCCCGCGACCTGGTGGCCCGGCGGGAACGGACCTGGACGGCCAAGGCCGAACACCGGAACCGGCAGCGGCCGCTTCGCCGCCAAAGAGCCGTCGGACTGGTGCGGGCGCAGCCGCTTCAGCACCCACGGCACGAAATACTGCCGCGCCCACACCAGGTCCTCGGCCCGGGCCTGCGTCCACCCGTGGGCCGGAAGCGGCCGTGGCTGGAGCGGCTTGAGCGCGTGCGCCACGCCCAGGGCGTTGAGGGTGGCCACGGCAACAGAGTGATGGCCCAGCGGGGACAGGTGCAGCCGGTCCGGGTCCCACATCAGCGCGTGCTGGAGCTCGGGCAGGCACCACAGGTCAACCATGATGGCGTGGTGCCTGGCCCCGATCCGGTGCAGGTGCTCGTTGTAGATGGCCACGCGGCCACGGATCTTGCCAAAGACCGGCGTATTCCCCCAGTCGGGCCCGGCGTACAGCAGCACGGTGGCACCCGTGGCGGTCACGACCCCCACGGCCTCGTCGATTTTTTCCGCCAGCTTGTCCGGATCCCCGTGGCGGAACACGATGTCGTTGCCACCGCCGGACATGGCTACCAGGTCGGGTTTGAGTGCCAGGGCCGGCGCCAGTTGCCCGTCCAGGATCTGTTTCAGCAGCATGCCGCGGATGGCCAGGTTGGCATAGGCGAAATCAGGCTGGCCGGCGGCCAGCTCCTCTGCCACCCGGTCTGCCCAGCCCCGCAGGCCGCCCAGGCTCTGCGGTTCGGGGTCGCCAATTCCTTCGGTGTAGGAGTCCCCCAGTGCGACGAACCGGTGCCAGGGGTGCTTGGCCGGTCCTCCCGCAGTGGAGCGCAGCTCCTGCTTCGCGATGGTCATGCCGTCCTCCCTTCTGCAGCGGACGGGGGTTCCTTCCCCGCCGCAGCGTCCTTGCGGGGCGACGACCCGGTTGGAAAGTCACGCCCCGCCGCCGACGGCCGCGGGAGCTCCGACACGCCGTCGTACGTTTCCTGCCGCAGCCCGGAAGGCTGCCCGGCACCACGGTCCATGCCGCTGGGGGCCACCACATTCAGTGCCGCGTCCCGGAGGTCCAGTTCGTGGTGCAGCGCCTGCGTCTGCAGGAACCGAAGCGCCCCCTCACGGGTGAGCCCGTATTCGTTCATGAGGCTGCGCACCGCAAGGTCCACCAGGACCAGGGAACTTTGGACGACGGCGAGACCCGCCGTCGTTTCCGCACGCTCAGCCACCCGGACCACAACACGCAGGGCCCGCGCCACCTGCCGCGCGTAGCTTTGGCTGTGCACCAGGTCATCACTGGTGAAGGTGTGCGGTGACGGTGAGTAAAGGTTGATGGCGGCGCTGGTGGCACCCTCGGTGAGGATGGGGACGGAGAGCAGGGACTGCACGCCGTGGACGGCGGCAGCACTGGAATACCCAGGCCAGCGGCGATCCCGGCTCAGATCTGACAGCAGGACGGATTCCCCAGTGCGCACGGCTTCCATCACCGGTCCATCGGCGAAGGAACATTGCTCACGGTCCGCTTCGCGCGCCTGCTCGGTACTGGCCGCGAGGGTGCGGGCCTTGCCCAGGCGAAAGAGGGTGGCCGCCCAGCTGATGCT
This sequence comes from Arthrobacter sp. FW306-07-I, assembly GCF_021800405.1. Lineage (NCBI taxonomy): Bacteria > Bacillati > Actinomycetota > Actinomycetes > Micrococcales > Micrococcaceae > Arthrobacter > Arthrobacter sp. FW306-07-I. The sequence continues at coordinate 167,011 of NZ_CP084550.1, read as the reverse complement.
GCGGCGCTCACCTTTGATACCCGTCATGAAGTCGCGGGTCACTTCCCAGAGGTAGTCTTCAACGTCCTTGCTGTCGAAAACGGGCTCCGGGGTAACTGGAAGCGGTCCCCAGCCAACCTGCCCCGTGGGATCAGCGGCCATGCTCCAGCCCTGCTATCAGCGCTTCGGCCCACTGCAAAACCTCTGATTCAAGAATACGACCCCATTGCACCCCGGTGGGGAATAGCGGGGAAACAAGGGGGATTCGCCCGGTTACCGATGAGCGGCGCGCCGGTGTCCCCTTCCGCCGGCCCCCTGCGCAGTAGCATCGGGAGAGGGAACGCCGAATACTCCCTGCTCGCTTGGGTACCTGTCCTTGAGCAAGGGGTCGTGGAGCATCCATGCCAGCACGGAAACGAGCAATGGAAAGAGGAGCTTTATGCAGGAGCCGGGCACCAGCGAGCACACTTCAGAAGCGGATACAGCCGCAGGCAACGGGGAAGTGGAAGCGGGCGCTGCGGAGCAGGCAGCGGAACTGGACGTCAACTTCGACGAGCAGTTCTTTGCCGCCCGGCCGAAGGCACTGCGGCCCATCGCCCGCCGGCGCCAGTTCGTCGGCAGCAGGCCATCCTTCGAATTCGACGGGCGCAACGCCGCCTATGTGGAGTGGCTGCGCAACCAGGCCATGCTCGGGGACGCGAACACCTTGGCCCGGCAGCTGTCAGGCCAAGCCAGCATGTGGCAAAACTCGTATGCGCACCCAAACCCCCGTGCCGCCGTCGAACGCGCCTCCGTGTGGTTCACCGCCTACCCGCTGTCCTTCATCACCCCCACCGGCCAGTCGTTCCTCTCGGCACTGGGAGACCCGCAGATGTGGAAGGCCTTCCGCGAAATCGGAATCCGCGGCATCCACACCGGTCCCGTGAAACTTGCCGGCGGCATCAGTGGCTGGTCCCACACGCCCAGCGTGGACGGGCACTTCGACCGCATCAGCATGGCCATCGACCCGGTCTTCGGCACCGAGGAAGAGTTCCGCAGGATGTGCGAGGTGGCTGCTGAGCACGAGGGCACCATCATCGACGACATCGTCCCCGGCCACACCGGCAAGGGAGCCGACTTCCGGCTCGCCGAAATGAACTTCCGGGACTACCCCGGGATTTACCACATGATCGATATCCCGGAAGAGGACTGGAACCTGCTCCCGGACGTCCCCGAAGGTGCCGATTCGGTCAACCTCAGCCCCGACGCCGAGCAGGCGCTGCAGAAGGCCGGCTACATCATCGGCCGGCTGCAGCGGGTCATCTTCTACGAGCCCGGGGTAAAGGAAACCAACTGGAGCGTCACCCGGCCCATCGTGGACACCACCGGCCAAACCCGCCGCTGGGTCTACCTGCACTACTTCAAGGCCGGGCAGCCCTCCATCAACTGGCTGGACCCCACGTTCGCCGGAATGCGGCTCGTGGTCGGCGATGCCCTGCACTCGCTCGTGGACCTTGGCACCGGAGCGCTGCGCCTTGACGCCAACGGCTTCCTGGGCGTGGAAAAGAGCGCAGAGGAACAGCCCGGCTGGTCCGAAGGCCACCCGCTCTCCGAGGCCGCCAACCAACTCATCGGATCCATGATCCGCAAGGTGGGCGGGTTCTCCTTCCAGGAACTGAACTTGACCATCGACGACATCAAGGCAACCTCGGAGTCCGGCCCGGACCTGTCCTACGACTTCATCACCCGGCCGGCGTACCACTATGCCCTGGTCACCGCGGACACCGAGTTCCTTCGGCTGACCCTCCGACTGTCCCTGGAAATCGGCGTCGACCAGGCCTCGCTGGTGCATGCCCTGCAGAACCATGACGAGCTCACCTACGAACTCCTGCACTTCGCGGCCGGGCACCGGGACGAAATCTTTGAGCTCAACGGCGAAGAACTTACCGGCGCACAGCTGGCCGAGCAGGTCCAGCAGACCCTGCGGGACCGGCTCACCGGCGAAAACGCGCCCTACAACGCCGTGTTCACCACCAACGGCATTGCCTGCACGTCGGTCAGTTTCATCATGGCCGCCCTGGGAATCCAGGACCCGGACGCCGTCACCCCGGAGCAGGAAGCCCAGATCCGGGACGTCCACCTGCTCCTGGCCATGTACAACGCCCTGCAGCCCGGCGTCTTCGCGCTTTCCGGCTGGGACCTCACCGGCATCCAGGCGCTGGACCGCAGCAGGGTCCGGGAACTCACGTCCCAGGGCGATACCCGCTGGATCAACCGCGGTGCCCACGACCTCATGGGAACCAGCCCGGACGCAACCACGTCATCGGCCGGGATGCCGCGGGCCCGCAGCCTCTACGGGCCACTGCCAGAACAGTTGAAGGACCCGGACTCGTTCGCGCGCAGGCTGCAGCGGATCCTTGCGGTCCGCGAGGACAACGGGATCGCCACCGGCACCCTGCTGGACGTGCCGGACGTCTCCAACCGCAGCGCACTGGTGCTGGTGAACCGGCTGACGGACGGCAGGCTGCAGGTCACGGCGCTCAACTTCTCCGGGCAGGACATCGCCGGCAGCATCCAGTCCAACGAGCTGCCGTCCGGCGCCAACGTCACGGACCTCTTCAGCGGCGAGACGGTGGGCCAGGTGGACGACCTGCACAGCTTCTTCCTTGAACTGCCCGCCTATGGCGGCACTGCACTGCTGCTGACCGAGGCACCTGAGCCGGAGGCCGAGGCCTAACGCCGGGGGTGGCGCCGGAAAACCCCGGCGCTACCCGACTGCTGCGGCCGTCAGCGTCGCTTCGATAATGGCCGGCGAGAGGACGTACTGGGTGACCAGCTGGCTGGCCCCAAGCACGCCCGCATGGGCGCCGGCCCGCGAAACGTTAATGCGCAGGTGCGAGGTGGCCAGCGGCGGAGAGCGCCGGTACACCACCTCGCGGATTCCGGCCACCAAGTGCTCCCCCGTCTCGCCGACACTGCCGCCCACCACGATGACGGACGGGTTGAGCAGGTTGACCACAGTTGCCAGCACCTCGCCGATGTCCCGTCCGGCCTGCCGCAGGGCCTGGATGGCCTGCAGGTTGCCGTCGGCGGCGAGCCGGAGCACGTCGGCGCCTATTGCCACGTCAAGTCCCTGCTCCTTCAAGGAGCGCGCGACGGCGGGACCTGACGCGAGTGCCTCCAGGCACCCAAAGTTTCCGCAGGCACACAGGACATCCGCGCCCCGTGCCACCTGGACGTGCCCCAGGTCGCCGGCCGTGCCGTTGGCGCCGCGCTGCAGTTCCCCGTTGCTGATGATTCCGGAGCCAATGCCGGTGGCCACCTTCACGAAGAAGAAGTTGCTGTGCTCGGGCCAGTGCGCGGACTGCTCCCCCAGCGCCATGATGTTCACGTCGTTGTCCACCAGCACGTGGACCGGCAGGGACCGCTGGACGTAGCTGACTACGTCGAACCCGTCCCACCCCGGCATGATGGGCGGCTTCACCGGCTTGCCGGTGTCGTGTTCCACCGGGCCGGGCAGCCCGATACCGATGCCGGCGAGCTCCCCCACGCTGCGTCCCACTGACGCCAGCAGCTCCTTGCCCTGCGCCACCACCCGGTCCAGCACCACCTCCGGCCCGTCGGCCACCTGCTGGGCCAGCCGGTGTTCGGCGAGGATGGCTCGGCCAAGGTCGGTGACCGCCACGATGACATGCGTGGCGCCCACGTCCACCGCCAGGACCAGGCGGGCGGAAGGGTTGAAGGCAAAGCGCGACGGCGGCCTGCCGCCACTGGAGAGCGCCTCCCCTGCCGGACCCACCAGGCCGGACAGCATCAAGGCGTCGATCCTGGAAGCGACGGTGGAACGGGCCAGCCCCGTGGTCAGGGCCAGCTCCGCACGGGTACGGGCCCTGCCGTCCCGGAGCAGCTGGAAGAGGTCGCCCGCACGCGACAGGCTGCCGACGTCAGCGTCTTTCGCGGCCTGTCTCCCCGTGGCTTGAGTCATGTCTAAGTCATAACACTCTTACTTACTACTGTCATCACAGCAGAAGAAGGACGCGCAACAAACAACTTTTGCTTGACGCGTGTCAAAAGTAGTCCTAGGTTGTGACTCACGGCACATTTGCGAATCCGATGCCTGGCATCGGCCGCAGTGATGGCCCAGCATCCCGGAGTCCGCTTACAAAGAGGTAGGAACTTGTCCCAGCACGCAGCGCCCGCAGGCCGCCCCCTCGGCGTCGGCATCCTCGGCGCCGGACCGGTCACCCAAGCCATCCACCTCCCGGCCCTGGCCCGCCTCCAGGACATCCTGGAAGTGCGGCACATCATGGATGTGGACTCTGCCGTCGCTTCCTCCGTGGCCGCCCGTGTCGGCGCCGTGGCCGGTACCAGCATGGAGGCCCTGCTGGCGGACCCCGGCGTAGACATCGTGGCGATCTGCAGCCCGCACCAGTTCCACGCAGACCAGGTCATCGCCGCCTGCAGGGCCGGCAAGAAGGCAGTCCTCTGCGAAAAGCCCTTCGCCATGAATGCTGAAGAAGCAGCCCGCATCTCGGCCGTCAGCACCGAAACCGGCGTTCCGATCGTCGTCGGCGCCATGCACATGTTCGATCCCGGCTGGCTGGCGGCCGAACAGAACTGGGGTGACCTCCCGGAGCAGGTCCACACCATCCGCTCTTCGATCGTGTTGCCGCCCAATGCGCGGTTCGAGGATTTCGCAACGGAAATCATTACCCGGCCCACCGCAGGCAACCCTGACTACTCGGACATCGAGGTCATCAAGGGCGCACTGCAGGGCGGAATCATGGGCCTGGCCATCCACGACCTGCCCCTGGTCCGCCGGTTCACGCCCGACTTCGCCGACGTAGAGGTCCTCCACGCGTTCCACGTCCGCCCGTTCGGCTACGCAGTCTCGCTCCGCACTCCCACCCGCGTTATCGAACTGCGGGCCGTCATGAACAGCACCTGGAAGCCGGAATGGACCTTCGAGGCCATCGGGGATGATGCGGCCCTGCACATCGACTTCACGCCGTCCTATGTCCAGGCCGGCTCCGCCGTCGCCACCATCTCCCGTGGCAAAGGTACCGAAACCACCGGCTTTGGCCCGTACGGCCACAACGGCTACGAGGGCGAATGGCGTGAACTCGCCGGGCTCGCCACGGGAACCCGCCGGGCCCCCTCCACCCAAACCCTGATCGACGACCTCACGTTCGCCCTGGCCATCGCCGAAGCAACGGTGGCAAGCGCCGCGGCAGCACACGCCGGCGCCGCAGAAAAAGCAGGAGTTATGGCATGAGCGGCCAGTACACAGTTTCGGCGGGCACCGGGGCCCGGGAAGCCGGCGCTGTCACCCAAACCATGGCTTCACTGCCTGAAACCTTCGGTCCCGCCCAGGACAGCCGGCAGGGCACCGCGGATGTGCTGGTGATCGCGGGCGAGCCCGGTTGGACCGCCGAGGCCGCAAATGCCGTCGCGGCGGGCGCCCGCGGGATCGTGGTGGCCAACCCTGCTCCCGAAGACACCACGCAACTGGCCGCAGCGGCAGGCGCCGCAGGAACCGCCGTCGTCCTTGACCTCCGCTGGGCCTCCAATCCGGCCCTGGTGGGTGATCCCACGGAACCCGACGCCCGTGATGCGGTGCGCAGCGCCGCCGGTACCGCCTCACTGCTGGACAGTGTGGCGACGGCGGCTCCCGGCACGGATCCGCAGCGGCTCCTGGTCGACCATCTCGCCGCATTGCTGGCCGTTTGCGGGCCGCTCGACGGCGTGCGGGTCCTGCACAGCGGCGCCACCGGGTACGCGGTGCGCGGCAGGCTGGCCAATGGAGCCCCGTTCACCGCCCAGGGCGTGCTGACCTCGGCCCGAATGGCCGGCGTCGATATCCGCCTCTACACCGCCGACGGCGGAGTCAGCGTCCAGGTTCCCGATCCGGACGCCGCCTGGCCGGCGAAAGTCCGGGTCACCGGGACCCAAGGCGAACTTTTGCTTCCCACGCTTTACGAATCCGCCCACCGGTCAGCGTGGCGGCGCCTGAAGGACCATCTTCGCGCCGGCACCAGCCCGGACGATCTGGCCGGGTTCGCCCAGCTGACCGACCTCTACGCAACCCTCGCTGCCACGTAACCAGCCCACCGATACGCAACCGAACAGCACAACCCAACAATCCAGTCCCACCTCCACTCTCAACGATGAGCAGGACCGCACCAACGGCGCTCAGCGCAAGCGGTCCCGAAAGGACACATCATGAACGCAACTTCCGAACAGCGCCGCTCCTTCTCCCGGCGCGGTTTCCTGGGCCTGACGGCTGCCGCTGCCGCAACACCCCTCCTCGCGGCCTGCGGCGGCGGTTCGGCGTCACAGGGCGGCGGCGGAGGCGGAGCCGGCGGGACCGTGAAGTTCTGGGACATGCCGTGGGCAACACCGGCCTACAACGACGCCGCCAAGGGCATCGCGGAAGGTTTCAACGGTGCCAACGGCGCCAAGGCGAGCTACCAGATCATCCAGTGGAACAACTTCTACCAGACCTTCTCCTCGGCGATCGCCTCCAAGACCGGCCCGGCTGTGTCCACGGGCGGCGGCTTCCAGGCGTTCCAGTTCGAGCAGCAGGGCCAGATCGCCTACGCGGACAAGGTTATCGAGAAGCTGAAGGCCAACGGCCAGTTCGACGATTTCCTGCCCGGCGTGCTGGACCCGTTTAAGTCGGACAAGGGCTACGTCGCCGTCCCGTGGCAGCTGGACATGCGCGTTTTCTGGTACCGCAAGTCCCTGTTCGAGAAGGCCAACGTGGCACTTCCCACGGACTGGCCCTCCCTCCTTGAAGCGGGCAAGGCCCTGAAAAAGGTGGGCGCGTTCGGCTTCACCACCGGAGCCGGCGCCGGCAACAACTACGCCAACCACTCCATGATCATGATGATGGTCAACAACGGCGGCGGTGTCTGGAACAAGGACGGCGAGCTGGACCTGATGAACGACCGCAACGTCGAGGCCATGGAGTTCGTCCTGGAACTTGTGTCCAACGGCATCATTGATCCCGCCGCAGTCAGCTACACCACGGACAACATGTCGGCGCAGTGGAAGGATGGAAAGGCAGGCTACGGCCTGTTCCAGGTGAACGTCCCGCAGCGCGTCGGCGACACCTCCGGCGACCTCCTGGTGGCAGACCCCATCACCGGACCACACGGCGACAAGGCCACCATCGTCTTCCCCAACAACATCATGATGTACACCAACACCCCCTCGCAGGAGGCCTCGGAGGAGTTCCTGGTGTACTACCTGGGCCAGCTCAAGCAGCTGTGGCAGAAGAAGCTGATGTCCGCCCTTCCGGTCTTCAAGTCGATCACCGAGCTTCCCGAGTTCGCCAACGACCCCAACAACGTCAAGATCGTCAAGGACTGGCAGCCCATCGCCAAGACCTTCGCTGCCCAGGGCAGCAAGCTGAACGCCAACCTTGCAGCACTCGACGGCGGGCAGGCACTGAACCAGTTCAGCCAGACCATCATCACCGGAAAGGCAGACGCCAAGACTGCCCTGCAGACCTTCCAGTCCGGCCTCGAATCGGTCCTGAAGAAGTAGGACGAACCGCCCATGTCCAGCACCACCACCCAGTCCGGCCTGTCCCGGGCCCGCCGCGGGATTGCCCCCGGCGGGTCCGGGGCCGTCCCCGGAAAACGCAAGAGCAAGCTTTCGGCGCAGGCCACCAGGACATTCTTCTGGCTCCTGCTCCCCTCCGTCGTCCTCCTTGTCCTGATCCACGGCTACCCGCTGATCTACGCCGCCGTCCAGGCAACGCACGACGGAAACCTGCTCCAGACCGGCAACTTCGTGGGCGGGCAGAACTTCGCAACCGTCCTGACCTCGCCGGCGTTCTGGAAGGCTGCCCAGTTCACGCTGTGGTTCACCATTGTGGGCGTTTTCGGCTCCTGGCTGGTGGGGCTGGGCCTGGCCCTGCTCCTGCGCACCAAGATCCCGGCCGGCGGCACGTTCAAAGTCCTGTTGCTCCTGCCCTGGGTAGTTCCCATCGTGGTCTCATCCACTGCCTGGAACTGGCTGGTGGCCACCCCGGACAGCCTGATCCCGTCGCTGTTCCGGAACCTGGGCATGGGCACCCCGCTCTTCCTGGCCGACCCCACCCTGGCCTCCATCACGGTGATGGTGTTCAAGGTCTGGGTCAGCTTTCCGTTCATGATGATGATGATCTCGGCTGCACTGGCGTCGGTGGACACCACTGTCTATGAAGCAGCGAGCATGGACGGCGCCAGCCGCTGGCAGCAGTTCACCCAGATCACCCTGCCGCTGATCGCCCGCTCCACGTACATCAGCTGGATCCTGATGACTATTTTCTGCGTCAACGACTTCCCCACCATCTACCTGCTCACCGGCGGCGGCCCGGTCAACGCCACCACGTCCCTGGTGGTCCTGGCCTACCGGACCGTGTTCCAGGACTTCGCCACCGGCCCCGGCGTCGCCATCGCCTTCCTCATGACCATGACCCTGGTGGTCATCTCGGTCATCCTGTACCGCCAGATCCGAAAGTCGAGCGTCGAATAATGAGCGCAGTCCTCCACGCCCATCCCGAATCCGGCCCGTCTCTTGGCATTGATGCCGGCAAGCGGCGCAGGGCCCTGTCGGAAGCCGGCCAGCGCGGCCGCTGGTGGCGGTTCGCGGCGATCCTGATCATCACCGGAATCGTCCTGGTGCCCATCATGGTCACGGTGCTCCTGGCCTTCACGCCGGGACCCAACAGCACTGCCACCGGCTTCACCTTCGAAAACCTCAGCAATGTCTTCTCCAAGACCCTGGCCGCTACCTGGCTCAAGAACAGCCTGGTCACCACCCTCTCCACCGTGGTGGTGTCCGTGGCCGTCGCCGCGCCTGCCGGCTACGTCCTCTCCCGCGGCCGCAGCAAGGCAGTCTCCGGCTACTCGCTGCTGCTGTTCGTGATGCAGTCGCTGCCCATCATCACCTCGGTGGTGCCGCTGTTCATCCTGTTCGCCGGCATGGGCCTGGTGGACAACCTCCTGGGCCTGACCATCATCTACGTCGGTTCCACCATGACCGTGGCCACCTGGATGATGGCGGCGTACTTCGATTCCATCCCCATCAGCCTGGAGGAAGCCTCCTGGATCGACGGGTGCTCCGTCTTCGGGTCCTTCACCCGGGTGGTCCTGCGGAACTCACTGCCCGGCGTCCTGTCCACCGCGATCTTCGCTTTCCTCCTGGCCTGGAACGACTACCTGGTAGCCATCGTGTTCCTGCGCTCCAACGAAATCTTCACCCTCCCCATGGGTGTGCAGTCCTTCTTCCAGCAGAACGCAACGGACTGGACTTCGGTCATGGCCCTGGCAGTGGTCATGATGCTCCCGCCCGTGATCGTCTTCGCCACCTTGAACAAGTACTTCAGCGTCGGCGGCATCGGCGGCTCGCTCGCCGGACGCTGACACCCCAACTTCCCCTGAACAACCACTCCACAAAGGAAATTTATGTCCTACTCACTGCAGCTTTACACCCTCCGCAACGCCATTTCGGAGGACCTCCCGGGAACCATCAGGAAGGTGGCCGAAATCGGCTACACCCAGGTTGAGCCGTACAACTTCGTGGCCACCGCCAAGGAACTTGGCGCGGCCCTGAAGGAGAACGGACTCACTGCCCCGTCCGGCCACGCACCCCTCATGAGCCAGGACCAGGACGAGATTTTCTCGGCAGCCAAGGAGCTGGGCATCACCACCGTCATCGACCCGTTCCTGCCCGCCGAGCACTGGCAGAAAGCCGAAGACATCCAGGCCACGGCAGCGAAGCTTAACGCCGCCGCCAGGAAGGGCGCCGAATACGGCATCCGAGTGGGCTACCACAACCACGCCTGGGAGCTGGAGTCCACCATCGAGGGCCGCACCGCCCTGGAGTACTTCGAGTCCCTGCTGGATCCGGAACTGGTCCTGGAAGTGGACACCTACTGGGCAGCCGTCGGTGGCCAGGACCCTGTTGAGCTCCTCCAGCGGCTCGGCGACCGGGTGAAGTTCATCCATATCAAGGACGGCCCGCTGACCAAGGACAACAAGGCCCAGCAGCCGGCAGGGCAAGGCAAGGTCCCCGTCATGGACGTCATCGCAGCCGCGAAGTCCCTCGAGGTGGGCGTCGTGGAGTTCGACGACTACGCCGGCGACATCTTCGAGGGCATCACCCAAAGCCTGTCCTTCCTTGACGCCGCAGGCGAAGGAGTCAAGGCATGACCACCACAGCATCCCGCAAGGGACCCGTAGGCGTCGGCGTCATCGGCGCCGGCGTGATCAGCAAGCAGTACCTGGACAACCTCACGGCGTTCCCGGACCTGAAGGTCCACGTCATCGCCGACCTCTTCGAGGAAGCAGCCGAGGCCCGCGCCAAGGAGTACGGCATCGCCGAGTGGGGCGGGGTAGACAAGGCCCTGAACCACCCCGACGTCGAAATCATCGTCAACCTCACCATTCCCGCCGCGCATGTGGAGGTGGCCACCGCCGCCGTCAACGCCGGAAAGCACGTCTGGACCGAAAAACCGTTCTCCCTGGACCGCGAATCCGGGCTGGGACTGCTCAAGACCGCCGACGCCGCAGGTATCCGCCTGGGCTGTGCCCCGGACACCTTCCTGGGCGCGGGCCTGCAAACCGCACTGCGGCTGATCCGGCGCGGTGACATCGGAACCCCGCTGACGGCCATGACCACGTTCCAGACCCCCGGTCCGGAGTCCTGGCACCCCAACCCGGCGTTCCTCTTCCAGCACGGTGCCGGTCCCCTGTTCGACATGGGCCCCTACTACCTCACCACCCTGGTCCAAGCCTTTGGATCCATCCGCAAGGTGGCCGCCGTCGGGTCCAAGGCCAAGGACGTGCGCGTGATCGGCTCCGGGCCCAAGGCGGGCGAGGAGTTCACGGTCGAGGTGCCCACGCACGTTTCGGCGATGGCGCAGTTCGAGTCCGGTGCCTCCTCGCACAGTGTCTTCTCCTTCGAGTCTCCGCGCACCCGCATGGGCTTCGTGGAAATCACGGGCACCGAGGCCACCATTTCGCTGCCGGACCCCAACTACTTCACCGGTGACATCAAGCTCTGGCGCGCCGGTGACGAGGACTGGACCACCGTTCCTGCCACCGGGCCGGCCAACGGCCGTGGAATGGGCGTGCTGGACATGGCCCGTTCCCTCCGCGCCGGCGTCCCGCACCGCGCCACCGGCGAGTTGGCCTACCACGTCCTGGACACCATGGTCTCCATCTCGGAATCCATCGACTCCGGCACGTTCATCAACGTCGAAAGCTCGGCCCCGGCATCCCCCGCCCTCCCCGAGGACTGGGCACCGGAAACCGCAACGATCTAACCCGGCAAGACCAGTCCAGCAAGCAGGAAGCACCCAGGAACGCATCATGACCATACCCGCTCACCCGTCCGAATCCCCGGCCTCCCGGCCGGCTTCCCGCCCGTTGGGGGTGGCTGCCATCGGTTATGCCTTCATGGGCAAGGCCCACTCCAACGCGTGGCGGAATGTGGCCAGCTTCTTCGACGTCCCGGCCTTCGAGCAGAAAGTCCTCGTGGGCCGGGACGCCGACGCCGTGGCGGAGGCGGCGGCCAAGTATGGCTGGGCCGAGTCCGCAACGGACTGGCGGACGGTCATCACGCGGGAAGACATCGACATCGTGGACATCTGCGCGCCGGGCTGGATGCACGCCGAGATCGCCATCGCCGCACTGGAGGCGGGCAAACACGTGCTGGTGGAAAAGCCGCTGGCCAACACCCTGGCCGAGGCCGAACTCATGACGGCCGCCGCTGCCAAGGCCCGTGCCAAGGGAGTGCAGTCGATGATCGGCTTCAACTACCGCCGCGTCCCGGCCCTGGCCTTGGCGAAGGAACTGATCGCTGAGGGCCGGCTCGGCACGGTCCGGCACGTCCGTGCCGCCTATTTGCAGGACTGGCTCAGCGACGCCCAGGCGCCCATGACGTGGCGGCTGCGCAAGGAAACTGCCGGTTCCGGCGCCCTGGGCGACATCGCCTCCCACGCCATCGACCAGGTCCTCTTCCTCCTGGGCGACCAGGTCACGGAGGTCAGCGGCCGGCTCAATACCTTCGTCAACCAGCGTCCCGCCGGAAACGGCGCCGGCTCCGGGTCCAAAGAGGACGTAACGGTCGACGACGCCGCCTGGGCCACGCTGTCCCTCACCTCCGGGGCCATCGCCTCAGTGGAGGTCTCCCGGGTGGCCACCGGCAGGAAAAACAGCCTCCAGATCGAAATTTACGGCGACAAGGGCAGCCTGTTGTTCGACCTGGAGAACCTCAACGAACTCGGTTTCCTGGACGCCACCCTTCCGGTCCGCGAACAGGGCTTCCGCAGGATCCTGGTCAACGAACCCGAGCACCCCTACCTCGAGGCGTGGTGGCCGCAGGGCCACATCATCGGCTGGGAGCACACCTTCACCCACCAGATCCGCGACTTCCTCGCCGCGATCAAGGACGGAACCCAGCCTTCGCCCTCGTTCGAAGAAGGCCTGAACGTCCAGTACGTCCTGGACGCGGTGGAGGAATCCGCAGCCAACAAAAGCACCCTCACCGTCGTCCGCCAGTAGCACCGCCCACCAGTTAAGGACCCCTCATGCCCCGCCCTTTCACCCTGTTCACCGGCCAGTGGGCCGACCTTCCCTTCGAAGAAGTCGCAAAGCTTGCTTCCGGCTGGGGCTACGACGGCCTGGAAATCGCCGTCTCCGGCGACCACCTGGACGCCTGGCGCTGGGACGAACCCGGCTACGTCGAGTCCAAACTCGAAATCCTGGACAAGTACAACCTCAAAGTCTGGGCCATCTCCAACCACCTCAAAGGCCAGGCCGTCTGCGATGACCCCATCGACTTCCGCCACCAGGCCATCGTCGGGTCCAAGGTCTGGGGCGACGGCGACCCCGAAGGCGTCCGCCAGCGCGCCGCCGAGGAAATGAAACACACGGCCCGGCTCGCCAAGGCCCTCGGCGTGGACACCGTCGTCGGGTTCACCGGCTCCTCCATCTGGCAGTACGTGGCCATGTTCCCGCCGGTCCCGGAAAAAGTCATCGATGCCGGGTACCAGGACTTCGCCGACCGCTGGAACCCCATCCTGGACGTCTTCGACGAAAACGGCATCCGGTTCGCCCACGAAGTCCACCCGTCCGAGATCGCCTACGACTACTGGACCACCGTGCGCACCCTCGAAGCCATCGGCCACCGCGAAGCGTTCGGCCTGAACTGGGACCCGTCCCACATGATGTGGCAGGGCATCGACCCCGTCTCCTTCATCTGGGACTTCAAGGATCGGATCTACCACGTGGACTGCAAGGACACCAAGGTCCGCCAGACCGGCCGGAACACCGTCATGGGCTCCCACCTGCCCTGGGGCGACCCCCGCCGCGGCTGGGACTTCGTCTCCGCCGGCCGCGGCGACGTCCCTTGGGAAGCCTCCTTCCGCGCCCTGACGGCCATCGGCTATGACGGCCCCATCAGCATCGAATGGGAAGACGCCGGCATGGACCGCCTCCACGGGGCCCCCGAAGCCCTCGCCGCCCTCAAGAAATACGACTTTCCCGCCTCCCAAACCAGCTTCGACGCCGCGTTCAGCAGCAAGGACTAGCGCGTGCGCGGGCTTCAGCCGGGCCAGCGCTGCGAAGTATGGGTTGCCTCGGTCTCAGGGGAAGCGGAACGGGCATACTCCACGGGGAATATGCTCCTTGAGGCACCTAACTGGACACTGGACGGCCGGGCTCTGATCCTCAACGGGGCTGGCAGGCTGTGGCGGTTCGATCTGAGGGAAAGCTCCCTCAGCGAGGTTCCGCTTACGGGTATTCCGGAACTCAACAACGACCACGTCCTGGACCCTGACGGTGGCCACATCTTCCTCTCGGGCGAGGACGGCCATATCTATCGGGCACCCCTTGCGGGCGGCCCAGCCACCAGGATCACGGACGATGACGGCTCCTGGCACTTCCTGCACGGCGTCAGCCCCGACGGCCGGCACTTGGCGTACATGGAGATCGCAGCAGGCGACTTCAGCAAACCCGGCCGGCTGCGGACCATCCCGGCAGCAGGCGGAGCTCCCCACGATGTGGAGGTCGGCCCAGGACACTGCGACGGGCCCGAGTACGCGCCCGACGGGAACTGGCTGTACCTCAACACCGAGTCCTTCAGCACCATTCCCGGGCATGCCCAGCTTGCCCGGGTCCGTCCGGACGGCAGCGGGTTCGAGCGGCTGCTGAACAGCAGCACCGTCGATTGGTTCCCGCACCTGTCCCCTGACGGCAGGCTGGCCAGCTACGTCCGCTTCCCCGCCGGAACCCAAGGCCACCCCGCTGACCTGCCGGTCGACGTCGTCCTTGTGTCCACCAGCGACTGGACCGCGCCGCTGCACACGTGGCCGGCATTCGGTGGGCAGGGCACCCTCAACGTCAACAGCTGGTCGCCGGACTCCCAGCGCTTCGCCTACGTGGCATACCCGCTCGACTGGGGCGTGCGCGCCGACTCCTGGCCAAGGACGACGTCGTACGCCTCCACGGCGCGGTCCGTTACGGTGGTGGGTGATTCCAGGTGGACCGCGCCAGAGGGCAGGATGCCTGCGCCGCCGTACCGTTCCATGACCTGCCACTGGGCCACCACGTCCTCCCCCGCGTGCCCGTCGGGAAGGCTGGTCCAGAACCGGAACCCGCCGGCGTCGTTCAGTGCTTCCCTTCGGTACAGCACGCACCCGCCCAGCCATGCGACGTGGTACGGCACCCACTGGCCGGGCTGCAGCGACAGTTCGGCGCTGAGGTGGCTGAGGTTGGCGGCGCTGTGCAGCGGCCACTGTTCGAATTCCGGGGTTCCCGGCCGGACGCGCTCCGGCGTCACGGGGCCGGCCCAGGCCTTGAAGTTTGCCGTCTGGTGTGGCCGGCGGTCGTCCAGGAAGGACAGGCCCTGGGGCGCCATTCCGACAAAACCGCACTGCAGTTCGTCAAGCGCCAGGCTCAGCCGTGCCAGGGCGCCCGGTTCCAGCCAGACGTCGTCGTCAAGGAAGAGGCACTGGTCCGCGGTGGACTGGTCCAGCAGGAACTGCCGGTGCTCTGCCAGTCCCCGGCGCGGGAGGTGGCGCAGCAGCATGACGGGCCGGCCCTGCGCCTCAAGCACCCGCACCATCGCGGCGGCGGCCGGGTGTTCCCAGGCAGGTTGCCCCGCTGACTGGTCGCTGACCACGACGGCGAACGCGGGTTCCTGCTGCGCGGCCAGTCCGGCGAGGGTGACGGCGAGTTCGGCCGGCCGATTGCAGGTGGGCACCAGCACATCCACCACAGCCTGGTCCGGCCGGTCCTGCTGCTGCGCCCACCGCTCCGAAAACCTCATGCCCACGGTCCACCTTCCTGGCGTCGAAGTTGGCGCCGACGGGGCAGCCCAACGTGTTGCTGCTGCCCGTTGCCGGCGAGTTGGTTTCGTGTGGTCCGTACCCAGCCGTGCGGGATGTATTCGCGTGGCCGTCCCGCGCCACAGCTCCGTGGGCCGGGACCCGGCCCTCCCGGAACGGCAAAACCCCCGCCTCCGCTGCCGGGCGGCAGGGAAGCGGGGGCCTTATGGATCAGGATGGCTTATCCGGCGTCGAAGCTCTCGTCGTCGTCATTGGGCGATTCCTCCTGCGGAAGGTCGTTGCCGCTTCCGTCGGGGATGCCGGCTGCTTCCTGGCCGGACTCGGATGAGACCGCTGCCGACCCCTGGGAATCGTCATTCGCCTCATCGATGTCCGCGGCGCTGGAGGGAAGGTCCATGTCGTGCGGGACGGGGTTCTGGCCTGTGCCCGACTGCGGCTCGTTGGTGTCCGTGCCGCCCGAAGAAGTGCCACCGCCGCCG
Organism: Arthrobacter sp. FW306-07-I; assembly: GCF_021800405.1. NCBI lineage: Bacteria > Bacillati > Actinomycetota > Actinomycetes > Micrococcales > Micrococcaceae > Arthrobacter > Arthrobacter sp. FW306-07-I. Next base: position 151,228 of record NZ_CP084550.1, on the reverse strand, counting down.
GACTGCTGGCCTCCCTGCGTGCCGGCCGCCTCCTGCTCGGCGGTGGGGGTGCCGTAGCCGCCGGGAGCGGTCTCGGGTTCAGCCTGCTGGTTTTCCTGCGTCATGGTTCCTCCTGTTGTGCTTTGCCGATGGTGCTGGCCTGGTGAACTTTTGTGGGCTACAGCCCCTTGCCGCCGGTGACCGGCAGGACTGCCCCGGAAATGTAGGAGCCGTCCTCGGAGGCAAGCAGCACGTAGGCCGCTGCGAGCTCCGCGGGCTGCCCCGCGCGTTCCAGGGGTGTGTCCTGCCCGAAGGACGGGAGCTTGTCCGGCCACTCGGTGGCGGGGATCAGCGGCGTCCAGATGGGACCGGGGGCCACCGCGTTGACGCGGATTCCCTTGGGTCCCAGTTCCTGGGCCAGGGCCTTGGTGAAGGCCACCTGCGCCGCCTTGGTCATGGCGTAGTCGATGAGCCCGGGCGAGGGGTTGAAGGCCTGGATGGAGGCAGTGGTGATGATCGAGGCCCCCGCCTTCAGGTGTGGGACCGCAGCCCGCGCCGACCACAGCAGCGAGTAGAGGTTGGTCCGGAAGACCCGGTCAAACTCCTCGGTGGGAAGCGTCTCCAGGCTCTCGCGGTTCTTCTGGTATGCCGCGTTCAGCACCAGGACATCGAGCCGGCCGAATTCAGATACGGTCTCCTCCACGATGCGGGTGCTGAATTCCTCTTCGCGTCCGTCGCCGGGAAGGAGGAGAGCGCGGCGGCTGGCTTTCCGGATCCACTCTGCGGTGTCCTGCGCGTCGCCTTCCTCCTCTGGGAGGTAGGAAATGGCGACGTCGGCCCCTTCGCGGGCGAAGGCGATGGCCGCGGCCTTGCCGATGCCGGAGTCCCCGCCGGTGATGAGCGCGGCTTTCCCTTCGAGCTTGCCGTTCCCCTTGTAGCTGTGCTCCCCGTGGTCCGGTTTGGGGTCCATGGGCGCAGTGAGTCCGGGCTGTTTCTGTTCCTGCTCCGGGAACGGACCCGAGTGGTAGCCGCCGCGCGGATCCTTTGGCTGGTCTGTCTGCTTGTCCGTGTCGCTCATAGTCCGCCTGCCTGTGTCGGTTGACCTGTTCGGTCGGGAAGAGCACCGCCGCGCTCCGGCCCTTCGAAGCTATCGGGAGTGGCGGAACAAGTCCACCACTCCAAGGTAATAATCAGTAAACTTATCAAATGTCGTCGCAGGCGCAACGGCCGGCCTTGTTTCTGGGTATGGGAGGAGTAGAAAGAAGGCCTGGACGTGGCCGGAGTGGAAGGAGAGCCGCATGTCTGAAGTTGAGGACTATACGGGCCGGACGGGGCGGAATGAGACCCGTGAAGAGCAAATGGACCGTAACTGGGCGGAACTCCTGCAGGAGTTGCGCGTGCTGCAGACCGGGGTGCAGATCCTGGCCGGTTTCCTGCTGACGCTGCCGTTCCAGCAGCGCTTCGAAAAGCTGGACGACTGGGAGGTTGGCCTCTACCTCACCAACGTGGTGATCGCCGCACTGACCACCGCCTTCATCCTCCTTCCGGTCAGCGTGCACCGGCGGCTCTTCCGGAAGCGGCTCAAGGAGATGCTGGTTTCCAGCGCCGATACCATCACCAAGATTGCCCTTGGCGGCATCGCCTTGCTGAGCGCCGGCACTGCCGCCCTGGTGTTCGATGTCGCGGCCGGCCGGTCCGCGGGGGTCGCCGCAGGCGGGGCGCTGCTGGGCGTCATGGTGGTCATGCTGGTGTTCGTCCCGCTTCGGCTGAACAAGCTGGCCAGCGGCAGGGCGCTTCCCCCGGCCGCCGCGAAGGAGGGTTAAGACATGCGTAAATGGGCGAAAGAGCACGGACTGCTGGTTGCGAACCTGGCCTGCTTCCTGGTGTTCTTCGTGGGCATGGTCCTCTCCGGCGCCGCGTCCTACAGCGAGGACCAGCAGGCCCACGGCGAACCCGCGGTGTCCGTGCTCCAGTTCCTGGGCACCGGCGCTTTCGTCGAGGCTACGTTTGAGAACTGGGAATCCGAATTCCTGCAGATGGCCATGTACGTGGTCCTCACGGTTTTCCTGTTCCAAAAAGGATCAAGTGAGTCCAAGCCGATAGGAAAGAAAGCACCGCAGGACGAGGACCCGCAGCAAGCGGCCATCAGCAGGGCCACGCCGTGGCCCGTGCGGCGGGGCGGTGCAGTGCTCAAGCTGTACGAGAACTCCCTGTCGATCCTGCTCTTCGCCCTTTTCCTTGGATCCTTCGTCCTGCACGCCGCCGGAGGCGTGGACGAGTACAACCAGGACCAGCAGAGCCACGGCCAGCCCGCCATCACCTTCCTGCAGTACTTGGGCAGCAGCCGCTTCTGGTTCGAGTCCTTCCAGAACTGGCAAAGCGAATTCCTGGCCGTGGGCGTCCTGGTGGGCGCCTCGGTCTACCTGCGGCAAAAGGGGTCCCCGGAATCAAAGCCCGTCGCCGAACCCCACTACGAAACCGGCGCCTGAAGACCCCAACAAATCCAGCACCAATCCAACCAGCCCCACCCAAAAGGAGAGACTGTATGCGAACCTTCGTGCGAACCACCCTTCTGGCCCTGCTGCTCCTGGCCGCCCCGGCCCTGCCGGCCGGAGCGGCAACTGCGGCGGCACCGGCATCCGCCGCCGGCCAGGCAGTCCCGGAACAGGTGGCCTCGGGATCAACAGGCGCTGCGTGGGCGGCAGGCACTTCTCCCACGCCTTCTCCCGGGGATACCGCGTCCACCGGCCCGGCCAACCCCGGCACCGGGGAGTCGGCCCAGAATGAGAACACGCGCCTTAACTACACCCCGTGGGTGATTGCGGGCGTGGCCGTCCTGGTGGCGATCGCCATCCTGATCTTCCGGCGGCGCCGGAACACCACGATCGTCGGCTAGGCGCCCTCGAGTACCTGGCTTGTAACCCAGGCCAGGTACTTGCCGGCGTTCGCCACGGCGTCTTCCGGGCTGGATGCCACGTCCAGCAGCTGGGCAGCCGCCTCCACGCCGTGACCGGCGAGTTCCTCAACGGTCACCAGGATCCTGCCCGCCACCACGATCACAGGGATTCCGCGGTCCCGGGCGGCGTCGGCGAGCGCGATCGGGGCCTTGCCGGTGAGGGACTGCGAGTCCATGGATCCTTCCCCGGTGATCACCAGGTCCGTCTGGCCGAGTTGATCCGCCAGTCCGGTGAGGTCGGCCACCAGCGCGAAGCCGCCTTCCAGGGTGGCGCCGGTGAAGGCAAGGAACGACGCCGGGAAGCCGCCGGCGGCGCCCGCGCCGGGTACGTTCACGTCCCGGCCCGTCGCCTCCCGCAGCACTGACGCCCAGTTGCGGAGCCCGGCGTCGAGCATTTCCACAGCGTCCTGGTCCGCACCCTTCTGCGGCCCAAAGACGTGCGCGGCGCCGGTGGGACCGTACAGCGGGTTGCGGACGTCGACGGCGATGCGGAAGATGGTGGCGGACAGCCGCGGGTCCAGTCCGCTCGTGTCCAGGGCAACCACATCGGCCAGCGAACCGCCGCCCAGGGGCACCACGTTGCCGGCGGAATCCAGGGGCTTCAGGCCCAGGGCGCGCAGGGCCCCGCTGCCGCCGTCGGTCATGGCCGAACCGCCCAGGCCCAGGACGATCTCCGTGGCTCCGGCATCCAGCGCCGCCGCGATCAGCTGGCCGCAGCCGTAGCTGTGGGCGCGCAATGAGTTGGCCGGTGTCGGTTCCATGTCGGCCAGGCCCGACGCCTGCGCCGTCTCGATCACGGCAGTCACCTTGCCGTCACCCTTGTGGATAGCCCAGGCGGCACCGAGCGGGGCCAGGATGGGGCCAACCACCGCGTTCAGCCGCTCCTCATAGCCTGCCGCCACGGCCGCTTCCAGGGTGCCTTCCCCACCATCCGCGATGGGAAACTGGGTAGCCACGGCGTCCGGGTATACCCGCAGGGCCCCTTCGGCGATGGCCGCGGCTGCCTCGGCTGCCGTCAGGGACCCCTTGAACTTGTCGGGAGCGATAAGAATGCGCATGCGGTCCATCATGCCAGCACGAGTCGGGAAAGCGTTTGCCAGATCCGGGATGTGGACTTTCCCCCAGGGGTCGCTTAGGCTTCGCGCCAGTCGTGGCTGGTGATGTGCGAACCCGCCTGCGGTCCCATCTGCAGCATGCCACCGTCGACAACCCAGCCTGCGCCGGTGACATAGCTGGAGGCCGGTGAGGCGAGGAACGCGATGACGTTGGCGATCTCCCAGGCGTTACCCGGCCGGCCCAGCGGCACCCCGGGCCGCTCCGCCGTCGTCGGGTCCTGATCCTCCTGCCCGGTCATCGGGGTGGCAATCTCGCCGGGGGCCACCGTGTTGGCCGTGATGCCGTACTGTCCCAGCTCAAGGGCAAGCGTCTTCATGAGGCCGCCCAGTCCGTGCTTGGAGGCGTCGTAGGCGGATGAGCCCACACGCGGCTGGAACTCGTGCACGCTGGACACCGCTACAAGCCTTCCGCCCTTGCCTGCCTTGACCATGCGCCGTGCCGCAGCCTGCAGGCAGACGAACGCGCCGTTGAGGTTCGTGTCCAGGATCTGCATCCAGTCGTCGATTTCCATGTCCAGGAACTTGGTGCTTGCCCCCGTCCCCGCGTTGTTGACGAAGACGTCCAGTCCGCCCAGCTCCTCGGCAAGTTCGTCGATCACGCCTGCCGCGTGGCGCAGTTCAGTCGTGTCCAGCTGCCGGACCACAGCCTTGCGCCCCAGGCCCCGGATTTCCTCAGCAGTTTCCTCCGCCCCCTCCTTGTCCGAGTGCCAGGTGACGCCGACGTCCATCCCGGCGCGGGCGAGTGCCACGGCAGTGGCCTTGCCGATCCCGGAATCGGATGCGGTAACGATGGCGGTGGTGGGGGCAAAGTTGCTGGTATCCGGCATGGCGGGCCTTTCGTTAGGTCGAGCGGTGCGTTCGGTTAACGGTCGTCGGGTTAGGCGGCGGGCGGCTCAGGCGGGCGGGTGGCTCAGGCGGGCCGGCGCATGTCCGGTTGATAGGACTCGCTGGCGGCTTCGGCCGCGTCCTCGCGGCCCGCCGCCTCCGAATCATCAGCGGTTTCCGGCACGGCCATCAGCGGGACGGCGAAGGTCACCACGGGACGGCCGTCAGAGTCGTCTGCGGACCTGATGGTCAGGCTCCGGGTGCCCGGCGGTACCGACGGGCTGAACACCTGAAGATTGCGGGAACCGATGGCGGCCGATTCCCGCAGGGTGTATTCGGTACCAAAGTGGTCCTGCAGGATGAGCCGCGGTTCGGGTGCGTTGTCCGAGGGCAGATGGATGTTGACCACCAAGCCGGAGGCCCACACCTCCACGGAAAGGACGGTGAACTCGGTGGCGGAGGTGACATGCCGTCCGTAGGTGGGGGGCAGCAGCATCCGACGCAGTGCGCCGGATGGAATCAGGTTGCTCATGATATGTCCTGTAGGTCTTGCGCCGGCGGTTGGCGGGTAGCGTCGGAGGATGATCCGGCGCGCGTCAAGCGCTGGGGCGCGGGTGCGGCTTAGGCGTCTTCCCGGTTGGGGTTTTCCAACCGGAAGAAGTTCGATTGGGTGCCGTCGCTGCGCTGTTCCTGGTAGATGAAGTTGAGTTTTCGGGAGTCGAAAGTGTCAAACCATTCCTCCCAGCTAACGTGGCGGAGCTTGTCGTCCTTGCCACCGAAGTCGATCCGCAATACGCCGAGATGGTCGCCGTGTTCCGTGCCCTCCACTGTGGCGGGCACGCCATCGCGCTCTTCCGCCCACTGCTTGATGACTTCGTGGTGCGTTGTGGCCAGGCTGCGGCCTTCACGCTCCGGCTCATCCTCGGTTGAGGTGACTTCCTGCGAGTACTTCAGGGACTTTGCGGAATCCGGTCCGCGACGTATCTTCCCGCCCTCCGGGCCGGCCCCCAGGCCCTCTTCGTCCCCGCTTCCATCCGATTCACGGTTCTTGCTGCCTTTGTCTTCTGCCATGCCCGCCTTCCTTTCACCCCGGGCTAACTAGTAAGTCTACTTACCATGGAGCCTCCGGACAGGACCCGCTGTCAAGGGGACGGAAGACACTCTGCGGCCTGCCTGCGGAAGATGGGCAAAATCTGCGGGACCGGTGGAATGCTGCCGCTGGTGGGCTGCTCTACTTGCAGGGCGACTACCGGAGCGGGCGGACCACCGCGTAGTAGCCGGGCACCCGGTCCTGTCCCGGGACGCCGGTCACGGGGTTGGTTTCAATGGCCACGTGGCCATCCTCCAGCAGTTCCCATGCCGACGCCGGAAAGGCACGTTCGCGCTCTTCGGGCCCGAAGTGCCCCGGCATGGGGAGTCCGCGGATGGCGAGTTCCAATGGCGCCGGAATGCCGCGGGTGGTGGCTCCGAGGTGGGACACGTACTCCACCGGATTCCCCTGGAAATTGGTTTCGGCCATGAAGACCGTGCCGCGGCGGCCGGCAAGGTGCCGCAAGTTTTCGACGAGTGCCGTTTGGTGCTCCGGGTCGAGGACGTGCAGTACGCCGCGGATGAAAACATTGGCCCCGTCATCGCCGGCGCCAATGGACCGTACCAGGGCTGTACCGGCACCATCCGCCGTCATGTCCCGTGCTTCAAATACTGCTGTGCTGCTGCCTGCCGACTCCGCGCGCGCCCTGGCAATGGCGTGCCGCGACACATCAACGCCAATGACCCTGGGAAAGATCCCGGCGAGTGCGCGGGTAAAACTGCCGTGCCCGCAGCCGGTGTCGACCACGGGAAGCGCGGGATCGAGGTAGCGCAGGAGACCGTCCTTGTAGCCAAGGAACTCATGGTCGCTGCCGGAGTCCCACAGGACCTCCCCGCCCGGGCCCGTGGCGGTAATGCCGGCCCAGTAGGTGTCCCATGCCTTATGCCGGTCCTTCGGGGCGTTCCGCGAGAGCCTGACGAGTTTGGGGATCATCAGGTACTTCTGCCAGGCCGAGGAGGATGACTTTGTTGAGGACACGGCTCAAATATATGTTCCCTTGCTGGGAGCCGCGGCACGTTGGGCTGGATTACGGCGCGCCACGCCGCACATCGCGCGAACCGGGACGGAAACGGCAGAGGTGGGACGGGCGTCCTCCCTGGTAGACCCGCCAGGCTGCCATCCCCCTAGAATGTACTCAACTGGGAGGGAAGGGAGCACTGTGACGGCTGCGCCGAGTGACGTCCTCCTGCCCCGCACCGCCGTCGTCGCCGATCCCGACGCCGGCCGGCTGGCCACCAACGCCAGGGCACTGCGCGAAGCCGGATACAGCGTCTTCGAAGTAACCGACGCCGATGGCCTCGCCGCCCTGCTGGACACCACCGAACCCTCCGTCATCGTCGCCGATGCCGTCCTGTCCACAGCATTGCCAAACGCCCCCTCTGCCGCGCCCGTCCTGGTAATGGTGGACCTGGACAACCCCCAGGAGATCGGCGTGGCCAACGCGTCAGGCGTCCACGACTGCATCACCAAGCCGCCGGCGCCCAGGGAGTTGGTCCACCGCGCCTCCGTCCTGATCGAGCAGGTGTCCCGGCGCCGCGCCTCCCGGCAGGAAGCCGAAGGGCTGCGCGGGCAACTGCGCGAGGTCTCGGCTGCGGTGCGCGCCACCAACGATCCCCAGGAGATCGCAAACCACGTCGTCGCCGGATTCGGGCGGACCTTCAAGGCGGACCACGTTGTCCTGGCCACCTTCGAGGACCACCGGGTCCCGGCGATCACTGCCGAGTGGCACCGACCCGGCCTGGCGGCCCTGCCCCCGGACGCCCTTCCCGGCGAAGACGAAGGCCGCGCCATGGCGGACACGCTCTGGGCGGGGACCGAGACCCTCTCTGCCGAGGGGAACGAGGCCGAGCCCAGGACGGATGACAAGCCAGCGGCCGCCGTCGCCGGAGCCGCCTCCACCCTTGCGGTGCCCATCGGCGAAGGAAATTCCTCCCTGGGCATCATCTGGATCGCCACGATGGACCGGCCCCGCACGTGGTCCAACGCCGAGCTGGGGCTGATCCAGCACGTGGCAGGCAACGCCGCCTATGGCCTGATCCAAAGCCACCTGATCAGCAGCCAGCAGCAGGTGGTGAAGCAGCTGCGCGAACTCGATAAAGCCAAGACAGACTTCCTGGCCACCGTGAACCACGAGCTGCGCACGCCGCTGACCTCGATCATGGCGTACCTGGACATGATCCAGGAAAGCACCGAGCACCCCGTGTCCAGGGAAGTCCACCAGATGCTGGACATCGTGGTCCGCAACACCGAACGGCTCCGGACGCTCATCGAGGACATGCTCAGCGTCTCGCGCGGCGGCCTCGACAACACGGAGATGCACCTGGCACCGGTCCGTCTGGGACACACACTGGACCTCGTGGCCGCGGCGCTCCGGCCGTTGGCCACACTGCAAAACGTGACCATCGACGTGGACCCGGTGCCGGAGGATCCGGAAATCCTTGCCGACGAGGTGCAGCTGCAGCAGGTATTCACCAACCTGGTATCCAACGCCATTAAGTTCACGCCCAAGGGCGGAAGGATCGAGGTGGGCAGCGAATCCCATGCGGCGGAAGACGGCTCCAAGTGGGCCACCGTGCGGATCGCTGATACCGGCATTGGCATTTCGAGTGATGAAATCAACCACGTCTTCACCAGGTTCTACCGCGCCTCCAATGCCATGAATGGTGCCATCCCGGGGACAGGGCTGGGCCTTGCCATTTCCAAGGACATCGTGGACCGCCACGGCGGGCGAATCGACGTCGACTCCACCCTGGGCGCCGGGACCACGGTTACCGTCTGCCTCCCCCTTGGGACTGACCGCGTGCAGGCCAACTAGGCGCCGAAGGAGGACTGGCCATGTTTGCCGACGACGACCCCCGGCTTTCCCAGCTGCTGGAAGGCATTGTCCGGCTTGCCTCCGGCGACCTCAATTCCCGCATCGAGGTCTCACCTGCCCGGGATGAGCTGGATGCCATCATCATGGGCACCAACCTGCTGGCCGAAGATCTGCAGGTCATTTACGAGGAACTCGAGCAGCGGGTCCAGGTCCGTACCCAGCTCCTGCACGAGGCACACCTCGAGATGCAAAAAATGGCCATGCAGGACCCGCTGACAGGCCTGGCCAACCGTTCGGCGCTGATCGAAGCCCTTCGCACCGCCCTGGAGGCGCGCCCGGGGCCGGAGCGGGAACCGGCAGAAGGTCCGGCCATCCTGCTGATGGACCTCGACGCGTTTAAGTCGATTAACGACAGCATGGGTCACACCGCGGGTGACCAGGTGCTGGTGACCGTGGGCGAAAGGCTGCGGACCGCCGTCCGGGCATCCGACGTCGTTGCCCGCCTGGGCGGGGACGAGTTTGCCATCGTCATGCCGTCGGCGTCGGCGGACCAGGCTGCGGTGGTGGCACACCGGATCCTGGCCTCGCTCAATGACCCGATTGAACTGCCCGGCCGCAGCGTGCGCTGTGGTGCCAGCATCGGGCTCAGCGTGGGCAGCGAAGGCCAGACCCCGGAGGACATGCTGATGGAGGCCGACGTCGCCATGTACGCCTCCAAGGCTGAGGGGCAGAACAAGCTGCACAGGTTCGAGCCGGCCTTGCTGCTGATGCGGCGGCTCCGGAGCCAGTTGGTGGACGACCTGCGGGCCGCCATCAAGGACGACGCGCTGACGCTGCACTACCAGCCGGTGGTGGAGCTTGGTACCGGACGGATTGAAGGCGTGGAGGCGCTGGTCCGCTGGAACCACCCCACCCGCGGCTTCATCATGCCTGACGAGTTCATTCCCCTTGCCGAGGAAGCAGGGCTGATCTCGGAACTGGGCCTGTGGGTGCTCCAGACCGCGGTGAAGCAGCTCCGGTGCTGGACAGACGCCGAGTTGGTGGACAGCACCTTCTCGGTGCGCATCAACATTTCCGCTACCGACCTGCAGAGCCTGCAGTTCATTGAGGACGTGCGGAACATCCTCCAAGACACGGGGGTCAAGCCGGAGCAGGTGGTCCTGGAACTGACGGAAGTGGCCATCGTCAAAGGCAACGAGTTGGACCGGTATTCGCTGGGCGGGCTCCGCGGCCTGGGCGTGGGCATTGAAATCGACGATTTCGGCACCGGCTACTCCTCCATCAGCTATCTCCGCCGGCTGCCGGTGGACCGGGTCAAGGTGGACAGATCGCTGATCACTGGCCTTGAGAGCGACCCCAGCCAGCCCGCCCTTGTGGCAGCGGTGCTGCAGCTGGTGCAAGCCTGCGGACTGGAGGCGGTCTGGGAAGGCGTTGAGACGGCGGAGCAGGCGCAGATCCTGCGGGACCTGGGCTGCCGCAGTGCCCAGGGCTACTACTTCAGCCGTCCCGTTCCGCCGGAGCAGATCCCGGATCTGCTGGCTGACCAGCAGGAAAGCGCTAACCAGTAGCGCAAAACTACTGCGCTTTTGGAGCCGCCGTTATACGATCAGCGTGCGGTGTCCGGTTCGTCGCTGCCGCGGAATTCAGGGTCGTTCGGCACCGTACTTTTATAAGGCGTTTGGAAATTTGAACATAATTGGGCCATTGGGTCATTACTTCGTCAACTGGGGGCGTTGCTAATGTCGGTTCGGGTACAGGCATGGGGAATTATCGCCGCTGTCCTGGCGGATACGGATCCTGCGGGAGCGGCTGTCCGGCAGCGGTTGAGCAACAGCCTCGACGAAAATCCCGGCGTGCCGGAGCGGGCGCTGCTGGAGTATCTGCTTGAGACCAGGCGCAGTGATGCCAATACGGTGGAGACGCTGGAAACGGCCAGGGAAATGCGCCTGACCCCGCCCGCCCTGCCACCGCAGTTCGCAGAGCAGTTGGACGCCATCCGCAGCATGTCCCGGATAAGCGCCCTGCTCGATAACCAGATGCTGATGACCGCCTTCCAGCCGATCTATGGGCTCAAAGGAAAAACCGTGGTGGGTGCAGAGGCTCTCTCCCGTTTCGTCAGCGACGACGGAGCCGCCGCTGAATTGTGGTTCGCCGAGGCAGCCGCCGTGGGCCTTGGGGCAAACCTTGAGTTTTCTGCGCTCGGCTCCGCTGCCGCGGCGGCCCGCACCCTGCCGGAAGACCTATATGTTTCGCTGAACATTTCGCCCACGTCCTGCACGGACCCGCGGCTGCCGGAGCTGTTCGACCACATCGAGCTTCCCATCGACAGGGTGGTTCTCGAATTGACCGCGGATATTCCGGAAGAGGAATACCTGCAATTTATTTCTGCGATTAATCCGCTGCGCGAAAAGGGGCTGCGGATCGCCGTCGACGACACCCACACCGGCGCAGGGGCACTGAGCCGCATGATCCACCTGCGGCCCGACTTCCTCAAGGTGGGCCGCAACGTCATCGCCGATGTGGACAAGGACGGGCTGCAGCACGCCCTTGCGTCGTGCCTGGTGGACTTCACCGAGCAGATTGGTGTGACTCTGGTGGCGGAAGGCATCGAGACTGTGGGCGAACTGAAGGCCCTCACCGAGCTTGGCATCAGCGCCGGCCAGGGCTACCTGCTGGGTCGGCCGTCCGTCCGGCCCGAGGACTGGGCCAACTGGAATACGCGCCTGGACATGGACGGCCTGGAGCGCCACTTGGCCGGCCCGGGCGAGTCGCGGAAGAAGCGGGGCACAACGGCGTCGTGACGATGGACCAGCGGCCGGCGGACCGAAAGCCGCCAGCCGCTGCCCACCCAGGCACTACTCGGAGTGGCCCTGGTCCCTGCTCATTTGGTCCTCGGCGGGCGGGGTCTCCCCGGGAGGAACTCCCCCGCCCGGCTCCAGGCCGGTGACGTTGCCCTCCGCAGGGTCGGGGTTCGGCGATCCGCCCGACTCTTTGCTGCGCTGCTCAGCGAGGTGGGGCTGGGCGGCGCCAACATCGTCCTTCCCGGGACGGTCGGGATTCGCGGGGTCATTTTCCGGATGGTAAGTGCTCATGCTGCCTTTCCTTCCTCTCCGGCTGCGGTTCGGTTCCCCAGCACTGGACTAATTGTAAGCATGCTGATAATTCTGGAGGAGTAGGGCCGGTAAGCCGCTGGGGCGCCGGCATACGACGTCGGAAGGAGCAGTCAGATGGGAATCGGCGACAGCATCGGCAAGGCAGCGGAAAACGCGATGGAGGACCTGGCCGGGACATCCAAGCCGACAGAAAAGATGGATGTTCCGAATCCGGCGGACCCCAATGACGACGTTGAAGTGCACTCTTCCCTGAGTGAGGGTTCGAATGCGATGGAGGCGGAGAAGCAGAAGGCTCCAGGCCTCAAGACCGGGGCCGCCCCGGCCCCGGTGTCCAACAGCCCGTTGGGCGGGGACGTTGATGAGACGGACAACCTCAGGGCGCACAGCGACATGGCCCGGAACGACCAAAAGCAGAACGAGGCGTCGGACGACGGCGGCCTGGCCGGCGATGCGACAGCGCCCACCGAAGCGGACCGCGGCTAAGTCTCCCGACAGGTTGGATAAGCCGGGTGCGCTTCAGCCGGCCGGGTCCTCCGGCCCGGGCGCATGCCGCCACTGGCCGCGCGCCCGCAGCACGTCGCGAAGCAGGTCCGCCCGGTCCGTGACAATCCCGTCCACGCCAAGGTGGAGGAGCCGGCGCATTTCCGCCTCCTCATTGATGGTCCATACGTGCACCACCAGGCCCAGCTCATGGGCGCGCCGGATGAAGCCGGCAGTGACTACAGGTATCCGTCCATAGCGGACGGGTACCTGCAGTGCGTGCACGTCGCGCAGAGTCCGGCGCATCAGCCGCCGGAACACCGGGCGTGGCAGTAGCGGGCCCAGCAGCGTGAAGAGGGCATTCGAGGCCACTCCGGCGGACGAAGCCACCGGTTGGCTGAGCAGCTTCAGCACCGCCCGCCGTCGGCGGTCCGAAAAACTGGTGACCAGCACCCGGTGGTGCACCTGGTGCCGCTCGATGGCGGCCGCAGTGCTGCGGACCGAGCCCCAGTCCTTGACGTCGAGGTTGAGCCGGGCGTCTGGAAGCTGGGTTACCAGTTCGTCGAAGGTGGGGATGGGCTCGCGGCCGTTGATCCGCGCCTTTGCCACCTCCGCCGCGGGCAGCTCCGCCACCCGGCCCTTGCCGTCCGTCACCCGGTCCAGGGTTTCGTCGTGGAAGAGCAGCAGCACGCCGTCGGACGTGGTGTGGACGTCCGTTTCGAGGTACCGGAAGCCGAGTTCAACGCCGGCGCGGAACGCGGCCATGGAGTTTTCCAGACCCTCGCCCGAGAACCCGCGGTGGGCCATGGCGATGGGCAGCTGCCGCCCGGCGTCGTCCGGGTGCTCGAAGAAGGGCAGGGTCACACTGCGAGCGTACCCGAGGCCCGAGGCCTTCAGTCAGCGCGGCAGTTCAGCCAGCGCAGGGAAGGATGTCCACGCCGTCACCGCAGTGCAGCAGGGTCCGCCCGCGGCCGCCGTCGAGGTGGACCCAGACCGCCGTGTGGTCCGGCGTAATGGTGTCCACCACGCCGCCCGATTCGAAGCCGGGTGAAAAGAGGACCCGGACCCGGTCGCCCTGGCGCAGCTGCTTCCAGTGCGGAGCGGGCGTTGCTGGGCGGAGCGGCGCCTCGGCTGCGTGCTGCTTGGTGCTTCTTGCCATCGTTACCCCCTTCGAGCCGGCGGAGGTGCCTGCTCTCCACGCTTGACGCTACGGCGGGAAGGTAAACGCCAAGTGAGCGGAAGCTGGGAAAACGGTGGCGCCGGATGCGGCAGGCTGGGGTTCAGGAAAACTGGACGCCCAGGGAAGCGAGGCGGGCCTCCAAAACCTGGGCCACGCCGTCGTCGTCAAAATGCGGTGCCTGCTGCCCCGCCGCGCGGATGGCCTCGGGGTGGCCGCTGGCCATGGCATAGCCGTGGCCGGCCCACCGGAGCATTTCAATGTCGTTGGGCATGTCCCCGAAAGCCACTACGTCAGCGGCCCCAATGCCCAAGGCGGACGCATACTCGGCCAGCGTGACGGCCTTGTTCACACCGGGCAGGGACAGTTCCAGCATCGCGACGCCGGGCGAAGAATGGGTGGCCGCTGCCAGGTGTCCGACAGCGGGAGCCACCTCGGCGAGAAAGTCGTCAGGCGTGCCGTCGCGGACGATGGCGAGGAATTTCACCACAGAGTCCTCGCCCGTGAGCGTGTCCTTCAGCGGCGCCGGGGTGAATTCGGCGAGCAGCTCGCTGGACTCGTTCTCGATGAAGCCCGGTTCCAGATGGAAGCCGGTGAGCGTCTCCGCGGCGAACAGCGCAGCCGGGCGGAGCTCCTTGATGATGTGCCGGACTTCCAGGACAGTGTTGATGGCCAGGGTACGGGCGGAGACCAGGCGGTCCGCTTCCAGGTCCCACACCACGGCACCGTTTGAGCAGATCACGCGGCCGGTGTGGCCCAGCTGTTCTTCGAGGGGGTGCAGCCACCGGGGTGGCCGGCCTGTAACAAAGACAAGTTCGACGCCGGCATCACGGCAGGCGTGGAAGGCGCGGACGGTGCGGGGGCTGATTTTTCCGTCATGCCCGAGGATCGTTCCGTCAATATCGCTTGCTACCAGCCGCATCCTGCAAGTCTACGTGGGTCATTGGGCAGCCGGAGTGCGCTGGAAGGCGGCAGGGCGTCGTCGTACTTCCCCGCAACGCACCTCCCGCGTCTGTTGGATCACGGACGTGCCCCTTTCATCAGGGGATGATGGCAGCCGATTCCACGGAGTAGAGCCGGGCATAATTCAGGCACATGCTCAGGCTTTCATCGGCGGGGACCCGGTTGCCGGTGAGGGCTACCGGGTCCTGGTTGGCAAGCCGGGGGCCGGCGGGCAGGAGGAGTGTTTCGCCATCGAGGCTGGTTCCTTCGGGGAAGATCAGCGTGTAATCGTCCCCATCCTTCGACTGCAGGATGACGCAGCCTGCCCCGTCCTTGGCCAGCGTGCCTCTGAGCTCCGCCTCAGGCCCGGAAGCGGAAGGCTGGCCGGAATGGACCGCCACTTTCAGCCCGTCCGCGCCCTGCAGCATGCCGGTGGCAAGTTCCGGGGAGGCCGGCACCGGCCGGAAGGCGTAGCGGCCGGCGGCGCCGTCCGCAGGGTTCATGAGGAACTCCACTCCCCGCGCCTGGTCGGTGTCCAGGTTCCGAGGTGCCGTTGTCGGCGGGGCTGACGGCTTCGCCTGCCCCTCCGGCGGGCCGCTGTACTCGCAGCCCGTCAGCGCGGCGAGTATCGCTGCAGGAACCAGCCAAAACCGCACGAACCGCATCCGCTTCCCCCAGAGCTGACAGTGCTCCCAGCCTAGCCTCTCCGCGCCCTGGGCCGTGAGGAGTGCCGGTTGTCAGCCTCCGGGGCTACACTGAAACTATCGAACATATTTTCGAATAAAGGTGTGTTGTGGGCGTTATTGTCGGTCCCCGCGTGATAGACGCGGGTGCCTCGTTGTTCTCGGTGCTGATCTCGCCCGTGGCGGTGGCGGCGGGCTTTCCGTCGCCCGCACAGGACTACTTTGACGGCCGGATCGACCTGAACGCGCACCTGATCAAGGACATCACCAGCACCTTCGTGGTCCGCGTGACCGGTGACTCCATGGAGGGAGCGGGCATCAGTGACGGCGACGAACTGATCGTGAACCGGGCGTTGGAGCCCAAGGACGGATCCGTGGTGATCGCGGTGCTTGACGGCGAACTGACGGTCAAGCGCCTCCGCATTACCCGCACCGGGGTGCTGCTCCAGGCGGAAAACCCCAAGTACCCGGACATCCATGTGCCCGCCCTGTCCGAGCTGACCGTCTGGGGCGTTGCCACCAGGTGCCTGCACCATGTTTGAGGCCGTGATGGCTGGGAAGTCCCATGGCTAAGCCTATGGTGATGCGGCAGATGCCGCAGATCGCTCATGTGGACGTCAACTGCTTCTATGCCTCGGCCGAGCGCGCGTTCGACCCCTCCCTGGAGGGACGCCCGCTGGTGGTGCTGTCCAACAACGACGGGTGCGCGGTGACCCGCTCCCCCGAGGCGAAAGCCCTGGGCATCACCACCGGTGAACCCTGGTTCAAGCTCGCGCCGCGGGCCAAGGAGTGGGGCCTGGTGGCAAAGTCGAGCAACTATGAGCTGTATGGGGATATCAGCGCCCGTGTGATGGAACTGCTGGGCAGGTACTCGGCCTGGCTGGAGGTCTACAGCATTGATGAGGCATTTCTGGGCGTGAAGGGCGGCCCGGGAGAGCTGCTGGCCCTGGGCCGCAGGATGAAGGAGGCAGTCCGGCGGCACGTGGGCGTCCCGGTCTGCGTGGGCATTGCGCCCACCAAGACCCTGGCCAAGCTCTGCAATAAGTGGGCCAAGAACAATCCTGCTTTTGGCGGGGTCTGCCTTTGGGAGTCGGTCCCGGCAGACATGCGGGAGGCGCTGATGGGCCGCCTGCCCGTGGATGAGATCTGGGGCATCGCCGGCCGGCTCACCAGGCGGTTGAACGTCCTGGGGATCTTCACCGTCCTGGACCTGGTCCGCGCGGACCCCGTGGTGATCCGCGACAGGTTTTCCGTGGTCCTGATGCGCACCGTCCTGGAGCTCCGCGGCACCCCCTGCATCCCCATGGAGGAGGAACGGATTGGACGCGACCAGTTGATCTTCTCCCGCTCCTTCGCCACGCCTGTGACCACCACCGCAGGCCTTCGGGAGGTGCTCAGCATCTACGGGCAGCAGGCAAGCGCCAGGCTCTCAAAGCACGGGCTGCAGGCGAAGGTCCTGACGGCATTTGCTGCCACTTCCCCGTTCAGGGACAACGAGCAGGCCTACCCCTCGGTATGCGTCTCACTGCCCATGCCCACGGCGGATCCGCTGCTGCTCACCAAGGCCGCGCACGCCCTGTTGCCCCACACCCGCGAAGGGCTGAAGTACGCCAAGGCGGGCCTGATGCTCACCGACCTGCGGCCCACGGGAAACCAGCCGCCGCTGGAGCCGTTCGAGAACCGGCATGAGGAACGCGGGATCGGGCCGCTGCTTGAGGACGTGAGCAGGCGTTTCGGGCGGGGTGCCATCGGATTGGGGCACGCGGGCATCAAGTCCGGTTTGGACTGGACCATGAAACGGGACATGCGCTCCCCCCGGTACACCACGCACTGGGACGAACTCCCCCTGGTCAAAGCGGCCTGAAAAGCGGCAGGTCCCGCCGCCGGCACAGTGCCAGCGGCGGGACCTCATTCCTGCATGGAAGTCTTAGTCCGGACGTTGCCCGCCTAGACGCGCTTCCGGGCTGTGACGAAGTGGAAGATCAGGACGACTACTGCAACGACCAAAAGAATGTGGATAAGGCCGCCGCCGATGTTCGCGAGCAGTCCGAGAAGCCAGAGAACAGCGATGATAATGGCGATCCAAAGCAACATGAGAGTCTCCTTGACTAGTTTTTCAAAATCCCCATGCGGGCCACGTACCCACCAAGGCGGCAGCTGAATCAATGCAGGCGAAACAGGAAAAGCAAGCGTCGATCGCATCCGCCGCCGATACCGGCTGCCTATCAGCCCGAACCAAGACGTCCCGGGACGAATTTTGACTTCCCGCTACGCCGCGTTGAGCCTGCGAGTCGCCCCGTGAACGCCTGCTACATGATCGATTGTCGGGCCGCCGGGCGCTCCGTAATCTCGTCTCAGCATCCGCCCCAGCAAAGGATTTACCCATGGCAAACCCGCAGGACAACAGTCCGCAGAACCAGCAAGGCTCCACCCGCATCGTCGCCGGCCAGTCCGCCAAACCCAAACGCCCGGTAGGCCTGAAAATTGGGATCGCGGCAGCCGTCCTGGCACTCATTGGCGGGGGAGCCGCCGTCGCCTCCTCCGTCAACAGCGCCACCCCTGCCGCCACGCAGGAGACCGTCCCGTCCGGCAACCCCGCCGCCGAACTGAAGCTGGGCTACTTCGGGAACGTCACGCACGCCCCCGCACTGGTGGGCGTCAGCAAGGGCTTCATCGCCGATGAACTCGGCAGCACCAAGCTCAGCACGCAGGTCTTCAACGCCGGCCCCGCAGCCATCGAAGCGCTGAACGCGGGCGCCATCGATGCCACCTACATCGGACCGAATCCGGCCATCAACTCGTTCGTCAAGAGCCAGGGCGAATCCGTCAACATCATCGCCGGCGCAGCCGCCGGTGGTGCGCAGCTGGTGGTCAAGCCGGAGATCAACTCCGCCGCGGACCTGAAGGGCAAGACCTTGGCTTCGCCGCAGCTTGGCGGCACGCAGGACGTGGCGCTCCGCGCCTGGCTTTCGTCCCAGGGATACAAGACAAACGTCGATGGCAGCGGCGACGTCGCCATCAACCCCACGGAGAACGCCCAGACCCTCAAGCTGTTCCAGGATGGAAAGCTCGACGGCGCGTGGTTGCCTGAGCCATGGGCCTCACGCCTGGTACTGACCGCCGGAGCCAAGGTACTGGTGGACGAAAAGGACCTGTGGGACGGTTCGCTGTCCGGCAAGCCGGGCGAGTTCCCCACCACCATCCTGATCGTGAACCGGAAATTCGCCGCGGACCACCCGGACACCGTCAAGGCCCTGCTGAAGGGCCACGTGAAATCGGTTGAGTGGCTGAACTCAGCGTCCACCAGTGAGAAGGCCACCGTCATCAACGCGGCACTGAAGGAAGCTGCCGGCGCCGAGCTCAAGCCCGACGTTATTGACCGCTCCTTGAAGAACATCGTCTTCACGGTGGACCCGCTGGCCGGGACCTACCAGAAGCTCCTGGCCGACGGCGTGACTGCCGGCACTACCAAGCAGGCCGACATCAACGGCATCTTCGACCTGCGGGCGCTCAACAGCGTGTCCGGCGACAAGACCTCGGCGGCGGGACTCGGCAAGGAGTAGCTCTCACCCCCATCCATTGCTGCGTACTTGTCCTTCTGCACCCTCAGAACGACAAGTAGGCAGCAATCGGCGGGTGGGCGGCGCCACCTGCACCCCGCAGCCGGGCCTACCTGGGTCCACTACGCCTCGGTGCCGGCGCTGATTTCTTGCGCAAATCCTGTGCTTTTGCGGCGCCAAGGCTGGAAAGCCCGCCGCTAGGCTGAGGGGGTTGCCCTGCGGCGGGCGGCGAAGGATTGGGGGTTGCCGGTGCACGGTTTCGGGACAAACAGGGATTCGCTGTCGAAGGTCCCAGGCGGTTTTCTCCCACCCAACGTCCGCCGTTCCGCCAGCGGACGGATCCCGCAGTGGGCCATCGATGAAGCTCTTGGAAAGGCCGAGCCCCCGGCACCTTGGCGCAGTCCTGACCCTTCCCCGCCTGGCCGGGGGAAATTCCGGCGCCGGCCAAGGAAGCAACAGCGCCGGCCGAAGCGGTCGGTGCAGTTCAGGACGATGCTGGGAATCGCCGTCGTGGTCTGCCTGTACTTCACACCGACGCTCTTCGACCGCGTGGTCCTCCCTGTCGCTGCCCCGTACCTGCCCGGCGCGAAGGTGCCGCCGCCCGGCGTCGAGGCCGCTCCTTCTCCCCTCGGGACGCCACCGGCAAGCACCGGTTCCACTGCCTTCATGCTGCAGGAGTCGCCCAGGGCGGGACAGTCCCTAGTAGCGTACGATCCGTGCCGCCCCGTGCACTACGTTGTGCGTCCGGACAATGCCTTGCCGGATGGAGCCGCCCTAATCAGCGAAGCGGTGGCATCAGTTTCCCGCGCCTCCGGGCTGCAGTTCGTCTACGACGGGCCCACTACGGAGGCGCCGGCCGATCAGCGGCAAGCTTTCCAGCCTGACCGCTACGGGAAGCGCTGGGCCCCAGTGCTGATCGCCTGGTCAACGCCGACGGAAACGCCCGACCTCGCCGGAAACGTGGCAGGCCTCGGCGGGAGCGGGTACGCGGAAGCCGTGGGGCAACCGCTGGTCCTCGCCGCCGGCCAAATCAGCCTGGACGCCCCTGACCTCGCCGGCATCATGGCCAGCCGGCCGGACGGCGCCGCGGAAGTGCGGGCCATCATCATGCACGAACTCGGACACGTGCTGGGCCTGGCCCACGTCAATGATCCCACCCAGCTCATGTACGCCGAGAACAAGGGCGTGCAGGACTTCGCCGCCGGCGACCGGGCGGGGCTTGCGCTGCTGGGAAGCGGCCCTTGCGTGCCGCAGTTGTGACGCCCGCCCGAAGAAGAACCCCCATCGATTGCCGCGTAAATGTCCTTTTGAACCCTCAAAACGGCACTTAGGGAGCAGTCGATTCCGGCTTAGGCTTCCTTTTCGGCGCCGCGCTTTTCAACACCGTGCAGCTCGGCGCGGGTGGGCGGGTTCGCGCCGGGACGGGAGACCGTGACCGCTGCCGCACGGGCAGCGTGCTCCAGGAGCTCAGCCAAGGCCTCGACGGGGAGTTCCCGCAGGTCCTGCCGGTTCTGCGCCCCGTCCAGCTCGCGGTCCACCAGGCCCGACAGCAGCGCCGCCATGAACGAGTCCCCCGCACCCACCGTGTCCGCCACTTCAACCTTGGGCGCGGGAACGGATGTTTCGCCGGCGCGGCATACACCCCAGGGGCCCTCCGCGCCGCGGGTCACCACCACCATTGCCGGTCCTTCGTCACCGCCCAGCGCCAGCCACTTTCGCGCCGAATCCAGCACGTCCTCCCCCGGGTATAGCCAGGCCAGGTCCTCGTCGGACGCCTTCACCACATCCGAAAGCGTGACGAACTTCTCCGCCTGCCCCCGCGCATAATCCACGTCCGTGATGATGCTGGGCCGGCAGTTCGGATCGAAGCTGATGGTGGCGGACGGGTGGGCGTATTCGACGGCAGCCAGCACCTCGGTGGCGCCCGGCTTCAGCATGGTGGCGATGGACCCCGTGTGCAGCAGCGTGGTGCCCTGCAGCATGAAGCCGAGCCGGTCCCCCATGCCGGGAAGCTCCCAGGCGAGATCGAACGTGTAGGTGGCCGCGCCGTCGTCGTCAATCAGCGCAGTGGCCACGCTGGTAGGCAAGTCATCCGGGGGTACCGGCAGCATCACCGAACTCGCCCGCAGGTGCGCTGCCACCGAATCCCCGTAGGCATCCCGGCCGTAGCGGCCGATGAACTGCACCGGATGGTCCAGCCGGGCCAGGCCCACTGCCACGTTTAGCGGGCTGCCGCCCACGTGGGCCTGGATTCCGGAGGCGCGCTGGACAACGTCAACAAGGCCTTCGCCGATCACTGTGAGCATGGTCATACTCTGCCAGAAATAGGCCGCTGCCAGCAGTTCGTGTCAGCGCAGCAGCCTGCCCACCAGTTCCCGGCACGTCACATAGGCTTCCGCGGTGACGTCGATCAGGGAGAAGTGATCGCCCGGCACCATGACGAGCTCCGCTGGCACAGGGCCCACGCTGCTGGCATCCACGTATGTGGTGGACATGCTCAGCGGCACGTCCACATCCTCCGCGGCGTGGACGGCAAACACCGGGACGTCCAGCGGCAGGGCGGCCATGGGGTCAGCCACACGGTGCAGCACGGAGAAGTCCGACGACGGTCCGCCCAGCAGATTGGCCACGGCTCCGTTGCTGTGGTTCAGGCGTTCGGCCTCGGCCAGGTTGAGGACGCCGGACTGGCTCACCACGCCGGTGAGGCGGACGCCGTCGTGCTCCATCTGCAGGCCGTCTGCAGGCCCAAGCCCGCGCAACCGGTCCCTGCCTGCGGCCCACACTGCCAGGTGGCCGCCGGCCGAGTGGCCCAGCGCCACCACTTTGCCCAGGTCCAGTGCGTGCGGTTCCGCGAGCGCGGCGAGCTTGTCGATCCCCGCGAGGATGTCCTGGATGGTGCCGGGCCAGCCCCCGCCGTTCCCGGCCCGCCGGTATTCCAGGTTCCAGGCGGCCATGCCGTGTTCGGCGAGGTCCTTCGCCAGCGGCTCCCCCAGTTCTGCCCCGTACTGCGAGCGCCAGTAACCGCCGTGAATCACCACCACTACGCCTCGGTGTTTCCCACCAGGTGGAAGGTCTGGCAGGAACAGTTCGCCCCACTGGTTGGGGTCCTGGCCGTAGTCATAGCGGTGGCGGTGCGTCACACTGGCCCACTTTAGCTGCCCGGTTCCGCGGAGATGCCGCGGACTTTCGGGGCCACGGCCGTGAAAACTGGGCCAGTTTGTGCGGTCCGCGGCTCCGTTGCCCTTCCATCGTTTAGCCTGAGGCCTTTGTGGGCACGCCTCCTGGTATGGAAAAGCCTGAAGTGACCACCCAGGAATCGACGGTTGAGGAATGGACGCGCGCGCTGGCAGAGTCCACGGGGTCGCCCGGCGGCGGGGCGGGCACGGGGCTGATGCTGGCGGTGGCGGCGTCGCTGACGTCGATGGTTGCCGGTTACAGCGGGGACGACGGCGGCGAGCCGGATCGGATACGTGAGCGGGCCCAGGAGCTGCGCCAGGAAGCCCTTCGACTGGCA
The DNA here is from genome assembly GCF_021800405.1 of Arthrobacter sp. FW306-07-I. Taxonomy (NCBI): domain Bacteria; kingdom Bacillati; phylum Actinomycetota; class Actinomycetes; order Micrococcales; family Micrococcaceae; genus Arthrobacter; species Arthrobacter sp. FW306-07-I. Next base: position 128,979 of record NZ_CP084550.1, on the reverse strand, counting down.
GATGACGACGCCTCGGCGTCCAAGGCATTCGGTGCTGCCTTCCGGCTGGAGCCGGGGGACGAGCGGGACGAAGCAATCCGCCGCGCATCCGTGGAGGCCGCGGCTGCTTCCGCCGTCCTTGGCGAGCGGGCCATCGAAGCGATCGACGACCTCGCCTGGCTGGCGACCAATGGCAACCGTGCACTGGTAGCGGATGTCGTCGTCGCGTTCGGTGCCCTCCGCGCTGCTGTGGCGGGTGCACGCACCAATGTCAGTTTCGATCTCGGATCGCTCCGATCGGCCGGCACGGACCTGGAACAGGTCCGTGAGCAACACCCGGACCTGTGGGCGGCCGTCGAAAAACTCAACGCCGGGATGGACCGGATTGACGAACTTACCGCAGCCATCGATAACCGCGCTGCCCCTACGGATGCCCTCTGACACTGACGCACCGCATTTGGACCTGCCACCTGACCTGTGCTTATGGTGGACAGCATTGCTTGCCGAAGCGCACCTGTGGGGAGGGGTACCACGTGAAGTCCGAAAGCACTGCTTGGGCGTTCCTCCGGCCCCTCCTGCTCGCTGTGGCGGCAACTGCAGCCTGGATTGCCCTGTCGGCCGCGGGCGCGTCGGCTGACTCCTCACCCTCCCGCGACTTGCTTCCGGGGGTTTTGGATGCTGCCGCCGCCAACCTTACCCACCAGGGTAAAGATGACCCGGAACCGGTGGTGGCAGGGCCGGACGGCGGGAAGGCCACGGCCACGGCTTCCACGGTTGCTTCACTTGTTCCGGCGCCGTCCCTCCGCCCCGCCGCGGAGGAGGTCTCCGGCCTGGCCGAGGATGTTGTGCAGTCGGTTCCGGCGGCCAACGAGCTTGTGCCCTCGGGAACGGTAGCGGCTGTGGTGGATCCTGCAGTGGTTGCCGTGGATGGCATCGTGGACGGGACGGTGGGGGCTGCTGTTCCGCTGGCAGTTACCGTCCTGGCACCCCTGGACCCGGTCCTTGAACCGGCCCTTGAACCGGTCATCGACGCAATGCCCCTGCCCATCGCTGCCCCGGAAGCAGAGCCCGTCGCGGTCCTTCCCGTCACTACGAATGTCACCGCGGCTCCCGCTCCGGAGCCCGCACCTGCCTCTCCCCCAGCTGCTGAACTGCCGCAGACCACCGGGGGCGTGACGGGTCCCGCGCAGTCCCCCGGATTGTTGCAAAGCACCAGCCCGGAAAGCCGGGTCCAGATGAAGCTTGCGGCCGTAACGCCGGTGCTTTTCAAGGCCGGCCCCGAAGACGCGCCATTCCGCACGCCGTGGGATGTTCCCCCTGCCGTGCCAAGTGCTGCCACGAGCGGAAGCAGCCTATCCGGTGGCAACGACCCGGCGGCTTCGGGCTGGACCAGCTCACCTCACTTCCCAGCCCCGGCAGCTGGGACGTCTGCCATCGGGGGCCCTTTGCTTACCGCCCCCTCTCCGGTGTCCTTCGACCCCGGCTCTTCACCTGACTAGTTAAGGCCCTCCCCGCGTCGCTTTCGCGCGGGCACGCGCCAGCTTCCGGGGTAAGCAGTAGCCCCAATTCAACTTTCAGGAGAATTCCCCATGATGCACCGCACCTTCCGCAGATGCCTGTTCGGTACCGCTTTCGCAGGCGGACTCTTGGCCTTCGGCGGTGTCGCAGCCAATGCAGCCGCTGCGGCAATGCCAGTGGGCTACTCCTCAACTCCATCAACGCTGGCCAACACGGGCGTGAACCCCGGCCTGTTGGTAGGGGGCCTGTTGTTTCTTGCCTTTGGTGGACTGCTGACGCTGGTCCTGAGCCGCAAACGCCGCTGAGCGCACCCGCTGCTGCCGGGCGCGGCCTGCGTCATGAACTAAAGCCGGCAGAAGTAGCGTAGGGACAACACCCACAAACCAGGGAGGTCCCGCATGGCACGCGTCTTCATTACCGGATCCACCGACGGGCTGGGCCGGGCCGCCGCCGCCTCGCTCCTGCAGGACGGCCACGAGGTGATCGTGCACGCCCGTTCCTCCCACCGGCTCCCCGCGGTGCAGCACCTGCTGGACCGCGGGGCACTGTGCGTTGTCGGCGACCTGGCAGTGGATCAGGAAGTCCGGGGGGTCGCCGACCAGGTCAACGGGATCGGCGGCGTTGACGCCATCATCCACAACGCTGGTGTCCTGAACGGCGCCGCGCTGCTGCCAGTGAACGTGGTGGCACCTTACCTATTGACGGCCCTCATTTCCGGCCCCCGCCGGCTCATCTACCTGAGCAGCGGCATGCACCGCGGCGGCGACACCGGCCTGGACGGCCTGGACTGGTCAGGACGGACGACGACGGCCTCCTACTCCACCACCAAGCTCCAGGTCACTGCGCTGTCGGCAGCCGTGGCCCGGCTTTTTCCGAACGTCACCAGCAACGCGGTGGACCCCGGCTGGGTGCCCACGAGGATGGGCGGCCGGTCCGCACCGGACAGCCTGGAACTGGGCCACCGCACGCAGGAATGGCTGGCCACCAGCGACGACCTGGCGGCGCTGGCCAGCGGCGGCTACTGGTACCACCAGCGCCGGCAGACCCCGCACCCCGCCACCCAGGATCCCCAGTTCCAGGACGCCCTGCTGGACCGGCTCGCCGAGCACACCGGTGTCACGCTGGACGCGCCTGCTTAGTTCCCCGCCCCCTCATCGATTGCTGAGTACTTGTCGTTCTCGAGCCTGAAAACGGCACCTGCTCAGCAATGGACGGGTGTAAAAGGTGCGGAGCGCTCAGACAAGGATGGCGAGGGGGTGGGGGTTAGGGCGTGCGGAGGCGGCGTTCGACGTCGGCCGCTTCCGGGTATGCCGCCTGGGTGCCTTTGCGGGTGGTGGCCAGAGCCGCGGCAACCGAGGCGAAGGCTGCAGCGTCCGCGAGCGCATCACCGGCCGCCAGCCGGACTGCAACCGCACCGGTGAAGGCGTCACCCGCCCCGGTGGTATCCACGGCCTGCACCTGCATGGGCTGGACAAATGCCACCCGTGAACCCGCCGAAGCCAGCGAGTCCAGCACAACGGAACCCTGCGAACCCAGCGTCACCAATACCTGCTGGATTCCCCGCTCAGAGAACCGAGACCGCACCGCATCCCACTCAGAGGCAGCGGCGCCGGCAGCGGGAACCGAAGAACCCAGGAACAGCGCGGCCTCATGCGCGTTCACCAGCAGGACGTCCGTCAACCCGGCCAGGCCTGACGGAATCTCCGCATACGGCGAGAGGTTCAGCAAAACCGTTGCGCCGGCGTCGTGCCCTGCCTGGGCGGCCGCAAGCACCGTGTCCATGCTGACCTCCAGGCACAGGCTCACCACGGCGGCGCCCTCCATGACATCCGCGGCCTCGGCGACGTCCTTCGGTGACAGCGTGCCGTTGGCGCCGGCCGAGATGATGATGTTGTTCTCACCGTGGGCGTCCACGGCGATCACGGCAACACCGGTGGGTTCGCCCGAGGTCCGCACATGCCCCACGTCCACGCCGGCCCCGGCCACCGAGGCCTCAAGCATGGCGCCGTTGGGGTCCTCCCCCACTGCACCCACCAGGCTGACGTGGCCGCCCAGGCGCGCCGCGGCGACGGCCTGGTTGGCGCTCTTGCCACCCGGATTCACCGCGAACCCGTGGCCCTGGACCGTTTCGCCGGGCTGCGGGAGGCGGTCGCAGTAAATGGTGAGGTCGGCGTTGAGGGAGCCGACGACGACGATCCGGCCCGCCCCGGCAGCTGCGGCACTCATGGTGCCACCTCGGCCTCAACCGGTTTGGGGATCAGCAGCGAGGCAGCGAACGCGGCCACAGTCAGCGCCAGGCCGACCACCACCACGGTCAGGTACGACGCCGCCGCATCGCCAAAGGCCGACGTCGCCACCAGCACGGCCGGCAGGATCAGGAAGCTCAGGCCCGCGCCGAGGTTGAAGGCGCCGGCGTTCATGCCGGGCAGGAAGCCGGGGTTGCCGGCGGGCGAGAGGATAACGCCGAGTCCGTTGAGCATGATGTTGACCGTACCGGCGTACATGATGCCCAGCAAGACCGTGCCGGCGATCATCATCGGCAGGCTGTGCAGGCCAAGGAACCCGATGATGGCGAGCGCGGCGATGCTGCCCAGGAGCCCGATGCGCAGCACCTTGGTGTACCCGAGGACCGGGGCCAGCTTCCCGCTCAGCGGTCCCACCACCCAGCCGAGCAGGGCGTACGGGGTGAGGATGATCAGCGACATCTCGGTGGGTCCCACGCCGAACCCCGGGGAGGCGGCTTGGACGTAGGCGGGGACAATGCCGTTGATCACCGCGAAGATGCCGGTCATGGTCAGCGTGGTGGTCAGCAGCGGCGCCCACGTGGCGCGCTGGCGCAGATGGACCGTTTCCACCATGGGCTGGGCCGCACGCTGTTCGGTGCGCCAGAAGGCAAGGAACGCGACGGCGGCCACGAGCACCAGTGCCAGGCTCAGGACCAGCACGCCTGGGTTAAATCCGGCGACCAGCTTGGAGCCTTCGTTCAGGGCGGTCAGCAGGGCGCCCACGGCCACCACGATGAAGAACACGCCCAGCCAGTCCATCCGGGTGCCGGCGGCAGGCTTGCTTTCGGCGGCGAGGAGCAGGATGAGGGCGGTGGCCGCGACGGCGAGGACCACCATGAGCCAGAAGATGCTGCGGAAGCCGAAGTGCTCTGCGAAGTAGCCGCCCACGAAGGAGTCCACGCCCGCCACGCCGCCGTTGACGGCAGTAATAAGGCCCATCAGCGTGCCGTACTTGCGCGGGTTGCTGACGGCCGAGCGCAGCATGATGAGGCAGAGCGGGACGGTGGGGCCGCTGACACCCTGGATGATGCGGCCCACGAACAGCCACGTGATGTCCGGGGCAAGGGCGGCGATGACAGAACCCACCGCCATGAGCACCATCATGCCCACCAGGACCTTCTTGCGGCCCACGATGTCGCTCAAGCGTGGCAGGAACAGGGAGAAGAGCGCGGCAGCGGTGAAGAACCAGGTCTGCGAGAGCCCGATGAGGGCCTGGTCCGCCTTGAGTTCCTGGCCCATCGTCACCAGGGCGGGACTGAGCATGGAGGCGTTGAGCTGGAACGCCACGCAGGCGGCCAGCAGCGCGGTCATGAGGGCGGCGATGTTGCCGCGGCCGGTCTTGGTTTCAGCCAGGGTTGCGGTCGTCATTTACTTGATCCCTCCGGCGGTGAGGTGGGCACTGTCCGGCGTACGACGTCGGCTGCCCCGCCTTGGGTGCGCTCCGCACCGAGGTGCGTGCCGCCGTCGTCCGCGTTGCCTTTGTTGGTTTTGTCGCCGGCGCCCGGCTCGCCGATCCTGACCAGCGCGTCGGTGACGAGGTCCCAGAAGCGCGCGTGGTCCAGGTCCACGGCCACGCTGGTGTGGCAGTCGGCGGGGGCGGGGGCGCGGAAATCGGCGACGGTCATGCCCAGGGTGAGCGTTCCGGTCAGTTCGATGTTCACGGGGACCTTGCGGGTGCTGACGATGCTGGGGTCGATCACGTAGGCGACGGCACAGGGATCGTGGACGGGCGGGTAGTCGAAGCCCTGGGCGTCCTTGTAGGCATGCGCGAAGAAGTCCATCAGCTCGGTGACGAACTTTGCAGGCTTCGTGCCGATGGCGGCGATCTTTTCCACCACGTCCGGGGTGGCCAGCGCCTGGTGGGTGAGGTCCAGGCCCACCATGACCACCGGCCACTTCTCGTTGAAGACGATGTGCGCGGCCTCAGGGTCGATGATGATGTTGAACTCGGCCACGGCGCTCCAGTTGCCCACGTGGTAGCCGCCGCCCATGAGGACAACTTCCTTGACGCGTTCCACGATGCGCGGTTCCTTGCGGGCGGCCATGGCGACGTTGGTCAGGCCGGCGGTGGGGACGAGTGTGACGGTGCCGGGCTCGTGCGCCATGACGGTGTCGATGATGAGGTCGACGGCGTGCCGCGGGTCCAGCTCGATGGTAGACTCGGGCAGGGCCGGGCCGTCCATGCCCGAGTCGCCGTGGATGTCCGGCGCGGTTTCGATGCTCCGGACCAGGGGGCGCGGGCAGCCGGCGGCGAAGGGGACGCCGGTGATGCCGGCGATGGTGCCCACGGCCAGGGCGTTGCGGGTGACTTTTTCGAGGGTCTGGTTGCCCACCACGGTGGTGACGGCCAGCAGTTCGATGTTGGGGTTGCCGTGTGCCAGCAGGAGGGCCACGGCGTCATCGTGGCCGGGGTCGCAGTCCAGGATGATCTTCCTGGGTTCTTGCTGGTTCGTTTTCGGATCTGGTTCCACGATGGTTCTCCACGTCATTGGGGCCTGCCTTCGGGGCAGGGGCTTCTGTCTTCCGGGAGCGATCATGGCAGGGTTCTGTGGTCTGCGTCAAACGCTTAACGTTGGTCGGGTATCAGCGCGCGTCAAACGCTTGACGCCTTGCCCTCCCTAGTCAGTCCGCCGGCGGATAGGATCGAGGTATGGATTCCGGGAAACAGGTGCAGCAGCGCGCGCGGCCGAGGCGGGTGACGGCGGCGATGGTCGCCGCCCGGGCCGGGGTGTCGGTGGCAACGGTGTCCCTGGTGGCCAACGGCAAGACGGCGGGCCGCGTGTCGGAGGACAACATTTCCCGGGTGCGCGATGCCATCTCCGAGCTGGGCTACGTGGTGGATGGGATCGGCAGCTCGCTGGCCAAAGGCGTCAGTTCCATCGTGATTTTGGTTGCGCCGGATATTTCCAACCCGTTTTTCGCAAAGGTGATCGGCGGGGTGCGCGAATCCTTGGGGCCCAGTTACCAGCTGCTGCTTTCCGTCACGGATTCGGGCGAGTTCCCCAAGGCCGACGACGTCCGGAAGCTGATGTCCCTCCGTCCCGCCGGGCTTTTGGTGGACGCGCCGAACGCAGGTTTCCTGGCCGATCTCTCGGTTGCCGGGCCGCTGGTCCTGCTGGACGCGCCCGGCCTTGAATCGCTGGCCCCGGCCGTCAACCTTGACGTCGCGCAGGGGGCCCGGGAGCTGGCCTCCCACCTCGCCGCCGCTGGCCACCGTCGGGTGGCCTACCTTGACAGTGTCACCGGGACGGAAACCTTCGCGATCCGCCGCGAGGCATTCCTGGCCGAGGCCACTGCACTGGGCATGTCTGTGGATGCGGACCACATGCCTGCCACCACCATCGACGTCGGTGAGGCGGCGGCCGCCTTCGCCGCAGCGTGGCCGGACTGGCAGAGCGAGGGGGTGACCGCCGTCGTCTGCGCCACTGATACGCATGCCTATGGCGTGCTGCAGGAAGCACGCGTGGCGGGGGTCCGGATTCCGGAGGAGCTGGCGGTGGCCGGGTTCGACGACCTCCCGTACTCCGCCACCAGCAGCCCCGGCCTGACCAGCGTGCACCTGCCGGCCAAGCTGCTGGGCCTCAAAGCCGGGGAACAGCTGCGCCGGCTAATGGAGGGCCAGGAGCTGGAGCAGGAGGAGCTGACGCTGGAAAGCTCGCTGGTGGTGCGCGGGTCCACATCGCCGGCCGCAACGTAAGGGCTTTTTGACCGGCTCGTGTCGGACCCCGGCCGTAAGCTGGGATCATGCCGACTAACTGGGAAAGCCTGGACGCCCCGCTGCGCGAGTCTGTGCAGCACAACGTGGAGATCTATGAACGCGTCCGGCCTGCCCTGAAGCTTGTCACCCGCGACGTCCTGCTGACCCTGCGCGGCATGCTGAAGGACAGCGAGGTGACGCCGCTGTTCGTCACCGGCCGCACAAAGACGGTGGAGTCCTTCAAGGAGAAGATTTCCCGCACCGAGGAACCGCTGGAGCCGGGCGGGCGGCGGCTGCTGAAATTCCCCGACCCGTTCCGCACGCTGAATGACATGGTGGGCATCCGGGTCATCACCAAGCTGCCCGCGGAAAACGCCGTGGTGGCCAACATCATCAAGCGGCAGCGCCAGGTTTTCGATTGCCGCGGGGACCGCGAGAAGGACATTGGTTCCATCGAGTCCGGCACCTACGGGTACTCAAGCCGCCACCTGATCCTGCGGAGCATCCAGAACGAGGCCGTCAAGGAGTACCAGCAGGTCTTCAACCCGGACGCGCAGCCCAACGGCAGCTACTTTTTCGAGTGCCAGATCCGCACCATCTTCGCCCATGCCTGGAGCGAGATCGAGCATGACATCCGCTTCAAGGCCGAGGATCCCCGCGCCTGGACGCCACACTTCGACCGGCAATTCACCGCCACCGCTGCCATGCTGGAGACGGTGGAAACCGCCTTCGCCGACCTGCACGAGCGGTATGAGGAAGTCCGCAGCTACTGGGATATGGACGGCGAGGGGGCAGCCCCCCTCACGCCCAACCGGATCCGCGACGTCTGGCGAACGCTGCTCCCCCACGTTGACCGGAAAGTGGACGATGACTGGGGCTGGGCCGCCGAACTGCTCGCTGCACACGACCTGAACCAGACCATGCAGCTGGCCGGGCTCCTGAATGCCAACCGGATCACCGAGGTCCGCAAGGCCCTGGACCACCGCTACTCCCCCGGCCCGGACCGGCTCCTGGACGACCTCCTCCTCTGGCAGTACGGCACCAGGCATGTGGACCTCACCGCAGAAGCGCCCGACGTCGTCCCGCACCCGCGGCGCGACAGCCTCCTGCGGCGGCTGCGGCAGATCGAGCGGTACCGGATGACGAACAAGTAGATGGCTTTGGGCGTGCGCCTGGTCCTGTCCGGGTTCGGTGCCGTGGGACGGGCGTTTGTTGACTCCGTTTTGGAGCAGGATTCCTTGTTGCAGGTCGCCGCGGTCCGGGGTCACGGGACGGAGGTTCTCCTTGCGCCCGGCCGCCCACTGCCGGAGCGCTCTTCCTGGGGGCCTCTGCGGCCAATCGAGGAGACTCTTACCCTTACCCGGGCTGACATCCTGGTCCAGGCGCTGCCTTCTTCACCCGAGGCCCACGCGCGTGTCCTGCACGAGGCGATTGCTGCGTTGAGGAGCGGCGTCGATGTGGTGACGGCGACGAAGAGCCATGTACTCAGCCATTGGCGTGACCTTGAGCGCGCTGCGGAGGAAGGCCAGGCCGGGATCCGGTTTTCCGGGGCCACCGGCGCTGCGCTTCCATCGGCCGACATGGCGCGAGTCGCGCTGAGGGGGATGGGCTGTACCGGTATACGGGCCTGCCCCAACGGCACGTCAACCTTCATCCTGGATGAGCTTTCCGCTGGCACCGGGCTTGACGCGGCGGTGTCGGAAGCACAGCGGCGGGGCATTGCGGAGGCCAACCCTTCCGCGGACCTGTCCGGACAGGATGCAGCCACCAAGGTGCGGCTGATCGCCGGACTCCTGTGGGACTGGGACGTTTCCCGGATTGCGGTGGAAACGGAGCCAATCGATTCTTCCACGCCCGACAGGGCGTTGGCTGCCACTGGGAACGGCCTGCGCCTCCGCGCCGTTGCCAGGGCGTCCCTGGACCGGCCCATGGTGGTCAGCGTGCAGTTGGAAGCTGTGCCGCCCGGCGACCCGCTGTTCTCCCTCACTGGTCCGGAAAAGGCCATGGTCTTCAGCTGCCCCGAGGCCGGGGACATCACTGTGCAAGGGGGCCGCTCCAGTCCGAAGGGCGCGGCGCTGGCGATGCTGAAGGACGTACTTAACTTGGCCGGGTCAAAGCTGGGCGGTTTCCGCTAGCCGTAGGTGCCCTTTTCATCAGCGACGCACCCCTGTCCCCGACGAACAGCCAAAAGGTCCAACAGCGCAAAATGTAGTGCCTCGGTTCTGTCGTCGGAAATGTTATCGACGAGATGGCCCCGGGTTCCAAAATCCCGGCATGGGACTCTGGCGGCCAAACCGCAGCAAGCGTAGCGTCGAGCAGAGAGCCGCCATGGTCAAGAAACAGGGGCCCGATGGCCCATGGCCAGCGGTTGTCGAGTTCCCAAGGAGACAGGTAATGGCGGGGTGGAACGCTGATACGGCAGCCGGACCTTTAGGGGCCGGAACTGTCACCCTGGTGGAAGGTTCGTCCTTCTGCATCTCCATGCCCAACGGAGATATCAATCCAGCGCATCCCCATGGCCTGTTCGTCCAGGACACCCGTTATGTTTCCAAATGGGCCCTGACAGTGAACGGGCTGCCGCTGGAGCCGCTCACTGCCGAGCTTAAGGAACCCTACCGGGCCCTTTTCGCCGGCCGTATTCCGCGTTCTGACGGCTATGCGGACAGCCCCCTGATCGTGGAACGGCTGCGTGAGGTGGGTGAAGGCATCCGGGAACAAGTCACCATCCGCAATTTCTCCCTTGAACCCATCGAATGCACTCTGCAGCTGGTGGTTGGCTCGGACTTCGCTGACCTCTTCGAAGTCAAGGAAGCCAGGATCCAGAGGCAATGGGAAGAGCTCCGGCACGCTAACGCGGGCATGCTGGCGATCCGTGGCAGGTGGAAGGACGTCCAAAAGGACATCGCATTCAATGCTCCCGGTGCGGACGTGACGCCGGAAACCATCACATACCGGACCATCGTCCAGCCAAGGTCGGAATGGTCCACACTTATCAGCGCCGTACCGGCCACCGGGAAGTCAGGTCCGGCAAGCTTCAGCCACTCGGGGGGCGGGCTGTCCCCAAGTGACCGGCGCCGCCGGGAGTGGGTGGCAAGGATCCCGATGCTGCGGATGGGAAACCCGGCTATCGAGCGCACCCTCCGTCGCAGCTATGACGATCTGGGCGCTCTCCGGATCGAGGACCCGAACCATCCGGACCGGGTGGTGGTGGCAGCCGGGGCGCCATGGTTCATGACCATCTTCGGCCGCGATTCGCTCTGGGCCTCAGAGATGGCGCTTCCGGTCGACCCCTCCCTTGCACTGGGCACCCTGCAAACCCTTGCCGACCGCCAGGGAAGCGTGGTTGATCCAGTAAGTGAAGAGGAACCGGGGAAGATCCTCCACGAAGTCCGGCTGGATGTCTCCAGTGGGCTGTCACTCGGAGGAAAATCCACGTACTACGGCAGCGTGGACGCCACCCCTTTGTTCGTCGACGTTCTGGGCGCTGTCAGCCGCTGGGGCTTCGCAAAGGAAACCATCAACGCCCTGCTGCCTCACGCGGACCGCGCCCTGGACTGGATCCGCGACTTCGGCGACAAGGACGGTGACGGGTTCGTCGAATACCAGCGGCTCAACCCCAACGGGCTGGTCAACCAGGGGTGGAAGGACTCGTGGGACGGGATCAATTTCGCGGACGGACGGCTGGCCGAACCTCCCATCGCGCTGTGCGAAGTCCAGGCATATGTCTACGCTGCATACCTGGCCAGGGCCTGGATGGCATACGACGACGGCGATGATGGGCTCGGAGCCGCATATGCGGACCGCGCAGCGGTCCTGAAGAAGCGGTTCAACGAGGAGTTCTGGATCCCGGAGCGGGGCTATTACGCCATTGCCCTCGACGGTCACAAGCAAAAGGTCGACGCGTGCGCCTCCAACATGGGCCACTGTCTGTGGCTGGGCCTGGTGGACGACGACAAAGCTGCGGAAGTGGCCGGGCACCTGATGTCACCCGAAATGTTCAGCGGCTGGGGCGTCCGCACGCTGGCAAGCAACATGGGCGCCTATAACCCTGCCAGCTACCACAACGGCTCAGTATGGCCCCACGACAACGCCATCATCCAGGCAGGCCTGGTCCGCTACGGGTTCGTGGAAGAAGCGCAGCGGATCTCCACCGCGCTGCTGGAGGCAGCTGAATTTTCCGGTGGCCGGCTACCGGAGCTTTTTTGCGGGTTCAGCCGCGATCAATTTGCCGAACCCGTCCCCTACCCCACCGCCTGCTCGCCCCAGGCATGGGCGGCGACCTCGCCGATCCTGCTGCTGACCAGCCTGATGCGCTACGACGCCCATGTTTCCCGCGGCGGAGTCTGGATGGACCCGGTGCTGCCAAAATCCTACGGCGACCTGCAGATCACCAATGCACCGCTGGCTGGCGGACGCGTCACGATCAACATCAGGGACTCTGTCCCCAGCATGGACGGGCTTCCGGAGGGCATGGCGTTCCACCGCGGCCACCGCCCCTGGATTACCGAACTCGTAGAACAAGCCGACCACCGCAGCAAGAGCTGACCAGGCCGCGAGGTCAACCCTGAAGGAAGTCCTATTTCACGAACCGGGCCCCTGAACACCGGCCCATGCAGGGACATTTTTTCGAACGCCGTCCACTATACTGAACTCATGACTTCACGTAAGACCGTGGCCATCGCCGTCCCGCTCGAAGCTGAGCTCGTGGAACGGATCCGTGCCGTTGACCCGTCCATCACCGTCCTCTACGAACCGGACCTCCTGCCTCCCGAACGTTTCCCGGCGGACCATGCCGGTGATCCCGCCTTCAAGCGCAGCGAGGAGCAGGAGGAACGCTACTGGGCCATGCTCAACAGCGCCGAAGTGCTGTACGGCTTCCCCAACGAGAGCCCTGCGGGGCTGGCCCGGATCGCACGCGAAAATCCAAAGCTGCAATGGGTCCACGCCATGGCGGCCGGGGCGGGCGGGGCCGTCAAGGCTTCGGGTCTCAGCCAGGACATCCTGCAGAAGTTCAAGATCACCACGTCGGCCGGAGTGCACGCCCTGCCCCTGGCGGAATTCGCAGCGATGGGAATCCTGAACGGCTTCAAGCGGAGCGCGGAACTCGCGCAGGACCAGTCGGCAAAGGTCTGGCCCGAACTCCGGGTCCCCACCCGGCTGGTCAACGGATCCAACCTGGTTATTACCGGCCTAGGTGAGATCGGACTGGAAACCGCCCGGATAGCCAAAGCGCTCGGCATGAAGGTCAGCGGCACCAAACGGACCGTTGAACCCATTGACGGCATCGACGAAGTGACAGACAACGAAGGCCTGCCGGGCCTCCTGGCCGCGGCAGACGCCGTCGTCAATACACTGCCCGGGACCGCCTACACGGAGAAACTGTTCAACCGTGAACTGTTCGCCGCCATGAAGCCCGGAACCACCTTCGTCAACGTGGGCCGCGGAACCGTGGTGGATGAGGAGGCGCTGCTGGAGGCGCTGGACAACGGCCAGGTGGGCTACGCCTGCCTGGACGTCTTCGCCGTGGAACCGCTGCCGCAGGACAGCCCCCTCTGGAACCACCCGAAGGTCATGGTCTCGCCGCACACTTCCGCGCTCAGCGCGGCGGAGAACAGGCTGATCACCGAGCGGTTCTGCAGCAACCTCCGGACGTTCCTGGACGGCGGGGATCTCCCCCACCTCGTGGACACCGTGCATTTCTACTAAGCCGGAGCACCCATGCGTATCGCCAGAATCAATACAGCAGCAGGTGCCCAGCATGCCGTCGAACGGGACGGCACGTGGCACCACGTCAGCGACCCCTTCGAGGCCCCCCTTTGCTACACGGGGGACGCCACTCCACACGAAGAGGCCGTATTCCTCGCCCCGGTGGCACCCGCCGTCGTCATCGGCATTGGCCATAACCGGACCCTGAATGACCATCCCCTGCCCATTCAGGCATGGCACAAGTCCGTCCACACGGTGGCGAGCCCCGAGGATGCCATTGTGGCGGCCCGCGATCGCGGCATCGTCCATGCGGAGGGTGAACTCGCCGTCGTGATTGGCAAAACGGCCACGGACCTCACAGCGGAGAACGCCCTGGAGCACGTCCTGGGCTACACCTGCGTCAACGACGTCACCAACGTGGACCAGAACGCCGTGGACGAGCGGAACTTCCAGGGCAAGGCCGGCGTCAACTACACCCCCCTTGGCCCCTGGATAGAGACTGAACTCCCGGACCCCGAGCAGGCGGCCATCGACGTCCACGTCAACGGCACCGCAAGGGCCAGGTCCGGCACGTTCAACCTGCCCTCCAGCGTGGTCGAGTGCCTCACCTACGTCACGTCCTGGCTGACCCTTGAACCGGGTGACGTCGTGATGACGGGGGCACCCGGCACCGCCGTTCCCGTGGAACCCGGCGACCGGGTAGACATCGTGGTGGAAGGCATCGGCACGTTGAGCAGCACCGTAGCCTGACGTCGGCGGCGGCCTCGACGCCTTTATGATGGATAGCGTTCAGTTGACTGAACGCTCAGCCATCGTCCGGCGACCTAAGGAGAATCATTGGTCGATTCCCATACCCCCGCTTCATCCGAAAAGCCGGGAGCCTCCTCACCGGCACCGGCAGTCACCCGGGCAGCAGCCGTACTGGACGCCCTCGCTGCCTCGGCTACCGGACGGCTGACCCTGAGCGACCTCTCGCGCGAGGTGGGAATTCCCAAGTCCTCCACCTCCAACCTCCTGCTGGCCCTGGAGGAAGCACGCCTGATCAGCAGACAGGGTGCAGAGTTCACCCTGGGCCGCAAGCTCGTGGAGCTCGGCGCGGCCTACCTTGGCCGCATGGATGAGGTGCAGGAGTTCTACCGATACTGCGAACAGGCCTCCGTCCTCTCCCGCGAGACGGTCCGGATCGCCATGCTGGACGGCGCGAACGTGATTTACCTTGCCCGCTACGAAGGCCATCCCGCCGTACGGCTCACGTCCAATATCGGCGACAAGATGCCCGTTTCCCTCTGCGCAGTGGGCAAGGCGCTGATCGCCCGGCTCAACTGGCATGACATCGAGGAGATGTTCCCGGACGACGCCGAACTCCCCGTCCTCACGCCCAAATCCCTGCGCACCGGCGCGGAACTGAAGGCACAGCTGAAGGAGATCCGCGAGCAGGGCTTCGCCTTCGAAGATGAGGAATCGACCACCGGGGTGGTGTGCCTCGCCGTCTCCGTCCCCACCCGCGGCGCCCACGGTCCCAGCCTTGGCCTCTCCGTCACGGCACTCAAGGCCACCTACACCCCCGAGCAGGGATCCCAGATGATCAAGGAACTGCAGGAACTGGCCCACTCCCTGGGCAACCCCATGGGATAGGCGCGGCCCCTCCCGCCTAACCCCTTCGCAAAACTGAAAACTATTGCCAGCCGTTCAGGATGCTGTATTGTGTTCAGCATAGTGACCGGCACAACAGGTGTTGTCGCTATCCCACCAGGCCAACGGGGGCCTGGAGTGCATTAGAGGGAGTTTTCGTGACAACTCGTACTAACTCACCGCAGGCCATCACGGACGGCGCCGTCGTCGATCCGGACCAGCTGCGAAGGGCAACACTTGCCAGCTCCGTAGGCTCCGCCTTGGAGTACTACGACTTCTACATCTACGGCCTTGCCTCGGCCCTGATCTTCGGACCGCTGTTCTTTGCCCCGCTTGGGGAGAGCGGAGCGGTCATCGCCTCCTTCGCCACCTACGGCGTCGGGTTCGCCGCCCGGCCGTTCGGCGGCGTGGTGTTTGGCCATATCGGCGACCGGTTCGGCCGGAAGATGGTGCTGATCCTGACCATCGGCCTGATGGGCCTGTCCAGCTGCGCCATCGGCCTGCTGCCCACCTTTGACCAGGCGGGAATGCTGGGCGCAGTGCTCCTGGTGACGCTGCGCATCCTGCAGGGCCTGGGCGCCGGCGCCGAGCAGGCAGGCGCCACCACCCTCATCTCGGAGGTGGCCCCGCGCCGCCGTCGCGGTTTCTTTGCTTCCCTGCCCTTCGTGGGCATCCAGCTGGGCACCCTCCTGGGCGCAGGCACCTTCGCCCTCATGGCGTTGGCTGACAAGGAAGTCCTGCACGGCTGGCTGTGGCGCGTTCCCTTCCTGGCAAGCATCATCCTGATTGCGATCGCGGTGTTCATCAGGCTGCGGCTCAAGGAGACCCCGGTCTTCCAGGAACTCGAAAAGCACAAGGCCGTGGTGAAGAACCCGGTGGGCCAGATCTGGAAGCACTCGAAGAAAAACGTACTGATCGGCATCGGCCTGCGGATGGGCGAAAACGGCAACTCGTCCATCTACTCTGCCCTGTTGGTCTCCTTTATCAGCATGCCGGCGGGGGTCTTTGCCGGGGACAAGTTCATCGGCCCCACGGGCCTGCTGATTGCCGCCGGCTTCGCCGCGGTGCTGGTGGTTGCCTTCGGCGCCCTGTCCGACCGCTACGGCCGGGTTCCCGTTTACCGCTACGGCGCGCTCTTCCAGGCCGTCATCGCCCTGCCCGCGTTTTACCTGGTCACACTCGGCAACGTCGCCCTGGTCTGGGTGGTCATGGTGGTGGGCATCGCCCTCGGCGTGCAGGCCATGCTCGGCCCGCAGTGCGCGCTGCTGCCCGAACTCTTCGGTTCCCAGCACCGCTTCACCGGCGTGGCCCTCAGCCGTGAACTCTCCGCGGTACTCGCCGGCGGCTTCGCCCCGATGATCGGCGTGGCACTGCTGGCCGCCACCAACCACTCCTGGCTCGTTCCGGCGCTTTATTCACTGGTCCTGGCAGCAATCTCCTTCGTCACTACGTTCTTCACCCCCGAGACCAACGGCCGTGACCTGGTGCTCGTGGAGGATGCCAGGTGAGCAGCGGCACCACCGTGCCCGCCCCGGCGGATCCTGCGCCCAAGCGTGCAGGGTTCGTCGGGCTGGGACTCATGGGTGCCCCCATGGCGGCCAACCTGCTCAAGGCAGGCTGGCAGGTCAAGGGGTGGAACCGCTCCCCCGGTGCCGTCCGGGCGCTCGAGGGGTTGGGCGGGACCGGCGTGGACAGCGTCACGGACCTGCGTGATGAACCCGTCCTTATCTTCATGCTCCCCGACCTTCCATTCATCGAAGAGGCCGCGGCGGGGCTTCTTGAGGCGTGGCGGGAGGTGCCGCCCGCCACTGGAACGCTCGTAGTGGTTATGAGCAGCGTGTCGCCGGTTGGTGTGCGGGCTTTCGCCAGCACTGTTGCGGACGCGAGTAATGGAAACGCCTCGGTGCTCGACGCCCCGGTCAGCGGCGGCACGGACGGCGCGCGGCGGGGAACCCTCGCCATCATGACGGGTGGATCGGAGCAGGACTTCCGGCGGATCCTGCCAGCCCTGGAAGCCATGGGCTCGTCAGTCCGCCTGCTCGGGGACCTGGGCGCGGGATCGCTGGCCAAGGCATGCAACCAGCTGATCGTAGGAACCACGACGGCGGCACTCGCCGAGGCTGCCGAACTCGCCGAACGTTCCGGCATGGACGTCCACGCCCTCTTTGAGGTCCTGTCCGGCGGCCTGGCAGCCAGCCGGGTGCTGGAGCTCGTGGGCCCCCGACTGGCGGCAAAGGACTACACTCCGACGGGGCCCGCGAAGTTCATGCACAAGGACCTCTCCTTTGTCCTCGAAAGCGCCGGCACTGCCGGCACTGCCGCTCCCATGGCTTCGGCCGGCGTCGACCTCTACGCGGAGGTGGTGGCCCAAGGCCTGGGCGACCTGGACCTGGCCGCGGTGCGGCAGGCCATCGCCACTATGGGTACCGCGTAAAGTGCCACTGACCACCACCACGTAATCCCGCAGCGCACATCGAGAAGAGGCCCCCTCCATGGACCACGCATCACCATTCGACCTGACCGGACGGACGGCCCTGGTCACCGGATCAAGCAGGGGCATCGGGAAGGCTTTGGCCGCGGGCCTCGCGCAGGCCGGTGCCACGGTGGTACTCCACGGACTGGACGCGGCACGCCTGGAAGCCAGCCGCAAGGAACTGGCAGCCATCTTCGGTGACGACAAGGTGGGTGCAGTCTCTTTCGACATCACAGCCGAAGGCCAAGTGGCGGCGGGGGTAGCCGAGGCCCAGGCAACCTTCGGCGCGCTCGACATCCTGGTGAACAACGCCGGTATCCAGCACCGGGTGCCCTTGCTGGAACTGGAAGTGGCGGACTGGAACCGGGTGCTCGCCACCGACCTCACCAGCGCCTTCCTGGTGGGCCGCGAGGTGGCCCGCCGGATGCTGGAGCGCAAGCGCGGGAAGATCATCAACATCGGCTCGGTACAATCCGACCTGGCCCGGCCAACCATCGGCGCCTACACGGCCGCCAAGGGCGGACTCCGGAACCTGACCCGGGCCATGACGGCCGAATGGGCCTCCCAGGGTCTGCAAATCAACGGCATCGCCCCGGGCTACATCCACACCGAAATGACCCAGGTCCTGGTCGATGACGAGGCCTTCAACTCATGGATCCTCGGCAGGACACCGGCCGGCCGCTGGGGAACCGTGGAGGACCTGGCCGGGCCTGTCACCTGGCTGGCCTCGGACGCCTCCAACTACGTGAACGGCCAAACAATCTTTGTCGACGGCGGAATGACGACGGTGGTCTGACGTGGCAACGGCAACAAGCAGCCCACTGTCCGGACAGGCCATTGTGGTCCATGGCGTCAACGACCTCCGGATCGAAACCGTCGAACAGGCCGCCCCCCGGCCCCACGAAGCCGTAGTGGACATCGCCTACGGCGGCATCTGCGGATCGGACCTGCACTACTGGCTGCACGGGGCAGCCGGTGAATCGATCCTGCGCGCACCCCTGGTGCTGGGCCACGAAGTGGTGGGCACAGTTGTCCAGGCCGCGGCGGACGGCTCCGGCCCCGCCGTCGGCACCAACGTCGCCGTTCACCCTGCCACCCCGGGCGGAACGGGCGTCCGGTACCCGCAAGACCGGCCCAACCTTTCGCCGGGCTGCACCTACCTGGGCAGCGCCGCGCGCTACCCGCACACCCAGGGCGCCTTCAGCCGCTATTCAGTCCTGCCCGCCAGGATGCTCCGGCCGCTCCCCAGGGGCCTGGACCTGCGCGCCGCCGCCCTCACCGAACCGGCCAGCGTCGCGTGGCATGCCGTCGCCCAGGCCGGCGACCTTGCCGGCAAACGCGTCCTGGTGATCGGCAGCGGTCCCATCGGCAGCCTCGTCGTGGCCGTTGCCAAGCGGGCGGGCGCCGCGGAGATCATCGCCGTCGACATGCATGAGGAGCCCTTGAAGATCGCGACGGCGGTGGGCGCCACCGGGACCATCCTCGCCTCCGACACAGATGCCATCGCAGCCGTGGAGGCCGACGTGGTGCTGGAATCTTCAGGCAACCACCGCGGCCTGGCGTCGGCGCTTCGCGGCGCCATGCGCGGCGGCCGCGTGGTCATGGTGGGACTCCTGCCCAGCGGCGACCAGCCCGTCCCGATCTCCCTGGCCATCACCCGCGAACTCCAGCTGGTGGGCTCGTTCCGCTTCAATGCTGAGATTGACGACGTCCTGGCCGCCCTGGCCGACGGATCCCTGTACGTGGAGCCGGTGGTCACCCACGAATTTCCATCCACCCGGGCACTTGAAGCCTTCGAGCTTGCCAAAGACCCCACCAGGTCCGGCAAGGTGCTGATTTCGTTCCGCACCGGGTAAAGCCACCACGGAAGCACGTGGCCGGTGAACCTGGCTGCGCCGGGACTGGACACCTAACTGGCATTCCAATTGCTATATTCTGGTGTTTTCGCGCCGGGCAGGGGGTAGCCCGCGTACCGCACGTAGGAATGGCCCTTTATTGACAGCCAGCAGCAATGATCCAGGACCCGTGCAGGGGAGGGTCCACCAAAACGACTTCCTCGACTGCCCCACCGGCCTTGTCGAGTACTACTTCGAGGACGGAATCTTCCGCTGGTCTGACGGGCTGTACCGCATGTACGGGTATGAGCGGGGCGAGGTGGTCCCCTCCATGGACATGGTTATGCCCCATCTCGAGCCCGAAGACCGCCCAAGGGTCCAGGCGTATTGGGAGCACGTGTCCAAGAACGGCGGGCCGTCATCCATTTATGTGTCCATCCGGGACCGCAAGGACCGGCAGCACAAACTGCTTTACTCTGCCGACTACATCCTGGACGGAACCACCCCCATCGGTGTCTGGGGCGTAATCGTGGACCTGACCACGTCAATCCATTCGGACCGGCACCAACTCGCCACGGAGGCGGTGGCCGCGTCGGCCGTGAACCGGGCGGTCATTGAGCAGGCCAAGGGCATCCTGATGGGGCGCACCGGCATCACGGCCGACGAGGCCTACGGGCTCATGAGCCAACTGAGCCAGGATACGAACCGCAAGTTGTACGCGATCGCGCAGGAGATCGTCGAACGCACCACCGTCGGGGCCGGCAAACAGGGCAACCAGGACCATCCCCTGCTCTAGCTGCAGGACTGGAAGATGAATTACCCCTTCCGCTCCGCCCGGTAGACACTGGGGCTGACCCCGTGCAGGCGCCGAAACTGGCGGGAAAAGTAGAACTGGTCCTGCAGGCCCACTTCCCGGCCCACCTGCGCAATGGTCAGGTCGGTCGTATCCAGCAGATGCCGTGCGCGCGCCATCTTCAGGGCTGTGTGATGGGTCAGCACTCCCCCGCCGGTCGCCTCGCGGAACAGCTTGCTGAGGTGCGACGACGACACCCCCACCAGCGCGGCAAGCTCGGGCAGCCGGATGGTCCCGTCCGCCCGTTCCTCCAGGTAGTTCATCGCCTGCTGCAGCGGTGTCCCCTTCTCAGGGACGCGACGGTCCGCCGCCAGCGTGGCCAGCAGCTTCCACGCCATGCCCGCCGTAACCACCAGCCGCGCCGGTGACTGGTCCTTCTCCAGTGCCGTGATGATCTCATCCAGCATGGCCGTCAAGCGGTCCACGGCCAGCAGCGGGATGATGGGTCCATCGGGGCGTATCCCGGCCTCCGTAACCAGCTCGGGGACATCGCTGCCCCGCACGTGGCACCACCAGATCGTCCATGGATCATGTGTCGCGGCACCGTATGCATGTGCCTGGCCGGTTCCGCCGGGAAGCACCACGGCGGTTCCCTTGCCTACGTCGGTCCGGGTACCGGCGGTTTCCACCCAGCCCCGTCCGGCGACGCAGAGGATAATGATGGTTTCCTCGGCACCCCCCGGACGGTAGCGTCCATGGTCCTCCGCGGCCGGGAAGACGCCGGCGTCCGTGACCACGAGGTGCCGGGTGATGGGACGGGCAAGCGCCTCACGGACCAGCGGACGTGGCACCACCACCAGCCGCTGGTTGGCGAACCCGTGTGCCCGCTCCACATCCGCTCCCTCCGTCACGAAACGTCCATCCTATGCCGGAGGGGCGCCTCAGGCTCGGGCTTCCCGCCATTCAGTCCAGTGCACCATCTGCACGCTGTCCAGGGCGAGCAGGTCCCCGTCCACGGCATCCCTTCGGAGCTGGGCCGGTGCGGGCACGCCCACCTTGGCTGCCTTGGGCAGCGGCAGGATCTGAAGGACGACGTCGGAACCTGGCTGGATGCCCACGTCACTGGTTTCGAGGATCCAGGGGGAGCCGTCCCAGAAACGGTCCGCCACCACCCTGCCGTCCACCACAAGGCGGGCGACATCGCCCGCCCAGGCGACCTCCAACTCAGCCAGCCCTCCCCCGGTGGTGGGTCCCGCCGTCGGAAGTTCCAGCCGGTACACCGCTGCGGAGTGGCTGATGGCTGCATCGTCCGGGGCTCCGGCCCGGCCCGCCAGTGAGCCGAAGAACGCAGGAACGGCCTGCGCGGAGCGGACAAGCTCCACCGGCACGGCCAGGCGTGCGGGCTCCAGTCCCTCCGTTTCGACGGCCACGTCCTCAAAGCAGCCAGGCTCCGGGGAGTACCGCCGGACTGCCGGCGTTCCCCCAGACCTTCCCGACAGTCGGCCCCCGGCATCCAGCCAGACTGGATCTGCGGACAGAACCAGCTCCCGGCCGCACGAGGTATCCAGGACCCAGGTCTGGTCCGCCAATACGGCGGGCAGCATCAAAATTGCCAAGGAACCTGTGGGGGTAGCCGCAGCCAGCGTCACCGGAGCAGAGGCAGCAATCACATAGGCGTTGCCCCCAAGCGCAGTTGCGGGGCCCTCCAGCACCGTCCCCTCCTGGAAACACAGCTGGGGCTCGATCCCCTCTTCGGCTGCAAGGACCAGGGTGGCCGAACCGTCGGCATCGAGAACGGTCAACGGCGTTGCCGTGGCCCACAGCAGCCGCACACCCCCAATTTCCAGGTTCACCGGCCACGCCGCGATGGTGCCGGCGGGAACGTCCACGGGCGCGGCAGGAAACGTCACCGTCTCCACATCGAGGTCCAGCCGGAACTGCGCACCGGAGTATTCCGGAAGGGGAATATGCGGCTGGTGCCAGGTGATGAAGACAAATCCGGAGTTCCCATCGGAGCGAAGGGCCCAGCGGAGGGTCGCCGAATCCTCCACCCCGGAGGGCACCCGGTCCGGCAGCGTGGAGGGCATCGGCGCCAGAAGCTCTCCGAACGCGGCCAGGAACGCGTGCTGTCGGCGCAGCAGCCCGAAACTCTGCGCCAGCCGGCCCGAGGCGCCGATCGGAGCGTGGAAGTCGTAGTCGAATGCCGGAAGATCGTTGGGATAACCCGTCGCCTGCGATTCCTGCAGCTCCGGCCCCGGATTCATGCCGCCGGCGAACATGTAGTAGCCCTGCCAACTGGAGCCGCTGCCGATCTTGTTGTTCGCCACCGCTGCCACATCCTTGCCCGAAGGCCAGGGCCGGCGCTGGTACGCCGTGGCCATGCCGCCGGTCAGCTCGCAGGTGGCAGGCGGGTAGAGCTCGGATGGCGAGCGCGGAGCGGAAGCCTCCGCCCCGGAAAAATGCTCGCGTAGATCCGCGCCGATGCCGGGATCGTCCCACTGGTGGCTGAAGAGGTAGTGCTGTCTGAAGGTGGGGTCCCAGGGAGCCTCGGCGTCCACCCAGAACCCGTCGCCGTAGCCCCCGAAGACCGGCAGCACATCCTCCAAGGGAAGATCGGCACCGCCCCATGCAGTCGCCGTCCAGATCGGGGCAGTGATCCCCGACGCACGCGCCAGCCTCTTCAGCTCGGTGATATGCCCGGGCTGGTCGTACAGCTCGTTCTCCAGCTGGATGCCGATCACGTTGCTGCCCGGCCCGGTCAACCCGTTCAACTGGGCACCAATGAGGTTGAACCAGCGCTCTACCAGTGCCAAGTACGCGGGATCGTTGGTGCGGTGCCCGACGTCGGCGGCCTGCACCCAGTCCGGAAACCCGCCGTTGCGGGCCTCGCCGTGGGCCCAAGGCCCGATGCGCAGGACGACGTCCAGGTCCAGGGCCGCGCACAGCCGGACGAAGGCAGCGACGTCCAGGTTGCCGTCAAACCGTAGCTCCCCCTGCACCGGCTCGTGGTGGATCCAGAAAATGTAGCAGGCCACCACGGTGATGCCGCCGGCCTTCGTCAGCCGGAGTCGGTCCTCCCAGCGGTTCCGGGGAAGCCTGCTGAAGTGGATCTCGCCCGACACCGGAATGTACGGGCCGCCGTCGCGCTCCAGATAGTGGCTGGTAAGCCGCCAGCGGTTGTGCACGTCCTCGGTATTGCTCATGGCAGGCAGTTGCCGCCGCCCGGCGAAAGGCCGGTGGACGGCAGTCAGCAGCTCAAGGGCGGTGTGTTGGCCAGTCAATGCGGGAGTCCTTCAGTTCGCAGGGGCGGTAAGTATCAGCTTGTTGATGCGGCGTTGCCACGCCTCGTCGGCCCACAGGGGATGGTGGGGAGCCGCGTTGGAGCAGGGCACCATACCCCATACGCCATGGTCCAGGGCTGTGCGGATGCCGTGCTCGGCCAGGTCCCGCCCCACCGGCCCCTCCTCGAACGTGCCCAGGAGCGGGGTGTACCCGATCCAGCCCTCACCCACCAGGGCGGGCACGTTTTTCCACCGCGCCCAGGCGGCGATGGCGATGACGCGGGACTCGATCTCGCGCCGCATCACCTCCCGGTAGGGACCGTAGTTGTTGTACAGCCAGGTGTCCCACGCGTCCGGGTCGATCCAGTCGTAGCCGTAAAACATCTGGTCGGTCACCACGGTGGCGCGGTATTTCCAGGCGGCGAGGCGGCCGTAGTCCGGAAAAGGACGTGCGTCGGCCCGCAGCAGCGCACGCAGTGCCGGGTTGGGGAAGCCGTCGGTCCCCTCGGACCGAATGTCGATCTGCTGCTGCAGCGCGTCCAGCACGCCATAGCTGTAGACATGGAATTGCGCTGCACCCAGGCCGTCGGGCACCGTGTGCATGGCCAGGTGCGGGGGTTTTCCGTAGCTGGCCGTCACCAGCAGGTCGGGATGCAGCCGGCGCAGGCGCTGTACCTGCTCGCTGCCGCCGTCGGCCAGGGCCGGCAGGATGGAAAAGTCCACCTCGTTGTGCAGTTCCACGAGGGCGATGCTGTCCCGGTGCCCGGCGTCGGCGACCGCCCGGATCAACCGGTCCCAGGCGTCGGCCAGGACCCCGTACCGGTCCGCCAGCGGGACGGCATCGATGGCTTCGAACCACTGCGGCGACGCGGCGAACACCGGCGACTGCTGGTACTCCCAGCTGGCCAGGACCACCACCAGGCCGTGCCGTTGGGCGGCGTCGAACAGGTCCAGCAGCCGCTGCCGCAGGTTCAGCCGGTAACCGCCCGGGGCGTCATACCAGCGCGTCCCGCGGCCGTAGATACCGCCGTCGGGCGCCGTGCCCAGTCCCTCGATCTCCAGATCCTCCGCCAGCGCGTCCAGGCCCAGGCCTCCGAAGAGCAGCAACGGCGCGGCGCAGATGCGGATGGCGTTGTACCCGAGCTCCGCTGCCTTGGCACACGCCTTGTCCAGGTCCGCGTACGGCCCGCCGTCCTCGGCGCGGGTGTACCAGGAGAAGTCCCAGAGCGAGATGGCCATGCGGGAGGGAAGGTGCGCCGGCGGCGCGCCGGTCAGGCTGCGCGTGTCACCTTCCAGGCTCCCGGACCCGAGGTATCGCGGTTCTTCAGTCACCGGGAGACCTCTTCCTTCATTTGCAGGGGCCCGGACAGCCGGCCGCGCCTGGCCAGTTCCCGAAGCGAGGCCGCCGCAGCGCCACGCGACGCAGCGGTATCAGTGGCGAACAGCAAAAGCTCCGGCAGCGAGGTGGCGAAATAGTCGGGTTGCGCGGGCGCCGCCTCCAGTTCGGCTGCCCGGATTTCCAGGCTGTCCCAGATCCGGTCCGCTTCCTGGCGCCTCCCCAGACGGATGAAAGCCACACCCCTCCAGTAGTCGGCTGGCCCGGCCGGACCCCGATCCACGGCCAACGCATTCCCCCCGCCGCAGGCTGCAGCCCAGGCCTCCCTCGCAGCCACGCCGCCACCCGACCGTTCCAGCGCATCGCCCAGCGCCACGAGCCGTTCAGCCATGCTGTCCCCCGGATGCCGCCCCTCGCCCAGGTTCGCCGGCGCTGCGATGCCCTCGCGCAGCAGGGTGATTGCCGCCGTCGGCTCCTGCTCCATTAACGTCCGCGCCTGCTGGACCGCGGCCCGGTCGTAGGCGGCGAGCGCCAGCCCCTCGCCGCCTTCAAAGGGCTGGAAGGTGCGCGAGGCCAGGAGTGCCAGGGCGTCCTGGGCGCGTCCGACGTCGGTCAACAGGTTGGCGTAGAGGACGGCGAGATCATCACGGGCCAGGACGGCGGGCCCCTGCTGTTCGATGTCCGCGATACGCTGCTCGGCAGGCAGGCCGCGCAGCCCCGACAGCACGGCCCGTTCAAAGACAAGCCGGGCGTCCCCCGGACTGAGGTTTAAAGCCCGCGCAAGGCAGCTGTCGGCAGTGGCGGGGTCGCCGCCGGTGTTGGTCACAGCCAGGGCGCTGTTCCGCCACACCACAGGGTCTGTGCTGCCGTGTGCCATGGCCTGCTCCAGGTGGCCCAGAGCGTCGGCGGTCCGCCCGCTGTCCAGCAGCCAGCAGCCCAGGAGTCCGTGGGCCACGTGGTCGCGCGGGTCGGCTTCGAGGGCGCGGAGCAGCGCGTCATAGTCATCCAGGCCGTAGGGGAAGGCGTAGCACGAGTCCGCGCACCGGGCCTTCGTGCGCTCGGCAGCCGCGGCCCGGGAATCCTGGAGTTCCTCCAACCAACAGGCACGCAGATAGTGGCGGAGCGGACCGGGGTTGCCGAACGCCGGGTAGTCCGCGGCTTCGGCTTCGGCTTCGGTCAGGTCCAGGGCACGCTGCCACTGCCCCGCCCGGGCCAGCCAGCAGGCCACAGTCAGCCCGGTCTTCGGATCCGCCACGTCCAGGGCCCCGCGAGCGCCAGGGCCACGGGATCCAGCGGGTCGGCGGCCGCGATGTCCTGCAGCAACTGCCCACTCTCCGTCCTGCACCCCAGCTGTTCCAGCGCCAGGTACCGGAGGTGCCGTGCTTCGGGGCTGGTGGTTTCCAGGGACGATGCGGCGTCAGCGTGCTGCAGGGCCCGGGCTGGGTCTTCGTCGCGCAGGGCCAGCCGGGCCAGCGCAAGCTGCGCCGGATGTGCCCATGCCCTGTCCCAGGCAGCCTTCCCAAACCGTTCCCGGGCTTCGTCCATGAGGCCAAGGCGTTCCAGGACGAGGCCCAGCCGGTAGCTGGCCTCCCCGCTGGGCGGGTTAAGGTTCCGCCGGGTCAGTCGTGCCAGCGCATTCGCCAGCAGGTCCCGCGCCTGGCCGTAGCGGCCTTCCCGGTACCTGGCTGCGCTCAAGGCGATGGATGCGCGGGAGTCCAACGGATCCCGGCGGATCATCTCCTCGAAGTAGGGCAACGGCGACCGTGTGGGGTGCCGGTTTTGCGCCAGGTGGGTTGCGGTGACAAACAGCTCGTCCTGGCTTTCCATGTCCCGCGGCTGCGCGGGTTCGGTGGCCACCCAGGGCCCGGCCGCATTATCGACGGGCTCCCGGGGCGTCCAGGTAATGAGTTCGCGCCCGGCATCGAGGACCTGGAGCGTCAAGTCCGTTGCCCTGGCCGGCGAGGGCAGGTCAAAGGTGGCGGTAAACGGATGCGCTGGCGAGAGAAGGACAGTCCAGCTCCGGACCGTTTCGCCGGAGCACTTCAGGACAACGGCCGCATGTTCCCTGCGGGTGGTGCCGGAGACGCCAACGGTGGCGGTCCTGCCGGAACCGTCCAGGGAAAGCGCGACGGCGGCGTCCAGGTTCGCCTGGTGCGCCGGCCCCATCTGCCGGATGGGGTACCAGTGCTGGCTGAAGGTGCGCGTCTCGCCCGGGGCGAGGTAGCTGAAGTCCGGCTGGTTATCCGTGAAGACGCCGGCCATCAGCTCAACGTACGGGCCGTCGTCGTCCGTTAAATGCCCGTCCCATGTCTGGCCCACCGGACCGTTGCCCCACGTCCACTGCTTCTTGCCGGGCGCGATGCTGCGGTCCGCCCAATGGACGAACCCGGCATCCGCCTGGTGGTCGTAACCGCCGAAGAAGCTGTCCGCCGTGTCCGTAATCATGTAGGAGGTGGGGACGGGGATGTTGGCGTAGAAGTCGAGCCGGTCCGCGTCCGGCCGGCCCTCGGCAGGGCTGCTTACGGCGGCCCGGGCGGGATAGTCCACGCCGTAATAGGGCCGGTCAGCGCGCGGAAAAGCGGTGATAGCCCGGCGGGCGTGGTCCGCCACGTACCGGACGTCGGTGGGAAAGAAAGACTGGTAGCCGTCATGCGCCCGCGCGGCCACGTTGGCCCACCAGAGGAAGGTCTGCGGCTCATCGGTCCGGTTATGCAGCCGCGCATCGACCTCGATGAGTGAACTGCCGGGCCGGAGCCGGACGCCGTGGGTGCCCCGCATCCGCTGCAGCGGGTCCAGGTCGCTGTGCCAGACGGTCACGTCACCGTTGCCGGCGCGCTCAACGGCCGTTTCCACCGGCAGGAACGTGGCGGGCCGGTGGTGCTGCGGCCAGTTGAACTCCACCCCGCCGGAGATCCACGGCCCGGCCAGGCCCACCAGCCCGGGCTTGATCACGTTGTTCCGGTAAAAGAAGTCGTAGCCGGTGGTCTTGTCGTAGCCGACGTGGATGCGGCCCCCGATCTCCGGGAGCAGCATCAGGCGGACGTACTCATTCTCCAGGTGGATGGCCTGCCACAGCCTGGGCTGTTTCACCGCCTCGATGCTGTCGATGAACGGCATCGGATATACCTTGCCGCTGGATCCCTGGTAGACGCGCCGGTCCAGGAACAGCGGATATCTGTCCGGCTTACCGGGTGCGTAAGTGTCGATCCATACCGGCTCGCTCCAGCAGGCCACGCCGCCTGCCGCCAGGAGGTCCTGCTGGCCAGCGGGGGCGTCGGGCAGGAGGATCATGCTGGGGTTTTGGGGGTCGCTGGTCACCCCTCAAGGCTATGGAGCCCTGGAACCGGTTCCCATGGCAAAAACGATCAGCTATATGGACGATCGTGTACCACGCGGGAGTGGACGCCGGCGATTCCCGCGGCGCCTGTCCGCCGGATTGCTACAGAGCCAGGCGCGGCCCGTCCGCCACTACCGGCGCCGAGGACACCACAGGCAGGGCGTCGGTGAGGGCCTCGACAATGGCCATCTGGCCTGTGGAGTCCGGAACGCCCGGGTACTGGACATGGGCAGCTTCCGCAGGCTCGGCGGCCGCCTCCTCCGAGCGCATCCGGACCAGCGCCACCGCGGAGATGAGGAACCACGCAACGTTAGTGACCACGGACGGCCAGGCGCTGTGCAGGGTGCCGTTGATGATGAAAGCCACGGAACCGAAGAGGTTCGCTGTCTGGAAGCCCTTCCCTGCCTTCAGCCAGCCCATGGAAACGGCGAGGTACGCACTGAGAATCGCAACCGCGCCTGCCCAGCCGGCGATTTCCCACAGCAGATTCATGGCGTCCTTTCAAGGGTCCCGAGCAGTATTCGGGCAGGGTTTAGGAGGGGGTGAAACAGGGTTGGTTTGCCGGTGCCGGGTTTCTCGAGCCCTGTTCGGGCGAGGACCTCATGCTGGTCAGCGGGATAATCATACCCTCCGCCGCAGGGTCAAAATGTCCACCGGAACCCCGCTGTCCGGACTCTGGACAACCCCTCCCGGACGTAGCACGATCGGAGCTGTGACCAGCACACCCGCCAATGATCCGTACCTGCGCGAACTCTTCCAGCTGAGGCGCGTCAAGGACCGGATGGACCGCGAGTACGCCCAGCCGCTCGACGTCGAATCGCTCGCCAAGGACGTCCACATGTCCGCAGGCCATTTCAGCCGCCGCTTCAAGCTCGCCTACGGCGAATCGCCCTACAGCTACCTCATGACGCGCCGAATCGAACGGGCCATGGCACTGCTGCGCAAAGGTGACCTCAGCGTCACGGAGGTGTGCTTCGCCGTCGGCTGTTCCTCCTTGGGGACTTTCAGCACCCGCTTCAGCGAACTGGTGGGAATGCCCCCGAGCGTATATAAGCAAGAAGCGGGAGGATCGACGGCGGGGATCCCCGCGTGCGTGGCGAAACAGGTCACCAGACCGGTCAGGAATCGAGAAGCGCCCACCCCCGAGCCGTTACTAGCATGACTGCCATGGACATCAACATTTCCTCAACCTTCCTTCCCGCAACCGATCCCGATGCTTCGCTGGCGTTCTACCGCGACGCTTTGGGCTTCGAAATCCGCAACGACGTGGGCCGCGGCACCATGCGCTGGATTACCGTTGGCCCCGCAGGGCAGAAGGACGTTTCCATCGTCCTGCACCCGCCTGCGGTAGACCCTGGAATCACCGAGGATGAGCGCCGTACCATCACCGAAATGATGGCCAAGGGCACCTACGCCACCATCGTGCTCTCCGCCCCCGACGTGGACGCCGCCTTCGCCAAGGTGGAGGCGACCGGGGCCGACGTTGTCCAGGAACCCATCGACCAGCCGTACGGCATCCGCGACTGCGCCTTCCGCGACCCCGCCGGGAACACCGTCCGCATCAACCAGCAGCCTTAGGCATATAAACAGCCACGTATATAAGGGACGACGCGGGTCGGAGACTCACAGTGCAGCCTCCGTCCCGTGCCGCTCCACGAGAAGGGGGACACCTTGAGCACGGACGCCGACATGGAGACCAGGCAGGCGCTGCACATCGCCGACAGCCACGACCGGATCCGGGTGCAGGGCGCCCGGGAAAACAACCTGAAGGACATCAGCCTGGAGCTGCCGAAGCGCCGCCTGACCGCCTTCACCGGCGTGTCCGGCTCCGGCAAGAGCTCGCTCGTGTTCGCTACCATCGCCGCGGAGTCGCAGCGGATGATCAACGAGACCTACAGCGCGTTCGTGCAGGGCTTCATGCCCAACCTTGCCCGGCCGGATGTGGACCGGTTGGAGGGGCTGACCACCGCCATCATTGTGGACCAGGAGCGGATGGGCGCCAACCCGCGCTCCACCGTGGGCACCGCCACCGACGCGAACGCCATGCTGCGGATCCTGTTCAGCCGCCTGGGTAAACCGTATGTCGGGCCGCCCACCGCCTTCTCCTTCAACGTGCCCACCCGCAAGGCCAGCGGCATCATGAGCACCGAAAAGGGCGGCCGGGTGGAAAAGAACGTGGTGCGCCAGGTGACCTACCTCGGCGGCATGTGTCCTCGCTGCGAGGGCATGGGGAACATCAGCGACATCGACCGGACTGCGCTGTACGACGATTCCAAGTCCCTGAATGAGGGCGCGCTCACCGTCCCCGGCTACTCGATGGACGGCTGGTACGGACGCCTGTTCGGGGGCATGGGCCTGCCCATGGACAAACCGATCGCCAAGTTTACGGCGAAGCAGCTGGACACAATGCTGTACGCCGAACCCACCAAGATCAAGGTGGAAGGCGTCAACCTCACGTTCGAGGGCATCATCCCCAAGATCCAGAAGTCCATGCTGTCCAAGGACGTGGAGGCCATGCAGCCGCACGTGAAACGCTTCGTGGAGCGGGCGGTCACCTTCGCCACCTGCCCGGACTGCGGCGGAACCCGGCTCACCCCGGAAGTGCTCAATTCGAAGATCAATGGCAGGAACATCGCGGACCTGTGCACCATGCAGATCAGCGACTTGGCGCAATGGATCCGTGACCTGGACGAACCCTCGGTCCGGCCGCTGCTGGCCGGGCTGCGGGACCTGCTGGATTCCTTCGCCGAGATCGGCCTGGGCTACCTGTCCCTGGACCGCCCGGCGGGCACCCTTTCCGGCGGCGAGGCGCAGCGGACCAAGATGATCCGCCACCTGGGCTCCTCGCTCACCGATGTCACCTATGTCTTCGATGAGCCCAGCATCGGGCTGCATCCGCACGACATCGAGCGGATGAACACGCTCCTGCTGCAGTTGCGGGACAAAGGCAACACCGTGCTGGTGGTGGAGCACAAACCGGAGATGATCGCCATCGCCGATCACGTCGTCGACCTCGGCCCCAAAGCCGGCACGGGCGGCGGCGAGATTGTCTATGAAGGCGACGTGGACGGGCTCCGTTCCAGTGGGACCATCACCGGCCGGCACCTGGACGACCGCGCCCGACTCAAGGAATCCGTCCGGAAGGCAACCAGCGCGCTTGAAGTCCGGGGCGCCTCCACGAACAACCTGCAGAATGTGGACGTCGACGTCCCTCTCGGCGTGCTGTGCGTGGTGACGGGCGTGGCCGGCTCGGGGAAGAGCTCGCTGATCCATGGCTCGCTGGCCAAGCGGGAGGGCGTGGTGGTCATCGACCAGGGCGCCATCAAGGGGTCCCGCCGCAGCAACCCGGCCACCTACACCGGCCTGCTGGAGCCCATCCGCAAGGCCTTCGCCAAGGCCAACGGGGTGAAACCGGCGCTGTTCAGCTCCAACTCCGAGGGCGCCTGCCCCACCTGCAATGGCGCCGGGGTGATCTTCACCGAGCTCGGCGTCATGGCCACCGTGGAGTCCACCTGCGAGGACTGCGAGGGCCGCCGCTTCCAGCCCGCCGTCCTCGAATACACGTTGGGCGGGCAGAACATCGCCGACGTTCTGGACATGTCAGTGGACGCGGCGCTGGCGTATTTTGCCGGGGGTGAGGCGAAGACGCCCGCCGCGCACAAGGTCCTTGAGCGGCTGGCGGACGTCGGCCTCGGCTACATCACCCTGGGCCAGCCGCTCACCACGCTGTCCGGCGGCGAGCGCCAGCGGCTCAAACTGGCCACGCAAATGGCGGAGACCGGGGACGTGTACATCCTGGACGAGCCCACCGTGGGCCTGCACCTGGCGGACGTCCAACAGCTGCTGGGCCTGCTGGACCGGCTCGTGGATGCAGGGAAGTCGGTGATCGTGATCGAGCACCACCAGGCGGTGATGGCCCACGCGGACTGGGTCATCGACATCGGCCCGGGAGCAGGGCACGACGGCGGCAGGATCGTTTTCGAGGGAACGCCGGCTGAGCTGGTGGCCGGGCGGGCAACGCTCACCGGGCGGCACCTGGCAACGTATGTGGGGGCCTAAAGCCGCCCCAGGAAGGCGACGGTGGCGGCGGCGATCTGCTGCTGGGCGGCCTGGCGGCTGACGCCGGGTTCGCCGTCGCCCGGCTGGTTGCCGTAGTCGCCAAAGAACGCGTGCACTCCGCCCCTGACAGCCGCAAATTCCGTGTCGGCGGGCAGCAGTTGGCGGGAGGCGTCGATTTTTGCCGGGGTGCTTAGTCCGTCGCTACTGCCGGAGACGGACAGGATGGACAATCCGGTCCTTCCCCGCAGCGACTCCACAGGGTAGGAGGCGTACAGGACCAGGCCCTTGATGTCGGCGTTGTGGAGGGCGAACGAGGATGCAGAGACACCGCCGAGCGAGTGGCCGCCCACGGCCCAGGTGGTGATGTCCGGGTTGTCCCCGATGGCGCCGCGGGCCTGGTTGCCGTCCAGCAGGCTGAGCCCCAGCGGTTCCTTCAGGATGACCACCCGGTACCCGGCGCCTACCACCGGCGCAAGAATGTCCTGGTAGGCCCGGGCATCCACGCGCGCGCCGGGGTAGAAGACCAGGCCCTTGGCAGTGGCGCTCCCCTCGGGTGACATGGTGACGGCGGCGTTCGTTTCGGTGACGCTGAAGTCCGACGTCGGGCCCGCCTCCGCCGTCGCTCCCGGCTGGTAGGCAAAGGGGTTGAGCCAGGCAAGCCCGGCAGCGAACTCCAGAACGGCCAACCGGCCCAACCATGCGCCAACAATCCTGGGTAGGGAGCGGGGCCGGGGAACATCCCGGCGCAGCCACAGCAGGACCGCCCAAGCCACGCCCGCGGCGCCGGCCGCCAGCAGGATTCCCGGCAGCAGCGGATGACCGGCCAGGACGGCGGGGTTCCCGGCCAGCATCCACACGGCAACCCCCGAGAGGGCCGCGGCGCAGACCACTGATACCCAGAAAATGACCGTCCGCCGTCTGGGCGGCGCAACGGCGGCCGGGGAGGATGAGGTGTCCATGGTTCCTGATCCTGCCACCGAAGCGCGGGATTTCAATGCCGGCCTGCCCTACGCTGGTTTTACCAGGGCCCCGCGGCCGCAGGGTTCCCTGGCCGAGCTTGCGAGGTGAGGGAACGGTTGGGGACCTACCGGTACGACGTCGAGATCCTGCATCTGCTGGTGTCCCCCGCGCATGCCTATTTCGGCCGCGCCCGGGACGGTGCCGCCGACGTTCCCACCACTGATGCAGACCAGGCGGAGGTGGTGGCCGGCAAGGGCATCGTGGGTGACCGGTTCTTTGGCAAGGCCGCGCACATGGACGCGGCGGTGACCCTGTTCGCCGTCGAATCCCTCGAAGCCATCGCCGCCGAGCTGGGCGCCCGGCCGTTCGATCCCCTGCTGACCCGCCGGAACGTGGTGCTCCGCGGAGCCCAGTTGGCGCCCCTGCTGGGGCAGGACTTCACGCTGGAATCCGGCGGGTCTGCGGTGTCCATGCACGTCGGCCGGCACGCCCAGCCTTGTGCGTGGATGAACGAGATGCTGGCGCCCGGCGCGCATCCGGCCATGCGGGGCCGCGGGGGCATCCGCTGCCGGGCCGTCTCCAGCGGCTTCCTGCACCGGGGCCCTGCGGTGCTGGTCAGTCCGGTACCGCTGCACCCGGACCGGGCCGGCGAAGCGACCCTGCTGCGGCCATCCCGCCTGCCGTAGATCCGGGCGCCCCGCGGCGGGGGACCTGCATCCTGTCGGTCCTGAAGCTCCACGGCAGTCCGGCGGACCGGCTTGAGGAACTCACCGGCGAGCCCCACACCTTGCGCCGCAAGCCTGGGATTACAGATTAGTTGAGCGAATAACTGATTTAGGAATCTTATTTACAACTTTGTCATACCGGGATAGGTTCATCCCCAGCGTACCACATCAGGTCCGCTTCACCCGAACCTACCGAGGACAGCTATGACATCACCCAGGACTCTGGCCACAAGCCTCATGAGCCTCACAACAGCAGCACTGTTCGCCCTTTGCTCAGCGGGTCAGGCAACGGCGGCGCCCGCATCGCCGGACACCAAGGACGTTGCCGGCGTCAGCAGCTTGGCCCTCGCCGACACAACCGGCGCCGACTACTGGACGCCCGAACGCATGCGCTCGGCCATCCCGGCGGACGTTCTGGCGAAAAAGGCTGTGGACCGGCAACAGTCCAGCCCGGCCGTCCTCCCGGAGCAGGCTAAGGTCCCGGAGACCAAGATCCAGGGCTCGGCACCCCAGATCCAGACCAAGGCCAACGCCAGCGAAAGCCCCGTGTCCCACATCGGCAAGGTGTTCTTCACCCTCGGCGGCACGAACTATGTCTGCTCGGCAAACTCGGTGGCATCGGCCAACCGGAACACCGTGTCCACCGCCGGCCACTGCCTCAATGAAGGACCCGGAGCCTTTGCCACCAAATTCACGTTTGTTCCTGCATACCTGAATGGCTCCGCACCCTACGGAAAGTGGACTGCCAAGGCGCTTTACGCCCCCACCCAGTGGAGCTCGTCCGGCAGCATGGAGTATGACACGGGCTTTGCCGTAGTAAGCCAGCTCAACGGCCGCAACCTCGCCGACGTCGTCGGGGCCTCCGGGGTGAGCTTCAACGCCGCCCGCGGCCTCGTCTACAAGGCATTCGGCTATCCGGCAGCCTCACCGTTCAACGGCGAATCCCTGAAAAGCTGCTCCGGCACCGCCACCAACGATCCCTACAACCCCCAGTTCAACAGCCAGGGAATTCCCTGCAACATGACGGGCGGTTCCTCTGGCGGGCCGTGGTTCATCGGCACCAGCTCCAGCGGCTACCAGAACTCGGTCAACAGCTACGGCTACGGCAGCAACTCCACCAAGATGTACGGCCCGTATTGGGGTTCAGTGATCCAGCAGGCGTATAACGCGGCGTCCTCAGCCGCTTAAGGCGGACGACGGCGGTGCCCGGCATCTTCCGCTGATCCAAGCCAGCTTCACAATGAACGCAGAAAGGTCCGGTCGGTGACTCACACCGGCCGGACCTTTCTGTGGCGTCACGGAGGGCACTCCCTAGTGGTCGGGGTCAGGTGATGGCTGTGGCGTTGGCCGGGGAACCGGTAGCCCCGGTGATGTTCAGGGGCTTGATGCTGATGAAGGCATCCCAGCGGCCGGTGGTCCTCATGTGCCGGGCCAGGGGCATGAGTTTCCAGAGTTCGCCCAAGGGCAGGCCGAGTTTGGCCAGGAGTTGCTGGTGCATCATGCCGTGGTCGTTGGTGGCCGAAGACCGGTACGGGCTGTCAGGAACCGCTGGCAGGCATTCGAACGCGAAGTTGTCCGCGGCGACAAGAGCGAACTGGCTGTCCCACGCCCAGGCCACGAACTCCTCCGACTGTGCCACACCGGACGCCTTGCGGCTCTCGCGGATGCGTTGCTTCTCCTCCGGACCAAGCGCAAGGAACCATTCGCACCAGCCGGTGTGGAGCATGAGGATGTCGCCGGGACGGGTGGTGATGGATTGCGCCGCCATGGCTGCCTGGACCAGGCCCAGGGTGAGAGGTTCCCCGGCAGCGTGGTCGATCGGCTCTCCCGCAGCGTTCCGGTACCCCTCCACGTCGACGAGCACGGCCCGGCCGGTGATCGGGTGTTCCGCCCATTCCTGGATGCCGAGGTCCGGGGTGCCTTCAGTGATCCGGTCATCCGCGGTGCCGTTATAGAAGCCCACGTCGTCTGCCCGCCGGTGCCGAAGCCCGTCAACCTGGCTCGATCCCTGCAGATAGTACCCGTCAAGGTAGTCGTCCCGGTGGGCCGGATGGGAGGAATAGATGGTGTGCCGGGGCGCCCCGCGCTTTAGCGACATGCCGGGATCGAAGGCATCAGCCGGATAGTCCAGGCCGAACACCGTCCCGGTCCGAATACTGTCCCTGGCCTCCAGGACAATGTCTGGCGTGATGAACGATGGCGTGCCGCGCTCCGGTTCGGGAAACAGTCCCCAGGATGTCCCTGACAACCCGCCTTCCCGCTGCAGGAGATCGGCGAAGCGCGGAAACTGTTTGTGCCCGGTCATCGGGTGGTTGCTTCCTGTTGCTGCGGCGACTGCTTTTGCGGGCGCTTGTAGCTGAGCAGGAACCCGGCCACCGCGCAGACGGACGCCGCAATGCAGATCGGGGGCTTGATGAAGTTATTGAAGAAATCGAGCCATCCGCCCTGGCCGGCCACCAGCCCGGCGGCCTGCCCTGCCACAAACAGAACGCCGCCGATGAGGAGCGCTCCGAGGGTGATGACGAAGACGGTTTCGGTGACTCTTCGAGATGTGTCCATGGTGGTTCCTTAGATCGGCAGGACGCCGAGGATGATCAACACGCCGATGACCAGCAGGGGCAGGGCGTAGTGGGTGAGCAGGCGCGCGAAGGTCTTGATGGGGTTGACGTCCGCTATGCCACAGGCAACATAGAGCGGGGCGCCGCCGGGCGGGACCGCCGCTTCGCAGGAGGAGAAAACCAGGACGGCGACGGCGGCCGTGGTGGCCGGAACACCGGCCGCGACGAGGGCTGCGACGCCAACCGTCCCGACGGCGGCCATGGTGGCCGTGGCGGACAGCGGGGCCGCGACGGCGATGACGATCAGGCCGATCAGGATGGCGAGCAGCCAGAGGGGGAGGTTCATGCCGTTCAGGAGTGCCGTCATCTGCTTGGGAAGGCCGGTGGCGGCGAGCGCATTGGCACCGGCGAAAGCGAAGACCACCGTCACGCCAACAATTCCGAAGCGCGGTGCAGAGCCTTGGAGCAGTTCGACCCAGGCGCGGCCGGTGCGTGGCAGTTGTTTCCGCCCCAGCAGGGCACCTGTGATGAGCAGGACCACAGGGATCCAGACGATCACGCTGACGGACTTGCTGACGTCACCACCGGTCCAGTCCGAGAGCGCCGACGTGAGGAATCCCGAGGTGATGACCAACGGGATGGCGACGACGACGAACAGCAGGAGGGTGGCCCAGCCCTGGCCGAAAGCGGCCCGGACGGACATCCGGTGGGCTGCATCAAGGGGTGCCATCCCGCTTTTGCGGATCAGCAGCCAAGTGACGATGAGCCGGTGCAGGAAGCACCACAGGCCGCCGAAAAGCAGTGGCAGGACCAGCGCGTTGATGTTCAGGAGGGGCCCCACCGTGGCTGAACCGACCAGGACGAACATGGAGGCGCTGAACGGGAAGGTAATGCCCATCCCCGCGTTGCCTGCCACAAGGGTGGCGGCCGCGGGCTTGTCCAGCCGGGACTTCTCCATCCAGGGGATAGTGACCGACCCCACGGTCGCGGCGATCGCAGCCTGGTTGTGGACCACGCCGCCCAGCCCCGCTGAAGCCACTGTCGAAACCCAGGCCGGCCCGCCCTTCACGCCACCAATCAGGGAGTTGAGCAGGTCGATCAACCTGTCCAGGACGCCGCCCTTGTCCAGCAGGTAGCCCATGAAAACGAAGGCCATGGTGGCGTAGACAATTTCGTCAGTGGCAGCCGAATAGAGTGCCGACCATCCAACTTGCGCCGCGGCTGCGCCGGTGAACGGGAGGACCACCAGGAATCCGAGGATCATCGCTTCCCCCACGCTCCGCTTGATCAAGGTGGTCCAGAGCAGGATGACGGCCAGATAGGCGCCGAGTGCCCAGATGCCGATCATGCTGCTGCTCCTGACGGCGGAATGCCGGTTGTTGTGGAAATCATGTGTTGCCTGTTCCTGATTGTGCCCGACCGGGCGGTCAGCGCAAGGCCGGTTCCGTTGCGTGCGCGATGCGGGCCAAGGCATTGGCGGAAGCGGTTGTCATCTCTGCAGGGACGCCAAGGTCCGAGAGATAGCTGGCGGTGTCCTGCATCTCCCTGGACCGGCGCGCGGCATGTTTGGCAGTGCCGGTGAGGAACCTGTCGATAACGGCCTGGCCGTCACCGGCAAGCTGCCCGGCAATCTGGGCGCGGATCCAGTCCTCGAGGCCCGCGGCCTTGCCGGCCGTGACGGCCTCGACCACCACGGAGGCCAGGCCCTTCATGAGGACGCTGCGCAGCAGCTTGTGCGCCATGGCCGCCCCGGGGCCGCCATCGGCGATTTCCACCTGGACGCCCAGGGGTTCCAGCAGGGCGGCGACGGCCTGGGCGCCGGGGCCACTGACCATCAAGGGCGTCTTCTCCCCCAGCGCTGAGACCGGGCCGAGGATGGCGACGTCGGCGAAGGCGGCCTGGGTGGGCAGCTGCCCGAGTTCCTGCATGACGCCGGGCGATGAGGAGGTGAAGTCGGCGTAGCAGCTGCCGGGGGCCAGGACCGGCAGGCACTCCTGGGCCACACTGCGGGCAGCTGCGGCTCCGGTCATCACCAGGACGATATCCGCCCCTTCACAGGCTTCTGCAGCGGTGGCGGCGCGGGTGACGCCGGCGGGGGTGGACGCTGCCACGGGGTCGAACCCGGTGACCGCGTGGCCGGCAGCGGTAAGTGCCGCGGCGTAGGTGGCGCCGGCTTCGCCGAGGCCAATGACGGTGCATGCTGTCATGGAATTGGTGTCTTTCTTGCTTGGAAAGGTGCGGCAGCTAGGAGCGTGCCGCGACGATGGTTTGACGGCGGTTGGTTTCGTCCGCGAAGACGGCCTCCGCTGCTTCGGCGACGGCGTTTGCCTGTTCGCGGGGAACCACCACCACGCCGTCGGAGTCTCCGATGATGATGTCGCCTGGCAGGACAGGAACACCGCCAAAGGCGACGGCGGTGCCCATTCGGAACGGACCGTCCTTGTAAGGACCTGCCGGCGAAGTAGCCCGGGCAAAGACCGGCATGCCGATCTCACCCAGCGCCTCGGCGTCGCGCGCTGCTCCGTCCAGCGCAAAGCCCGCGACGCCGAGGTTGATGGCGCGCTCCCCTATCAGTTCGCCCAGCAGGGCGCGGGACTCATCGCCGCCGCCGGCAACGACAATGACGTCCCCGGGCCGCACCTGCTGCAGGGCGGCGTGGATTCCCTTGTTGTCTCCGGGCCGGGTCCACACCGTGAAGGCCGGTCCTGCGAGCTTTGCACCGGGCCAGACGGCCTGGATGGCCGAGTCGGCTACGCCGAGCCGGTCCATGGCATCGCCGATGTTCGCGGCGGGCAGCTTGGCGAGGCGGTCCACTACGTCCCGGTCCGGCCGGGCGAAGTCAGCGTCAACAGTGTCAAGGGCTGGGGTTGTCATAGGGGTTCTTTCGGTGGGTGGGGCGGGTGGATCAGTCTTTTTTCTGGACCAGCGGGAGGACCTGCTTGAAGTCGCCTTCCTGGCCGGCCCACATCTGTTCGTAGTCCTTGGCCGTGAGATAGCTGGTCTGCAGGCCCAGGTCCTTCATCTTCTGCACCACGGCCGGGTCTTCGATGGCCTTCTCAAGGGCAGCTTCGAGTTTCTTGGCAACGGCATCGGGGAGTCCGGCCGGTGCGGAGTAGCCACGGGCGGTGCCCGCTTCGACGTCGTATCCGGATTCCTTAAAGGTGGGCACGTCAGGCAGCGCCGGAGAGCGTTCGGCGCTCATGACACCCAGGACGCGGGCCTTGCCCTGCTTGGTGAGGTCGTTCACGTCGCTGACGTTGGCCACCAGGACGTCCACGTGCTTGCCGAGGAACGCGGTGGTTGCCTGCGAGGCCCCTTCGGAGAAGTGGACCGGGGCAAACTCGGAGCCGGTGACCTGCTGGATCTGGGCCAAGGCGAAGTGCTCGCCCGTCTGGATGCCGGTGGTGCTGGCGGTGAGGGACTTGGGGGTGGCCTTCTCGGCGTCCAGGAGTTCCTTCAGCGTCTTGTAGGGGCTGTCCGGCTGCACGGCGATAACGGCGGGGTCAAAGACCTGCCGGCCCAACGGCTTGAAGCTGTCCCGGGTGTATTTTGCGCCGCGGGCGGGATCGAGCGGCGAGACGACGACGGACGGTGAGCCCGTCGCGCCGATGGTGTAGCCGTCCGGCTTGGCGCTGGTCAGCGCTGTGTAGCCGATCTGGCCGCCTGCGCCGGGCTTGTTGACCACTTCGACCTTGGTGCCGAGTTCCTTCTCCAGGACGGGCTGGATCAGCCTGGCGGCCGTGTCCACGGCGCCGCCGGAGGAGAACGCGACGATCAGGTCGATCGACTTCCCCTTTTTCGGGAAGTCGGTGGCACCTGCGGTCGAGTTGGAGGCGCCGGCGTTGGCGTTGGCGCCGCAGCCGGTGAGGGCGATCAGGGATGCTGCTGCGAAGGCAGCAATGATTTTCTTGCGTGACAAGGGTCTTCTCCTTTGAAGTGATGCGGATGGAGCGGGGATGGGTGTTTGTTGGGGAGTCTTAGGCTTCGGGGTCCTCGGTGAGGGCTTTGGGCTTGCGGATTTTCAGCAGCGGGCTGCAGAGGATCAGCAGGCCGACGGCGATCAGCACGGCTGAGATTGGCCGGCTGAGGAAGACGCTGAAATCGCCCTGGGAAATCTCCAGCGATTCGCGCAGCGAGCGTTCCATCAGGGGGCCCAGCACCAGGGTGAGGACCATCGGGGCCAGCGGAATGTCGAGGTTCCGCAGTGCAAGGCCCAGGAGGCCGAAGCCGACCATGACGTAGACGTCGAAGACGCTGAAGTTGATGGTGTAGGCGCCGATGACCATGAACAGCAGGATCACGGCGGTCAGGATGGGGGTGGGGACGCGCAGGATGGAGGTCCACAGTCCCACCAGCGGAACGTTGAGCAGGAGCAGGATGACGTTTCCGATGAAGAGGCTGGCGATGATTGCCCAGGCAATATCCGAGTGCTCGGTGAACAGGCTGGGCCCCGGTGTGAGGCCCTGCTGGAGGAAGGCTCCCATCAGCACCGCAATGGTGGGCGATGCCGGGATGCCCAGGGTGAACAGCGGGATGAGTGCCGCGTTGGCGTGGGCGTTGTTGGCGGTTTCGGGGCCGGCCACACCTTCCACCGCGCCCTTGCCGAGCTCGTGGCGGAAGCGGGAAAACTTCTTCTCGGCGGCGTAGGACAGCAGGGAGGACACCGATCCGGTCATGCCCGGGATCAGGCCAAGGCCGAAGCCGACGCCGGTGCCGCGGGCCATGGACGGAGCGCTTCGCCGCCACTCGGTCCGCGATGGGAACAGCTGCCGGAAACCGGGAGCGTGGACGATGGGGGTTACGTCGTTCCGGCGGAAGGAGAGGATTTCCGAGAGCCCGAAGACACCCACGATGACGGCCACGAAGCTCACGCCGTCCAGAAGGTTGTCGATGCCAAAGGTGAAGCGGGGGGCGCCTGCCACGGGGTCGATGCCCACCATGGAGATCAGCAGGCCCAGCGCGCCGGAAATCACGGCCTTGACCAGGGATTTTCCGGCCAGGGCCACCAGCAGCGAGATCCCGACGACCATGAGCGCGAAGAACTCGGGCGGGCCGACCAGGAGTCCCATTTCACCGAGAGGCTTGGCCGCCGCCACCAGGCCTACGGTGGCGATGGTGCCGCCGATGAAGGACCCGACCGCGGCCAGCGTCAGCGCGGCCCCTGCCCTGCCGATCTTGGTCATGGCGTAGCCGTCGATGGTAGTAATCGCGGACGACGCTTCACCGGGGGTGTTCAGCAGGACGCTGGTGATGGTGCCGCCGTACTGGGTGCCGTAGAAGATGGCGCAGAGCATGATGATCGACCCCGCAGGGTCCAAATTCAGCGTGATGGGGATCAGCAGGGCCACGCCTGCCACTGGTCCTACCCCGGGCAGGACCCCGATGATGGTGCCCAGCAGGCAGCCGAGGAAGGCAAAAATCAGGTTCTGCCAGGTCATGGCGGTGGCAAAGCCGCCAAGGAGTTCATTGAGGGTTTCCATGCCTAAAGTCCGATCAGGTTCAGTGGAGCGAGTGACGAAACCGGGAGTGCCACGTTCAGGCCGTAGTTGAAGGCGTAAAAGGCGCCGACGCTCCCCGCCAGGGCGATGATCAGGGAGGGCACCCACGCCCGGTGTCCGCGGATTTTCAGGTGGTAGAGCAGGAACGCGAACATGCTCAGCTGGAAGCCCAGCAGGTCCATCACGGACGCCAGGATGACCAGGCTGGCCACGACGGAAATCACCACTCCTTTGTCCACACCTTCACCTCTGGCGCTCGGCCGGCGGAGTTCCTGGAGGAGCCAGACTGCCGACATCGCCACCAGGAGCGCCCCCATCGCGAAGGGGAACAGTCCGGCGCCCGGGCCCAGGGACGTCCAAAGGCCCAGGCCCAACGAGCTGACCAGGACGTAGATGCCGACGGCGGCGAAGGCGCCAATTCCCGCCAGCACACCGGGAGCAATCCGGATGGTGCTGCCTGCTTTCGTCGTGACTGACTCCGTTGTCATGAGCTTCCTTTTCACAGCGCGTCATTGCGTTTCACAGAATGAAACTATATTGCGTACTGAGAAATAGTGACAGGAGACACAGATGCTGTCAAGCGCAAGGAACTTACATACAATGAAAGAATGGAAACCACGACTTCCACCCCGGCCAGCACGGCAGAAGAGAGCCCCAAGTCCTCGAACATGCGCTCCCTTTCGAGGGCCATGGAGGTCTTTGCCGAGTTGCAGCGGGCCGAGCGGCCGCAGCGGCTCAGTGATCTGGCGCGGAACTGCGGCATGAGCCTGCCCACCACGCTGAGGATCCTCCGGGTGCTGCAGGATTTCGGAATGGTGAGCCAAACGGACAAGTCCTACCGGATCGGCCCCGCCGTCCTGCCGGCGGCAAAGAGTTTCCTGGAAAACGATCCCTTGGCGGTCGCGGGACGTCCGGTTCTGCAGCAGCTCGCGGCCCAGACCGGAATGTCTGTTTCCCTGCACACCCGGCTCGGGTTTGAGCGGATCCTGGTGGCACGGGTTCAAGGCGAAGCGCCCATGCAGTATGACCTGCCCCTGGGTAAACGCCTCCCCCTGACTCGTGGCGCGGCCGGAAAGATCCTGATCGCGGGCGCCTCCGATGCCGAACTCCAGCAGGTGGTAGCGGCCGCTATCGCCTCCGGTCACGAGGAGC
The DNA here is from genome assembly GCF_021800405.1 of Arthrobacter sp. FW306-07-I. Taxonomy (NCBI): domain Bacteria; kingdom Bacillati; phylum Actinomycetota; class Actinomycetes; order Micrococcales; family Micrococcaceae; genus Arthrobacter; species Arthrobacter sp. FW306-07-I. The sequence goes on along the minus strand of NZ_CP084550.1, from coordinate 86,155 downwards.
AGGGATTCACGGTTGAGGAACTGAAGTCACGGCTGCCCGAACCTGGTTGTGACTACGCCTATTCTGCGAATGAGCGTGTGGTTGGCGTGCTCTCCGTAGGGGTGGCATTGACGAACAGAGCCGGCCGCGCCAACGAATCAATGGCTTTGAACTGCCCAGCGGAGGCGACGACCGAGGAGAAGATCAAAGCCAACGTTCCGGAACTGCGCCGTGCCGCCAGGCGACTCTCCGAACTGCTGGAGGGCTCCGTCTACTGAGCGGCAGCCCTCCGGCCCACTGCAGGAAGGCGGACGACGGCGTCACGCACGGCACGCCTTCGGCCCACCCTTGGCGGGGGTACCCCGGAAACGCGGGCCACCGCCGTCGTACGCTGACTGAAAGCGTGCCCAGCGTGACGGACCTGCCGGAGAAGGGCTCCATGGGCAGGCGCGGGAAAAGGAGGAGACAGCCACCGGCTGTCCCCTCCTTTTCAGGTCGATGGTGAAGTTATGCGTGCAGGTTTCCGGCCCGGCCGGCCCTCGGCGCCTCAAGGTCCTCCAGCGAAGTGCCCTTGGTGTCGCTCGACATCAGGGTGGCCACCGCAGAGACCAGGCAGATGCCCAGCGTGGTCAAGCCGATCGTAAGCGGTACATTGGCGGATCCTGGAGGCGCGATCGCCGTGAAGATGCTGGGAAAGAACGAGGCAATCATGAGCCCGATGTTCTGCGATACCGCAAAACCGGTCACCCGGATCCGCATGGGGAACTGCTCCTGGAAGAACGTGGCGAACGTGGCGTTCCACATCTGGAAGAAGATGCCCTGCACGATTACCACGCAGACGAAGACCAGCGGAAGGCTTCCCTGCTCGATGGCCCACAGGTAAACGCCCACCAGCAGGCCTCCGACCATGCCGCCGGCCGCCATGAGCATCCGCCGGCCAACCCGGTCGCTCAGCGCGCCGAACAGCGGGATGGTCGCCACGGCCGCGATGTTGGCCACCAGCGTGACCCACAGGAACTCACTGCTTGAGAAGCCATTGCCGTAGCCCTTTTGGGTGGCGTAGGAGACACCGAAGATCAACGTGGCCATGCCGATGACGTTGGTGAAGGTCATGAGGACGCAGCGGACCAGGACCCCGGGGCGGGTGCGCAGGAGTTCCACGAGGGGAAAGCGGCGCTTGGTTTCACCGGCACCGGACTGCGCCACATACGTGGGCGGTTCCTGCACGCGGCGCCGGATGAAGTACCCGGCCAGGATCACGACGGCGCTGAGCAGGAACGGGATGCGCCAGCCCCAGCTGCCGAACTGGTCGGCCGGGAGGACTGCGGCGAGAGGGAGCAGGACCGCGGTGGCAAGGATGGAGCCCACCTGGGTGCCCTGCAGGCTGAAGCTTGCAAAGAAGCCGCGCTTGGCATCGGGAGAGTGCTCGACGATCATGGCACTGGCGCCACCCAATTCCCCGGCCACGGCAAAGCCCTGGATCAGGCGAAGGATCACCAGGAGCGCCGGCGCCAGGAGGCCTACTTGGCCGTACGTGGGCAGCAGCCCCACAGCGAAGGTCGCGAAGCCCATGAGCAGCATGGCGAAGACGAGCACCTTCTTGCGTCCGTGCCGGTCACCGTAGGCACCCAGGACGACGGCGCCCACCGGACGGGACACGTAGCCCACGGCATACGTGGCAAGGGAGGCGATGATCCCGACGGTTGGGTTCTCCGAAGGAAAGAAGATGGAGGGAAAGATCAGCGTTGCCGCCAATGAGTACAACGCGAAGTCGTAGTACTCCAGGGCGCTTCCGATCCAGCCGCTCATCGCCGCTTTCCGCGGATCCCGCGAAGGGGCGTCAACACCCTGGCTGGGAACGGCGACGCGGGTGGGGGTGGTGCTCATGTGCTTATGTCCTTCGTCTTCATTGGCAAGGAACCGGAACCGCTGGGTTCAGCAGGTGTTCTTGGCTGTGTCTGCGCCGGAATTGGTCCAACCGGACCTGAAGCGACAGCTCTTGAATCGATTCATCCAATATAGAAGGTGACCCCCGTTACGTCAACGGGCAAGCGTTATCCCCCATTCTCCCCGCGGTCCCGGCCGTTCCTCGGAAGGACCCTGCCTGCTACCGGCTGGCGTAATAGGCCGCAGCCATGTCCTGCTTGGCCCGACCCTGCTCCGACACCCGGTCCAACCTTGCGGCGAAAGCTTCCGCGCCGTCGAGCTTCACGCCCTGCTCAGCAGCCGCATCGACAATGAGGTGGGCATCCTTGCACGCCGTATCCACTGCGAAGGAGGCGGGGTCCAGGCCGTCTTCCATGATGAGGCCCATCTTGGTCCGCAAGTAAGGAAGGTCAAGGCCGCCGCCTTCGATCACGCCGAGGAACTGCTGCGGATCGACCCCAAGGGCTTCGGCGAGCGCAACCACTTCCCCGGCGGCGTTGGAGGCGGCGATGACCCAGCTGTTGACCACGAGCTTGAGGCGGGCTGCCGATCCGGTTGAGGCGTCTTCCCCAGTCCAGATGGTGCGGGCGCCGATGGCGTCGAGGACTTGCTCCACGCGCCGGCGCACAGCTTCGGGCGCGGCGGCAAGGACCAGCAGCTGGCCGGCTTCGGCAGGACCGCGCGTACCTGAGACCGGCGCCTCCACCAGGTCCAGGCCAAGCTCGCCGGCCAGGCCAGCCAGGACGGGTACGTCCCGCACGCCCACGGTGGTGGACTGAACCCAGGCCGTACCGGCCTTGAGCCCCGGGGCCGCGGAGCGCATGACCTGCTCCACCGCGGCGGCGTCGTACAGCATGGTCAGGACCACATCAACATCTGCCACTGCTTCGGCGGGGTTGGCGGCCCGGTGTGCGCCGTCCGCAGCCAGCGGTTCGGTTTTTGCCGGGTCCCGGTTCCACACCGAGACGTCGTGACCGGCACGCAGGAGGTTGCGGGCCATGGCCGCCCCCATGATTCCGGTTCCCAGCACAGCCACTTTGAGCTTCGTATCCATTGAGCAGTCCTCCTGGTCCAGTTTGGCTTTCCCTACCAACTCAACGTCTCCAGGATTCAGTTACTTATGCAAACCGGGTTCCTGCGGAATGTCAGCGCGCCCACCTAGACTCGTACCCATGAGCGACAGCAACCAGGAAACAATCGGCAGCCCGGAACCCGAACCCAATGCAGGCCTCAACAGGGACCCGGAAGACTGGGTGACTGGGGACGAACCCATGACGGCGGCACAGCGCAGCTACCTCGACACGCTGGCACGCGAGGCCGGGGAGGAACTGCCTGCAGACATGAGCAAGGCTGAGGCGTCAAAGCACATCGACCGGCTGCAGCAGCACAGCAACCGCGTGGCCGGCAACGGCGGCGACGGGGCCGGCGCCTAGGCCGCCGGAGCCGCAAAACGCTGACGACGGCGGCAGCACAGGACGGTGCCTAAAGACAGGATTGTGCCACAAGCACCTATGCGAAAGGCGGCTGCCCTGCGGCGGCTACCGGAGGTGGGTTGACGAAGGCCTGCTGAAAAGGAGCCTTACCAGGCCTGGCACTCGCGGGTTACGCCGAAGGGAACCGTCTCGCTGAGGTCAACGGTGAACTGGTTCACGCCGTGGCGGGTTACCAGGATGCCGTGGCGCTTGCCGCTGAGCGCGTGGGCCTTAGCGGCTGCGACGGCGGCGTCGAGTTCGCTGTCCATGCTTTGGCGGTCGGACACGGTGAGGGTCAGGGGGAAGTTCAATGTCTTGCCTTTATGTCTTTGGGGGCCGGGGTGGGCAGGCGCCGCCCAGCGCTCCCCCTGGCTGCATAGGCGGTGGGCACTTTCGTGCCTCGCACTATGGTGCCCGAGCAGATAAGGGCCAGCAACTTTAGATAAATGACGCAGGTCAGCGGGCTGTCTGCCTTGCTTTGTCTTGACAATTACTGGCCGCAGGCCACCGTCAATTAGAGTTGGACAGGAGTGGAAGCTGATTTTTCCGGCTTCCGGCTGCCCCTGAAACCCCGCCCCGCGGCCTGACCCCGGGCCACATTGTGCCACCGCTGACTGTGCAACGACCTGACAAGGATTCCGCCATTTCCACCGACGCTCTCTTCGGCAATCTGACCAGGATCCGCAACGTCCTCCTCCCCACCCCGGTGCGGAGCGTGCTGAACACCGGGCGCGGCCTGCTGGGCGGCTTCATCGTGGTGCACCTTGTCTTCCTCATCTTCGCAGCGTCGCTCTCCCTGCGTGGCGAGGCGTTCAGCGACACCTTCATTTACCGTGACTGGGCCATGGCGGGGTTCAATGAAGCCAACCTCCGCGGCGGCCCCAGTCCCTGGGTCTACCCCATCCTGGCCCTCATCCCCATGGCCATCGCGGGCATGGCCGGACCCGCACCGTTCTTCTTCCTGTGGGTCCTCATGACCACGGTCCTCAATGGCTGGGCGCTGCTGAAACTCACTGCCCGCGGCCGCAACAGCAGTGCCATCCCCGCGGGCTGGTGGTGGCTGGCCTTCACGTTCCTGATGGGCTGGCTGGGATTCGCCCGCGTTGACGGCCTCACCGCCCCGCTGGTCCTGGTAGCCCTGGCCTACGGCGTCAACCGCCCGTTCATCGCCTCGGTCCTGCTGGCCATCGGCACTTGGGTAAAAGTGTGGCCGGCGGCCATCATGCTGGCCCTCTTCGCCGTCGTAAAGAACCGCCTGCTGGTGGTGCTGGCAGGGATCTCGGTGACGGCCGGCGTCGTGGCGCTGGCAGCCGTGCTGGGCAGCGTTCCCAAGCTGCTGAACTTCCTCACGCAACAAGGTGACCGCGGAATGCAGCTCGAGGCCACCTTCACCACCCCCTGGCTCTGGCTTTCCGTCCTGAACGTGGGCGGCTCCCGCATGTACATGAATACGGACATCAACTCGATGCAGGTGGACGGGCCGGGCACCGCCATCCTGTCCGTCCTCATGCAGCCGCTCCTGGTCCTGGCCGCCGTACTGGTGGCCGGGCTGACCTTCTGGGCCCTGCACAACGGCAAGCAGCACAGGGTGGCCGGCGGTGTGGACCGCACCGAACTGCTCCTGGCCGGCGCGCTGACCCTGGCCACCGCCTTCGTGGTGTTCAACAAGGTGGGCTCCCCGCAGTTCATGGTGTGGCTGGGCCCCGCCGTCGCCGTCGGCCTTGCCCACAACTGGCGGGAATGGCGTGTCCCGGCACTGATGCTGATCGCCATCGCCGTGGCCACGTACTTCATCTACCCCCTCTTCTACGATGCCCTCAGCCACAACAACCCCTGGATGGCGCTGGTGCTGACCATCCGCAACGTCCTGCTGGTGGTGCTGTTCCTGTGGAGCGTCCGGCGCCTTTACTCGCTGGGCAAGAAGACGGCCGCACCTGCCCCCGCGCTCAAGGAGACCTAAGATTTCCACGAGGTTCTTTGACCGCCTGGTGACGGTCCGCACCAAACTGCTCCCGGCAAAAGTGGTGGACTGGTTCGCCCGCCCGTCCAGTGTCTGGTGGGGCTTCGCCGTCGTCCATCTCTATTTCCTGGGCTGGATGGCGTCCTTCTTCCTGAACGGCGATACGTTCAGCGACACCGAGCAGTACCGGCAGTGGGCCATGGACGGCTACAACCCGGCGGACCTGACCGGCAAGATCAGCCCCTGGGTCTATCCGGTGCTGGCGCAGATCCCCATCTTCCTCGCCAACCTTGCCGGGCCCAGTCTCTACCTCCTGGTCTGGTTCCTGATCATCGCGGCGCTCAACGCCGTCGGCCTGCTCTACCTCACCCGGGGCCCCCGGAAAGTGACGGGCGTTGCGCCGGCCTGGTGGTGGCTGTTCTTCACGGTCTTCATGGGCTACCTGAGCTTCGCCCGGGTGGAAGGCATCACGGCCCCGATCGTGCTGATCGCCCTGCTCTACGCCGCCGAACGGCCCGTGGTGGCGGGCCTTCTGCTCAGCATTGCCACGTGGATCAAGGTGTGGCCGGCCGCCGTCCTGGTGCCCATCGTCATCGCAAGCCACAAGCGCCTCCAGGTGGTGCTCGCCGGCGTTGCCGTCACCGCCGTCGTGGGCCTGGGGACGTGGCTGTCCGGCGGCCTCCCGCACATCATGGACTTCCTCCTGAACCAGGGCGAGCGCGGCATGCAGCTCGAGGCAACGTTCTCCACCCCCTGGGTCTGGTTGAGCGTGTTCCATATCGCCGGTTCGAAAATGGCGGACAACACGGCCATCAACTCCACCGAGGTCTACGGGCCGGGAGCCAGCACCGCGGCGTTCCTCATGCAGCCGCTGCTGATCCTCGCCGCCGTCACCGCGGCCATCCTGCTGGTGCGGGCCATGCGCCGCGGCGCGGAGCGTGAGGAACTCTTCCTTGAGGGTTCGCTCATGATGGTCACCGCGTTCATTGTGTTCAACAAGGTGGGCTCGCCGCAGTTCATCATCTGGCTGGCCCCGGTGATCATTGCGGGCCTGACGCACGACTGGGAGCGGTGGAAAGTCCCGGCGGCCCTGCTCATGGGCATCGCCATGACAACCTTCGTGATCTACCCCCTGTTCTACACCCCGCTCATCCACGCCCACCCGGTCATGGCCGCCATCCTCACCACCCGCAACGTGCTCCTGGTGGTGCTGCTGTGGTGGTCGGTGAAGCGGACGGCCGAGCTGGGACGGAAGACTGCAGCGACGGTTCCGGCGGGAGCCTAAGGGGCTTCGCGGCGTTCGACGGCGGCGCTGTCGCCCTGGCGGGCGGCCGCTGCCCGGCGCTGGGCCCGGCGTTCCAGAGCCCACTCCCAGCCCCGGCGGGCCAGGTCCAGCGGTTTGCCTTCGATGAGCAGTTTGCGCGTGTGGACGTCCAAAACCAGCAGGTAGAACGTGAACGCCAGGGCGGTGAAGAACGCCAGGGACGAGGCGTCGATGGGCAGTTCCACGAAGGACCAGACCGAGAGTTGGTCCTGGGCGCCGAACACGACAAAGAACGTCACGCCCACGTACAGCGACCGGATCTGCCAGTCGTCCCGGATCCCGGTGACGGCAAGGAACGGCAGGAACCACAGGATGTACCAGGGCTGGATGATGGGCGAGAGCATCACGACGGCGGTGAACGCCAGGGCCATCCGGCGCACCGCCCGGGAGTAGTCGCCGCGGAACATCAGCAGCAGGACCAGGGCGATGGCGGCCCACTTCATGGCGGTCCGCAGCCACGTGGCCAGCGTCCCGCCGGGCAGTCCCAGCGCGTTGGCGAGCATCTCCACCTGTTGGCCGAGGAAGCCTGACGGTGAGTAGCCGGTGTAGCCGGGGGTGGGATCCATGATGGCCCAGGTCCATCCGATGCCCAGATTGAATGGGATGCCGCTGAGGACCAGGACGCCGAAGCTGATGCCCGCCGTCGCGGCCCACATCAGGAACTTGCGCGGCCAGGTGGCGGAAGGACCGGCCCACATGATGCCGATGAACGGCAGCAGCAGCACGGTAATGGGCTTGATGCCGATGGAGGCGGTGACCAGGAGGATGCCAAGCAGGTAGCGGCGGGTGGCGGCGAGGTACACGCCCGCGACGGCGAGACCCACCATCAGGGCGTCATTGTGGGCGCTGGCGATGAAGCTGATCAGGAAGAGCGGGTTGGCCACGGAGATCCAGAGGGCGCGCGCACCGTTGATGCCGTGCAGTTCGGCCAGTTTGGGCACGTAGATGACGCACAGCAGCACCCCGACGCCGGCCAGCAGCCGGAAGAGCAGGACGGACGCGTCCGGCTGGGCTCCCGTCAGTCCCACCACCGCCCGCGCCAGCCACAGGAAGTAGGGGCCGTAGGGGGTCCGGTTTTCGGCCCAGGCGGGATCGGCGCCCAGGGCGAACCAGTTGTTGAGGGTGGAAATGCCCACCTCGTACGGGTTCTGGCCCTCCATCACCAGCCTGCCTTGACCGGTGTAAGCGTAGACGTCGCGGGAAAAGACCGGCACGCAGAACAGCAGGGGCAGGGACCACGCGGAGATGGCCACCACCACGGAACGCAGGGACGACTGTCCCCAGTCCCCCAGCCGCTGGCCCAGGCGCAGCCACGAGCGCATCAGCAGCATGGCGCCGGCCGTCAGCAGGACAGTGGACACCGCCACCCCCCAGCCTTCGGTGCGGAGCGCGATCACCACAGGCTGGCGGATCATGGGGGAACCGTTGGCGATCCAGCCCGTTCCGATGGAGCCGACGAACATCATGAGGGCGCCGATGAAACCCTCGAGGGTTGCCAGGTAGGCACGACCCTTGGCAGGCATGGAAGCCTCGGCCGACGTGCCCGGCCTGCTTTCCGATGTCCTGAGGTGCGACCCGCCTGCCGTCATGATTGTGTGGTCCCCTACTTCGTTACGGCACTGCTCGCCCCAGCTTCACAAGGCCGCCCTGCAACCCGGTCATTTTATCAGCCATACTTACTGCCTCTTCAGGGCCCCGGGGTAGTGTTGCATGCGCAGCCGATATCACCGGCGCATTCCCTCCACCCCCATTGTCTTCCATGGCAGGGCGGGACCCGGCGCACCGTGGCGCACAGAAACTTTGCACACCGCTCTCCCAGAGCCCAGTCCCCTGGAGCCGCTCCTTGGCCGTCGCTGACCGCACCCGTCCCCTTCGGCAACCGATCACAGTCCTCACCGCCCTGCGTTCCCCGCGGCAGCTCAGCCGCGAGGTCCTGGCCGGGATGGTCACCACGCTCGCACTGGTTCCGGAAGTCATTTCATTTTCGATCGTGGCCGGTGTCGATCCCATGGTGAGCCTTGTCGCCTCGATCGTGCTGGCCCTGGCCATGTCCATCCTGGGCGGACGCCCTGGTGTGGTGACCGCGGCCGCCGGTTCCGTCGCCCTGGTGATCGCTCCGCTGGTCCACGGGCACGGCGTCGAGTACGTCCTGCCCACAGTGCTCCTTGCCGGCGTGATCCAGGTTGTCTTTGGCCTGGCCGGGCTGGCGAGGCTGATGCGGTTCATTCCACGGTCGGTGATGATCGGGTTCGTCAACGCCCTGGGCGTGCTGATCTTCATGGCGCAGGTGCCCCATGTCCTCAACGTCCCCTGGCTCGCCTACGCCCTGTTCGCCCTGACGTTCGCCATCATCTTCATCCTGCCCCGGTTCACCAAGGTGGTCCCGTCGCCCCTGGTGGCCATCGTCGTCGTCACCGCAATCGTCATCATCGCCGGACTGACCGTGCCGAACGTCTCGGACGAAGGCCCGCTCACGGGCAAGCTGCCCGGGTTCACGGCATTCCTTTTTCCGGTAAACCTTGAGACCTTCCAGCTGGTCCTGCCCACGGCGCTGAGCGTGGCCTTCGTCGGACTCATGGAAACCCTCCTCACGGCGAAGCTCGTGGACGACATCACAGAGACCCCTTCGCACAAGGGCCGCGAGTCCTGGGCACTGGGCGTCTCGAACATCCTTGCCGGCTTCTATGGGGGCATCGCCGGCTGCGCCATGATCGGGCAGACCGTCCTCAACGTGAAGACCGGCCAGGCCCGCACCCGCATTTCGACACTCGTGGCCGGGCTGTTCCTGCTGGCACTGGTGACCGGGCTCAGCTCGATCATGGGCCAGATTCCCATGGTGGCCCTTGCCGCGGTGATGATGGTGGTTGCCGTGACCACCGTCGACTGGCACAGCGTGAAGCCGTCCACCCTGAAGCGGATGCCGGTGCCCGAGACGCTGGTCATGGTGGTCACCGTCGCCGTCGTGGTCTTCACGGGGAACCTGGCATACGGTGTGCTGGTGGGCGTCATCCTGGCGATGGTGCTGTTCGCCCGCCGGGTGGCCCACGTCATCACGGTGGATCGGACCCTGGCGGACGACGGTGGAACCGTCCGCTACGACGTGGTGGGGCCGCTGTTCTTCGGAAGCAGCAATGACCTGGTGGAGCAGTTCGCGTACGCCGACGATCCCGCCTCGGTGACCATCGACCTCAGCCGCGCGCAGATCTGGGACGCCTCAACCGTCGCCGCGCTCGACTCCATCGAAACCAAGTACGGGGACCACGGAGCCACGGTGGCGATCGAAGGCCTCGACGAACGCAGCACCGGCTTCCACCGACGCCTCACGGGACACCTGGGCGCCTGAGCGGAACCTCACCCCCGGCATGCGGAAGAGGCGGGGCTGCAGACTGCCGCCCCGCCTCGTTTTTCCAGGCGTGCCTAGGAGAAGCGGCCGGGCCGGAACGTCGCCAGCATGGGGTGCTTCCTGCCCGTCAGGATCTCACCGGCCAGCAGTTCGCCGGCGATGAGTCCCAAGGTGGCACCGGAGTGCGTAAAGGCGACGAAGCAGCCCGGTACCTGGCCCAGTTCGCCCAGGACCGGCTCGCCGTCGCCCGGGATCGGCTTGTACCCCATCTTCCAGGAGGCCGGCTTGAGTTCCGGGTTGCCGGCCACCAGCTTGGAGGCCTCGTCGGCCAGTTCCTGCACCACGTCGTCCGGAATGGTGAAGGAGCCGTCTGCGTGCTCAGTGATGTGCTCCTCGTACCAGTCGTGGTCCAGGGCGAACGTGCCGCCCGGGTTGGGCCGCAGCGCGGCGCGGGGGGTGTTCATCACGGCGGTGACCTCGTGCTGCACCTGCTTGGTCACCACCAGCATGGAGACGGGCGAACCGTTGGGAATGTGCACACCCAGGGGTTCGACGACGGCGGGCGTCGCTGCGCCGCAGGCCACCAGGACGGCGTCGGCCGGGTACGTCCCGCCCGCCGCGGTTTCCACCCCGGCGGTCCTGCCACCCTCCACCATGACGGAGGCCTTGCCGGCGTTGAGCACCAGCTCGCCGCCGCGGGCGTGGAACTCCTCCATCAGGAAGTCGATCAGGTCCGGCAGGCTCACCCAGCCTTCGCCGGGGTTGAAGATGGCCTTGTCCGTCACGGCGCTGGAATCGACGCCGGGGGTAGCCGAGGCGATCTCCTCCGGGGCAAGCAGCTTCGAGTCATAGCCGATGGACTTCTCGTAGGCATGCCGCGCCTCCGTGGCGTCGGCCTGGCCGGCCGCGTTCCACATGAGGCCGCCGCCGAACTGGAGCCACTCCCGCTTGGGGTCCGAGGCGAAGAGGGTGCGGTAGCGGTCCACGCCGGCAACGCGCAGCTGGTGGTACGGGGTGGACCGTTCGCCGGCGGAGTTGAGCCAGGACAGCGAGCGGCCGCTGGCTTCGCTGGCGAGTCCGCGCTCGGTCAGCAGGATCACGGAGGCGCCTTCGCGGAGCAGGTGCACGGCAGTGGAAACGCCCAGGATGCCGCCGCCGATGATCGCGACGCGCTTGGAAGCTGGAGCAGAGGACATTGGTGTCCCTTTCTGTGGAATTCGTGGTTGGGATGGACGCGAACGGTGCGTCAACGGAACAGAGCGCGGGCAGTCAGGCCAGGGCGTGGATGCCCTCGATGACCTTCAGGACTTCGAGCGGACCGGCGGGATCCACCGGCAGCGGTCCGTTCCCGCGAAGGGCGGCGGCCAGCTGCACGTAGAACTGCGGGTAGTCGCCGCGCTCGGCAGGAACGGGACGCGTTGCTCCATCGACCCCCAAGAGCCCCCAACGCTCCTGGGGATCGATGCCATAGGCCGGGTCCGACGGCGGGATCCCCGCTGCGAGGGCAGGTTCCTGCCCGTCGAGTCCCCATTTGGTGTAGGCGGCCTGCGAGCCAAGGATGTGGAAGCGGGCGCCCGCCTGGGCAGCCATGCCGTTCATCCACAGGCGTGAGCGGACGCCGGATGCGTGCAGCAGGGACACGAAAGCCTCAGTGTCGGCTGCGTCCGGATGCGGGCCGCGGTTGGCGGTCTCGCCGTAGCTCTGATCCACCGGGCCGAACAGCTGGATGGCCTGGTCGATCAGGTGGGCGCCCAGGTCGTGGAGGATCCCGCCGCCTTCGGCCAGGGATACCGTGTCCCGCCAATTTCCAAAGCCTTCCGGCCGCCACCATTCGAAACGTGACTCGAAGCTGCTGACCTGACCCAGCGCTCCGGAGGCCAGGACCTTCCGGAGGGTCAGGAAGTCCGCGTCCCACCGGCGGTTCTGGAACACCGTAAGCCGCACCCCGGCGTCGTCCGCCCTGCTGATCAGTTCCTCCCCCAAGGCGGACGTGGGCACGAAAGGCTTGTCCACCACCACGTGCAGGCCGTGGGCGATGGCCGCTGCCGCCAGCCCGAAGTGGGTGTGCGGCGGGGTGCCCAGGATGACCAAATCCAGGTCGGCGGACAGGACGAAGAGCTCCTCCGGGGTTCCGACAATCCGTGCCTGCGGGTAGAGGCGTGCCGCCTCCGCAGCCCGTTCCGGCTGCGCCGTCACGATCACGTCAAGCGAGAAATCCGGGTTGGCCGCAATCAGCGGCGCGTGGAACACCTTGCCGGAGATCCCAAAGCCGACGACGGCGGTCCGGATGGGTGCCGCTGCAACAGTGCGCATCAGAGCACCTCGGAGAGGAAGCGTTGGAGGCGTTCGCTGCGGGGGTTGTCGAAAAGTTGGGTGGGAGTTCCTGCTTCGACCACTTCGCCTTCATCCATGAAGACCACCTGGTCTGCGACTTTGCGGGCGAATCCCATTTCGTGGGTGACCACGAGCATGGTCATGCCGCGGCGGCCCAGGCCGGCCATGAGGCTCAGGACGCCTTTGACCAGTTCGGGGTCCAGGGCACTGGTGGCTTCGTCGAAGAGCATGACTTCGGGTTCCATGGCCAGGGCCCGGGTGATGGCGACGCGCTGCTGCTGGCCGCCGGAGAGGTCGCGGGGGCGGTGGTCGGCGCGTTCGGCGAGACCTACCTCGGCAAGGCGCTGGCGGGCTTTGGCCATGGCCTGGGCTTTGGGCATCCCCTTGACGGCCCAGAGTGCCAGGGCCACGTTTTCTTCGGCGGTGTGGTCCGGGAAGAGGTTGAAGTGCTGGAAGACCATGCCGATCCGGGTGCGCAGCGTGTCCGGGTTGCTGCCCAGGGTGCTGTCTCCGGCCAGGAGCACATCGCCGCCTTTGGGCTCGTGGAGCCGGTTGATGCCGCGCAGCAGGGTGGACTTGCCGGAGCCGGAGGGGCCGATGATGCAGGTGGTGGTGCCCGGGGCGACCGTGAGGCTGACGTTGCGCAGGACCTCGATGTCGCCGTAGGCCATGGTCAGGTTGCGCAGTTCCAGGGACGAGCCGTGGAACGTTGGGGCTTCCTGGCCGCTGGTGGTGTCTTTGGTGGGGGTGGTCATGTGTTGCTCCCGGTGGTGAGCGGCGAAGCGGAGGCGAGTTCCTTGACTTCCTTCAGCCCGCTGGTGGGCGGTACGGGGCGGCGGCGGCCGGTGCGGAACTTGTTGTCGAAGTAGTTGACCAGGTGGGTCAGCGGGACGGTGATCACCAGGTAGAACAGGCCCGCGGCGACCAGGGGTGAGAGGTTGCCGGAGAGCACGGCGGCGTCCTGGCCCACGCGGAACAGTTCGCGTTCGCTGACCAGCAGGCCCAGGAAGTAGACCAGGGAGGAGTCCTTGACGATGGCGATGAACTGGTTCACCAGGGCCGGGAGGACCCGGCGGACGCCCTGCGGGACCACCACCAGGGCCATGGACTTGGCGTAGCTCATGCCCAGGGCGCGGCAGGCCTCGCCCTGGCCCTTGTCCACGCTAAGGATGCCGGCGCGGAAGATTTCGCCGATGTAGGCGCTGGCGATCAGGCTAAGCGCGATGATGCCGAGTGGGTAGGGGGACGGGCCGAAGATCGACTGGCTCAGGCGTGCGAAGCCCTGGCCGATCAGCAGGATGGTCAGGATGGCCGGCAGGCCACGGAACAGGTCGGTGTAGATCCGGGCCGGGATGCGCAGCCACTTGGACGGTGAGATGCCCATGACGGCCACCACCATTCCCAGCACCGTGCCAAGGACGGTGGCGGCAATGGAAATGATCAGCGTGTTCAGCAGGCCGACCGCCAGCAGTTGGGGCAGGACCTCGGCCATAGCGCCGAAGTCAAAGAAAGTTCGGATGATGGTGTTGAACCAGTCCATGATTGCTCTCAGACGTTGATTGGGTGAAGGTGCCGGGCGCGCCGCGGGCTGCAGCCCGCCCGGCAATGTGCTGAAGCCTTGCTGGCTCCGGCGCCTATGTGCTTACTTGCCTACTTGCTCGGCGTGGGCGACGCGGAGGCGCCCTGTTCGGCCTTGGGCAGGTACTGCTCGGGCATCGGGGAGCCCGGGAACCACTTCTGGTAGAGCTTTTTCCAGGTCCCGTCCTCCATCGCAGCTGCCAGTCCCTTGTTCAGGGCTTCCTTGAAAGCGGTCTTGCCCTTGGCCACGGCGAACCCGGCCGGGGCGTCGAAGGACGGAATGTCCGCGGCGCTGACCAGGCCGTGCTGTTCCTCGTAGGCTTTCGCTGCCTCGTAATCCAGGAAGTGTGCATCCACCGTGCCGCTGTTCACTGCGGCAATGGCGGTGTTGTTGTCCGGGAACCGCACCAGGCTGGCAGAGGTGAAGTTCTTCACCGCGTAGGCTTCCTGCAGCGTGCCCTGCACCACGCCCAGGCGTTTGCCGGCCAGGCCGTCCACACCGGTGATGCCGGAATTCTTGGTGGTGATCACCGTCAGGTAGCCGGCCAGGTAGCCGTCGGAGAAGTCCACGGTTTCCTTGCGCTTGTCCGTGATGCCGATCGCGGCCACGCCGGCGTCGAACTGCCCGTTGGCAACTGCGGCAAGGAGGCCGGAGAAGTCCTGTCCGGTGAAGACCACGTTGTCCACACCGGCCCGGTGGGCCACATCCTTGAACAGTTCCACGTCGAAGCCGGTGAAGTTACCGGAAGCGTCGGCGAAGGTGTAGGGCTTGGAGTCGCCCAGGCTGGCAACGCGGATGGTACCAGGCTGGATCAGGCCGTAGGGGTTGTTTTCCGTAGTGGAAGCTGCGGAGGTGGAGCTGCAGCCGGAAAGTGCCAGTACCGCTGCAAGTGCGGCGGCGGCAAATCCGGCCGGGCGGAGGTTCTTTTTCTTCACAGCGTTGTCCAATCGTTGGGAGGGAGGCGGTGCTGTCAGGGCCGCCGAAGAAAGTCGCCGATGCTCTTGTTGAGTCCGGTCTCACACCCTAGGATTGAGACCGGACTCACATCGATGGATAGAAATGTAGCTGAAGTCACAGGGGCCGTCAACAGCCCCTCGAAAGGTGAAGATGAAGGCTGAAGGAGCACGACGGCGGGACGTCACCGTTGCCGACGTCGCCAAGGCTGCCCAGGTTTCCAAGGCCCAGGCCGCGCGGGCACTAGGGAATTACGGGGCCGTCAGCGAGGATGTCCGCGAACGCGTCCTCGCTGCTGCCGAGGCGCTTGCCTACCGGCCTAATGAGCTTGCCCGCAGCATGAACACCGGGAAGTCACACACCATCGGGGTGGTTGTGGGTGATATCGAAAACCCGCACTTTGGCTTGGCCACGCGGGGAATCACGGACACCGCAAAGAAGGCCGGCTACAACGTCATCCTGGTCAACACGGACGAGGACCGGGCTGCCGAAGTGGATGCGGTCCGGGTCCTGCTGGACAAGCGCGTGGACGGTCTCATCGTCGCTCCTGCGTCATCGGTGGACACCGGACACCTCCAGGAAGTGCACCGGTCGGGACGGCCCTTGGTCTTCATTGACCGCACGGCCGGTGACATGCCGGTGGAGACCATGGCCGTGGACATGGCACGGATTTCCCGGGAAGCCACCCAGTACCTGCTGGATGCGGGGCACCGCCGCATCGCCTTTATTTCAACGCTGACGACAGACGCTCCCTACACGGCCGGGATGGCGCTTGGGTCTTCCCAGATCGCTGACCGCATCGAGGGCATGCGGGAGGCTTACCTTGACTCCGGGCTGGATTTTCCGGAGGACCTGGTCCGGCTGAATGCAGGCGACGAAGACTCCATTCGGAGCATTACGCGTGAGGTGCTGCGGGGGCCGGACCGGGCCACCGCCGTGGTGGCGTCCGACGGTCTGATCGCCCTGAGCGTGGTGGAGGCCATCCAGGAACTGTGCCTGTCCATTCCGGGCGACGTGTCATTCCTGATGTACGACGACTTTGCGTGGACCAGGCTCACAAGCCCGCCTCTGACCGTCATCGCCCAACCGGTCTACAACATGGGGGTGGCAGCAGCCAAGGCACTGATTCGGCAGATGGAGGGGCTGCCTTCCGCCGCCCCCGCGCAGTTCACGGCCACCCTGGTGCGGCGGGGGTCGGTGGGGCCCTGCCCGGAAAGGTCGGCGAACGAGCCGGAGTTGGAAGCTGTGGATCGTTAGCTCCGCGATCCACAGCTTCCTCTTGTTGTTTCAGTCAGCCCCGGCGGGCGGGCTTGTCGAAGCGCCACCCCTCTGACCTGAGTTCGGGAATGATCTGGTCGACGGCGTCGACTGTTTGGCTCCTATCGCCGCCGCCGTCATGCATGAGGACTACCGCCCCGGGGGTGATGCCCTCCCGGAGGCGGCGGACCAGTTCCGGCGTTCCCGGCGGCTCCCAATCTCCGATGGCCAGGCGCCACCCGAGAGGCTGCATCCCCATGTCAGCGGCTACCTCCGGCGTCTGTCCCCAGCTGCCGTAAGGGGCCCGGAAATAGTTGATGGTGGCATCCGGAACGGCGTCGCGGATGACGGCACTTGTCTCTTCCAGGTCCGCCCTGATCGCCTCGGTGCTCCACGTGGACATGTCGTCGTGGTACATGGTGTGGTTGCAGAGCGTATGCCCGGCGTCAGCTATCTGCCGGACGATTTCAGGGTGCTGCTTCACGTGGTCACCCCAAAGGCAAAAGGTCGCCTTCACGTGGTGCTTCTCCAGCACGGCAAGCAGCTTGGGTGTGTTGACAGGATCGGGGCCGTCGTCGAAGGTCAGGCTCAGGTAATTGCCGTCGTGCCGGGTGGAGTCGACAACGGCCGGCGTTGCCTGGTCCGCAAGGGCAGGAGCCGCAGTTGCAAGCCCCGCCGGAACAGCGGCGGCTGCCGCCAGGGCGATGGCAGCCAGGGGCAGCACAGTCTTTGGCATCAGATCGAGACGTCGTGGTGGCATCTTCATTGCTACCTCTTCAGGTCACAGGAACTTCCGGAAACTTCCGGAATTTGAACAGCGTAGGGAGCTGTCCGGAGCCACGTCAAGGGTTGTTGGGGGAACTGAGCCGAAGAGGAGCAATCACTGCCGGCGTGGCGGCGCCGTGCTCTCCCGGGGGACGAGCCTCGTGGCCAACTCCACGCGTGGACTCTCCACGCCTTCACCCTGCAGCATCCTGAGGATGGTGCGCGCGGCGAGCTTGCCCATTTCGGCCAGCGGTTGCCGCACGGTCGTCAGAGGCGGAGAGGCCCAGCGGGCTTCCGGAAGGTCATCGAAGCCCACCACACTGATGTCTTCCGGCACGCGGAGCCCGTTTTTGCGGACCGCCTCATACACACCCAATGCCATCTGGTCACTCGCAGCGAACACGGCAGAGGGCCGGTCGGCCAATTCAAGGAGCCTGCAGCCAGCGCGGAAACCCGACTCGTAATCGAAGTCCCCCTCCACTACAAGGGCAGGATCAAAGGCAATGCCGGCAGCATCAAGGCCTGCCCTGTAGCCGTCCAGCCGGGCCCGGCTGCACCACAAGCCCGGCACACCGGCCACGAAGCCGATCCGCCGGTGGCCCAGACCGGTGAGATGCTCGGTGGCACCGACAGCCCCCATCCAGTTGGTTGCGCCGATTGTGGGCACCTCCAGGTCAGGGACGCCGGCAGGATCGACCACCACAACGGGCACGTCCAGGCGCTGCAGTTCCGCTTGCAGGAAGGGATCGAGGTCGGTAGTGACGAGTATGGCACCGTCGGTCGCCCTGGCGCTGAGGTTGTCCAGCCATTGCCGCGTGGACGTTGTGCCTGCCCTGCGGTGGATGGCCGACACCACCGTGGATGCCCCGGCTTCATTGGAAGCTTCCTCCACACCACGGATGATTTCAACGGCCCAGGGGCTGTCCAGGTCGTTGAAGACAAGGTCGATAAGGCCCGACCGTACCTCCGGACGGACGCCCCTCCGCTTGTAACCGTGGTCGCGCAACAAGTTTTCCACCCGTTCGCGGGTACGTGGCGAAACGTCTCCACGCCCGTTCAGCACGCGGGAAACGGTGGGTACCGAGACGCCGGCTTCCGCCGCGATCGCGGAAATTGTGACTGCCGGGCGTTGGGTCTCGCGCACGCATTTCCTCCTGCTTTCGCTGCAAGTATAGGCCTTCACAAATACGCGGATCCGAAACTTTCTGCGAAAACCCTTGACGCAGCGCTGAGAAGATTCCTAAGTTACAACGACGCGGTTCCGGAATTTTCCGGAACCGCGGGTCGGCTTCCCCACCCGATCCACTCGTACCTCAAAGGAGAGCTCTCAATGAAGGTTGCCAAGACTCTCGCCGCTGCAGTGCTTGCCTCGGCGTTCGCCCTTCCCACGGCACTACCTGCCCTGGCCGGCGGGAACGACACCCCGCAGCCGCCGGGACTGGCCAAGCAGGACACCCTGCGCTGGGCCGCGCCAAAGGATTTGCGCATCGGTACCGCCGTCGCCGGCGGCGGCCACCACGAGACCATGCCGTACCCCAATCCCTTCACCTTCGACCAGCAGTACCGCAGCGTCCTGGCCTCCGAGTTCAGCTCGGTCTCACCGGAAAACCAGGCAAAGTGGGAATTCATCCACCCGCAGCGGGACCAGTACCGTTTCGCAGAGATGGACGCGATTGTGGAATTCGCCCAACAGCACGGACAGGTGGTCCGGGGCCACACGTTGTTCTGGCACAGCCAAAACCCGGCCTGGCTGGAGCAGGGCAACTTCAGCAAGGAGGAACTCCGGTCCATCCTTAAGGACCACATCACCACTGTTGTTGGCCGGTATGCGGGCAAGATCCAGCAGTGGGACGTCGCCAACGAGATATTGAACGGTGACGGCACATTGCGGACCTCGGACAATATTTGGATCCGCGAACTTGGCCCGGAGATCATCGCCGACGCCTTCCGGTGGGCGCATGAGGCTGATCCCGCCGCCAAACTTTTCTTCAACGATTACGGCGTAGAAAGCATCAACCCGAAAAGCACCGCGTATGTGGCCCTCATCTCCAAGCTCCTCGCAGAGGGCGTGCACGTGGATGGCTTCGCGGTCCAGGGCCACCTCAGCACGCAGTACGGCTTCCCGGGTGACCTGAAGGCGAACCTCCAGCGCTTCGATGACCTCGGCCTGGAGACGGCGGTGACGGAAATCGATGTCCGCATGAACATCGCTGCCGGGACCAAGCCCACGGAGGCGCAGCTGGCAAAGCAGGCAAGCTACTACCAGCAGGCGCTCGAAGCATGCCTCAATGTCGAAGACTGCAAGTCCTTCACAATTTGGGGCTTCAACGACAAGTACTCGTGGGTTCCCGTCTTCTTCAGCGGTCAGGGTGAAGCTACGGTGATGTGGGAGGACTACACGCGCAAGCCCTCGTACTACGCACTGCAGTCCACCCTTCTTCAGGCGAACCCCGGCGGCGGCGCCCGCGACGCCCACCACCCCGCCTACCAGCAGTAGCGATTCCCGGAAGAGCTGGAGCGGTCTGGGAACACCTGTTTCCAGACCGCTCTGCTGTTCCTGTTACCAAGCTTCCGAAGCCGGTGGCGGTAACTCTCGAATCCCTGAAAGGAAACCCCATGGAAACGTTGCAGTCCCTCATTGTCGAGGCCACCACCCGCTCGGAGGTTGATGAGAAGCTCAACGCCTCCTGCAACGGTTATCGATGCCCGCCAATGGCGGGGCCCCCGGCTGCAGTGGCCAGGTTGAAGTAGGAGCGGGCATCCGGCGGGCGGATGTCAGCGACCGCATCAGTGAAGATCCGCATCGGGTGCGGCGTGTACGGACGCTCGGCGATGGCGTCCAAGTCCAATTCGATGCCCAAGCCAACGCCCTCGGGGATGAGAACATCACCCTCGTCCGTCAATTGGAGGCGCTCATTCGAGATCTCGCTGCGCCAAGGCACGTCCGTCGCCATGATCTCCAGGTAGCGGAAGTTGGGCAGGGTGGCGCCCAGTTGCAGGGTGGCGGCAGTACTGAGCGGGCCGCTGGGGTTATGCGGTGCGAACGGAACGTAATGCGCGGCCGCGAGGGTGGAAATGAACGAAAGTTCCAGGAGGCCGCCGGCGTGGGTGACGTCGGGCTGGACGTAGTCAACGGCGTTGCGGGCCAGGGCAGGAATGAAAGTATTCCGTCCCATCCAGCGCTCTCCCGCTGCAATGGGGACGGGGGATTTGCTGCGAACCTCGATGAGCGCATCGATCCCATCAGGCGGGCACGGCTCTTCGAAGAACACCGGCTGGAACTGCTCGATTTCACGCGCCACCCGGATCGCTGTGGGCACATCGAACCGGCCGTGTCCTTCGATGAAGAGTTCAACATCATCACCGACCGCCTCCCGGACAGCGGCGACGGGTTCGAGCATGCGCCGCAGGTCCCGTGGCTCCAGGATGAGGTCGGCCGCCTCGAAGGGGTCCCACTTGAGTCCCCGGAAGCCTTGCGCAACTGTCTGGACGGCCGCCTGGGCAAAATCTTCAGGGGTTTTGGCGCCGGAAAACCAGCCGTTGGCGTAAGCGCGGACCCGGTCACGGACCTGTCCGCCCAGCATGCGGTGGACTGGCACATCCAAGGCGCGGGCTGAGACGTCCCACATCGCCATTTCAAGGGCACTTAGCGCGGTCATCGACACAGGTCCGCCGCGCCAGTACGCGTCGCGGTTTACCTCGTAGATGGTTTGCGTGATTCGAGTCGGATCCTTGCCCCGGACCGCGTCGGCCAGGACCGCCACGGCTCCGCGGACTGCATGTTCCTGGCCCTCAAGGGTGGCCTCCGCTATCCCGGTAAGGCCCTCATCGGTGCGCAGCCGGACGAAGACCAGGTTGGTCCGGTAAAAGTCCACGACCACAGTGTCCAGGTTGGTGATTTTCATATGTCCGCGTCTTTCGTTGGAGGCAGGGCTCAGTGGGTTCAGTCAGGCCGCCGGCGGGGCGGTGGATTCGCGGACGATCACTTGGGTGGCCAGCTCCACGCGGTGGGAATCCAGCACCTCGCCCTGGGCCTGGCGCAGGAGTGACCTCAGTGCGGCCCTGCCCATCTCTTCAAGGGGCTGGGCCACCGAACTCAACGAGGGGACGGACTGCTCGCCCTGGTTCGTGCCGTCAAAACCGATGAGGCTCATGTCCTCCGGAACCCTGATCCCGTGGTGCCGCGCCTCGCTGAGGACACCCAGGGCAATGGAGTCGCTGCCGGCAAAGATGGCCGTTGGGAGGGAGTCCAGCTTCAGCAGCTCTTTGAATCCGCTAACTCCGCCCTCGGTGCGGAAATGGCCTCCGGACACCACGTACTGAGGGTCCACCGCGATGCCTTGCGCCATCAGGGCAGCCATGTACCCATGCAGCCGCGCCTGGTTGCACTCCGAGCCCTCGATTCCGCCGATGTAGGCGATGCGGCGGTGACCGAGTTCCAGCAGGTGTTCGGTGGCCGCCTTGCCGCCCGCCCAGTTGGTTGCGCCAACACTGACCACGTCCGCGGAGGGCGGGTTGAGCGGGTCGATCACCACAACCGGGATCTGGCGCCGGCGGAAGGCATGCAGTTGTGCCTCGCTGAATGCCGAGGTCACCACGATCATCCCCGCCCTGCCCTCTTCGAGCATGCGCTGGGCCCGGCGTTCCGGGGTCTGCCGGCCAGGTGTGGACCTGCCTGTCACACTCACCAGGATTTCGACGTCGGCACCGGCGGCGAACTGCAGGATGCCGTTCAGTACCTGGATGGTGTAGGCGGAATCGAGCACGTCGATCACCACTTCGACCACGGTCCCGCTTTCCGCGGCCGCCCGGCGCTGCACCGGCGACTGGTAACCCGCCTGCTCAAGCACGGCAAGGATCCGCGCCCTGGTTTCAGGTGCTACATCGTCACGGCCATTGACCACCTTGGAGACAGTGGGCGCTGAGACTCCTGCTTGCCTGGCCACGGTTGCGAGCGTGGGTTTGGTCCGCTCCGGCAATTTGGTCGTCATGGGTTCGCAATCTTTCGAAGGTGGGAAGTGCATTCATTCTGAGGAACAGGCACTTCGTCCGTCAAGGTTTGGTCAAATTAGGCTGTTTCTCCAAAAATATCCTCTACGATCCCTTGACTACGGGGGTTTTTGCCGCTTTAGTTTACAGCGTGACTTATATCACCGTTCGAAATGTTTCGAACGAACGTCGGAGCTGACGCCCCGTACCTCGACAGCAAATTCACAATGGAGAAGCAATGAAGCAACCCCAGACCTCACGGCGCTCTTTCCTCGCCCTCGCTGCCCTTACTCCCTTTGCCGTTGCCGCAACCTCTGCCTGCGGCACGTCAGGTCCGGGTGCCTCCAGCGGCAATGGTGGCGCCAGCATGTGGTTCCTGTCCGGTGAGCCGAACCAGACCAACATGCAGAAGGCTGTCGATGCCTTCAACCAGGCAAACCCGGACAACAAGATCGCGATCACGTTCTTCCAGAACGACGCCTACAAGACCAAGATCAAGACCGCGATTGGCGCCAACCAGGCACCCACCATCATCTACAACTGGGGTGGCGGCACGCTGAAGACATACGCCGAGGCAAACCAGGTTGAAGACCTCACCAGCTGGCTGGATTCCGAACCGGACTTGAAGAAGAAGTTTTTCCCCTCCACCTTCAGTGCCGCCACGGTCAACGGCAAGATCTACGCCCTGCCCAACATGTACGTCGGTCCGATCGTCCTGTTCTACAACAAGGAACTTTTCCAGAAGGCCGGCGTCACGCCGCCCAAGTCCTGGGACGACGTCATGTCCCTGGTCAAGACCTTCAACGGCATGGGGGTGGCACCCTTCTCCCTGGGCGGCCAGTCGCGCTGGACTTCCATGATGTGGCTCGAATACCTGCTGGACCGCATCGGCGGACCCGACGTGTTCAAGGCAATCTTCGAAGGCAAGCCCAATGCCTGGATGGACCCGGCTGTGATCGAAACCGGCACCAAGATCCAGGAACTGGTCTCCGCCGATGGCTTCATCAAGGGCTTCTCCTCCATTACGGCCGACTCGAACGCGGACCAGGCCCTGCTGTACACCGGCAAGGCCGCCATGATGCTGCATGGTTCCTGGACGTACGGTCCGATGAAAAAGGACGGCAAGAACTTCGTCCAGGACGGCAAGCTGGGCTTCGTCCAGTTCCCCTCAGTTCCCGGCGGCAAGGGCGACCCCAAGAACGGCGTCGGCAACCCAGCCAACTACCAGTCAATCTCCGCGAAGGCCAGCGACAAGGAAAAGGAGTCGGCCAAGAAGTTCCTCAAGGACGGCATCATGACGGACGCGATGATCGACGCGTACATCAACTCCGGTTCGGTCCCCATTGTCAACGGCATCGAGAGCAAGCTGAACACGTCCCCGGACAAGGATTTCCTCAACTTCGTTTACGACCTGGCTAAGAACGCCCCCAGCTTCCAGCAGTCCTGGGACCAGGCACTGAGCCCCACCGCCGCCGAGGCCCTGCTGAACAACATCGACCAGCTGTTCCTGAAGTCGATTACGCCGCAGCAGTTTGCCGAGAATATGAACGGCACCCTCGGGAAATGAGTAACGCCGTCTCCACCGCCCCGGGGCCCAGCGTCGGCGTCAGGAATTCCAAGCAGACCGAACAGCGCAAGGCCGCGCTGGCATGGCTGACCATTCCTGCACTGTTCTTCTTCCTGGTGTTCGCCGTCATCCCGCTGGCTGGTGTGCTCATCCTCAGCTTCACCAGCTGGGACGGCATCGGTGCCATCGGGGCGGCGGGACTGGACAACTGGTTCTCCGTGCTGGCAGATCCGGGGCTGTACAACGCCCTGGGCCTGACCTTCCTGATCATGATCGTCTCCTGGCTGGTCCAGACGCCCATCAGCCTCCTGCTGGGCGTCTTCACCGCGGGAAGCCAGCGCTACCGGGCGGTCCTGGCCGTGCTGTACTTCCTGCCCCTGCTGCTGTCTTCAGCCGCCGTCGCCATCGCTTTCAAGGCGCTGCTGGATCCCAACTTCGGCCTGGCAACCGGCCTCGGCCTGCCGTTCCTTGCCCAGGACTGGCTGGGTGTCCCGCAGTTGGCCCTCGGCCTGGTCATCTTCGTCATCGCCTGGCAGTTCGTGCCGTTCCACACGCTCATCTACCAAGGCGGTGTGCGGCAGATCCCGAAGTCTTTGTACGAGGCGGCCCAGATCGACGGGGCCGGGACCATCAAGCAGTTCTTCCACATCACCCTTCCGCAGTTGAAGTACACGATCATCACCTCCTCCACGCTGATGGTGGTGGGTTCACTGACCTACTTCGACCTGATCTTCGTCCTCACCGGCGGCGGGCCCGGAAACTCCACCCGCATCCTGGCCCTGGACATGTACCTCCGCGGCTTCCGGGCCAACCTCATGGGTCCGGCCAGCGTCATCGCCGTCATTCTCGTCATCATCGGCCTTGCACTCGCTTTGTTCCTCCAGCGCCTTGGGGGCAAGGACAAGCAGGGCAGCCAATTGGAAGGTTTGTAGGGTGAGCACCGTCCTGAAAAGCAATACCCAGGAAGCCCGCACCGGGTCGCTTGGCAGCACTGCAGCCGCCAAGCGGGGACTTGGCACCAAGCTTCGGGGCCTCAATATCCCCGGTGGCCTGGGCGGCTGGATCTGGCTGGCCATCATCATCCTGCCCGTCTACTACGTGGTAATCACCAGCCTCAAGACGCAGGCCGGCTACTTCGGCCAGAATCCGCTGGCCATCCCCACCGAGCCCACGCTGGAGAACTACCAGCTGGTCCTGGAGGCGGACTTCGCCCAGTACTTCATGAACAGCGCCATCGTCACGCTCGGTTCCGTGATTCCCACGGTGCTGATCTCATTTATGGCATCGTTTGCCATCGTTCGCGGCGCCGGCAGGTTCCTGAAGCTGGTCAACGGTATGTTCCTGATGGGGCTGGCCATCCCGCTGCAGGCCACGATCATCCCCATCTACCTGATGATCATCCGGCTTAACCTGTATGACAGCCTGCTGGCGCTGATGCTGCCGTCCATTGCCTTCGCCATTCCGCTGACGGTGCTGATCCTGTCCAACTTCATCCGCGACGTCCCGAACGAACTGTTCGAGTCCATGCGGCTGGACGGCTGCAGCGAGTGGCAGACCATGTGGCGGCTGGCCCTGCCCCTGACCCGGCCGGCCATTGTGACGGTTGCCATCTACAACGGGTTGCATGTCTGGAACGGGTTCCTGCTTCCGTTGGTTCTTACCCAGAGCCCCAGCCTGCGTGTCCTGCCCCTGGGCCTGTGGACCTTCCAAGGTGAATTCAGCGTCAACATTCCTGCCGTTCTCGCCTCCGTGGTGCTTAGCACACTGCCCATCCTGGTGCTTTACGTCGTCGGCCGGCGACAGCTGCTCGCAGGCCTGACCGCCGGCTTCAGCAAGTAACGCCCCGGAATTTACCGAAAGGACTTTCAACATGACCACCGCCAAGCCCCTGCGGGTCGGAATGGTGGGCTACGCCTTCATGGGTGCAGCCCACTCCCACGCCTGGCGCACCGCGCCCCGGTTCTTCGACCTGCCGCTGCAGCCACAGCTCACCGCGGTGGCCGGCAGGAATGCCGACGGCGTCCGTGCCGCCGCGGACAAGCTGGGCTGGGACTCTGTTGAGACTGACTGGCGCCGCCTGATCGAGCGCGACGACATCGACCTCATTGACATCTGCACTCCAGGGAACACCCACGCCGAGATCGCCATCGCCGCCCTGGAAGCCGGCAAGCACGTGCTGTGCGAAAAGCCGCTGGCCAACTCCGTGGACGAGGCTGAGCGGATGACGCTCGCGGCGGAAACGGCCGCAAAGAACGGCGTCTTCTCCATGTGCGGCTTCAGCTACCGCCGCACCCCGGCACTGGCACTGGCCAAACGGTTCGTGGAACAGGGCAGGCTCGGCGAGATCCGCCACATCCGTGCCCAGTACCTGCAGGACTGGCTCTCCGACGCCAACGCCCCCATGACCTGGCGGCTGGACAAGAGCAAATCCGGGTCCGGCTCCCTGGGTGACATCGGAGCCCACAGCATCGACGCGGCGCAGTGGGTCACGGGCATGAACATCAACGGGGTATCCGCAATGCTGGAGACCTTCGTCCGGGAACGCCCGCTTGCGGGCGACATGGTGGGCCTGGGTGGCCACGGCGACCTGAGCGACGACGCCCCGCGCGGGCAGGTCACTGTGGATGATGCGGCCATCTTCAGCGCAAAGTTCGACGGCGGCGCTTCCGCAGGTGCCATCGGCGTCTTCGAAGCCACGCGCTACGCCCTGGGCAGGAAGAACGCCATGCGCCTGGAGGTCAACGGCACCAAGGGTTCCCTCGCCTTCGATTTCGAGGACATGAACGTCCTGTCCTTCTATGACGCGGCGGAGTCCCCGGATGCGGGCTTCCGTCGGATCTTCGTCACCGAGCCCGAGCATCCCTACGTGGGGAACTGGTGGCCCACCGGCCACGGACTGGGATATGAACACGGCTTCACCCACCAGGTGGTGGACCTCGTCACGGCCATCGGTGAAGGACGCCAACCGGAACCATCCTTCGCCGACGCCCTGCAGGTGCAGCGGGTCCTCGCCGCGGTGGAGTCCAGCGCCGCCAACTCCAGCCAATGGCAAAAAGTCTGAGCAACGTACGGCTTCGATCAAATAGGAACTCACATGACACGACCAATCACGCTCTTTACCGGCCAGTGGGCCGACCTGCCCTTCGAGGAGGTGGCGCGGCTTGCCGGCGAATGGGGCTTTGACGGGCTCGAAATCGCCTGCTGGGGCGACCACCTTGACCCCCGCCGGGCCGCCGAGGACGACAACTACCTCCAGGGCCGTCTGGACATCCTCGAAAAGAACAACCTCAAGGTGTTCGCCATCGCCAACCACCTGACCGGACAGGCCGTGTGTGACGATCCCATCGACGAGCGCCACCGGGACATCCTGTCGGCAGAGACCTGGGGCGACGGCGAGCCCGAAGGGGTGCGCCGCCGGGCAGCGGAGGCCATGAAGGACACCGCACGGGCGGCTGCCCGCCTCGGGGTGAAGACAGTAACGGGTTTCACCGGCTCCTCCATCTGGAAAGCCGTGGCCATGTTCCCGCCGGCCTCGCAGGCAATGATCGACGCCGGCTACCAGGACTTCGCCGACCGCTGGAATCCCATCCTTGACGTCTTCGAGGAAGAGGGTGTCCGGTTCGCCCTGGAAGTCCACCCGTCCGAAATCGCCTACGACTACTGGACCGCCAAGCGCACGCTTGAAGCCATCGGGCACCGCGAGAGCTTCGGCCTGAACTTCGACCCCTCCCACTTCATCTGGCAGGACCTGGACCCGGTGATGTTCCTGCAGGACTTCGCAGACAAGATCTTCCACGTTCACGTGAAGGAATCCGTCCGCCAGCTTGACGGCCGCAACGGCCGCCTGGGCTCGCACCTTGCCTGGGCGGACCCCCGGCGCGGCTGGGACTTCGTCACGGCAGGGCATGGCGATGTGCAGTGGAACCGCATCTTCCGGACCTTGAACGCCATCGGCTATGAAGGTCCCACCAGCATCGAATGGGAGGACGCCGGGATGGACCGGCTCATCGGCGCCCCGCAGGCGCTGGCCATGGTCCAGGAACTGGCCCGGATCGCCCCGCCGGCAGCTGCCTTCGACGCCGCCTTCGCCAGCCGCTGACCATGCTTCGCCGGCACCAGCCGGCAACCAAACAAAGGAAACTTTAATGACAGATCGCAAGCACGCGCTGGTCGTCCGCGGCGGCTGGGACGGCCACCAGCCCTACGAGGCCACCGAGCTCTTCATTCCCTACCTCAAGGACAACGGCTATGACGTCCGGGTAGAGGAATCGCCCAAGGTCTACGCCGACGCCGAATACATGGCCGGGGTGGACCTGATCATGCAGTGCATGACCATGAGCACCATCGAAAAGGACGAATTCGCCGGACTGCGGACGGCCGTGGAAAACGGCACCGGCCTGGCCGGCTGGCACGGTGGCATCGCCGACTCCTACCGGAACACCTCCGACTACCTGCACCTGATCGGCGGCCAGTTCGCCTGCCACCCCGGCAAGCACCCGGACGAGTGCATCGGCGAACAGTCGGACAACTACGTTCCGTACACCGTCAACATGCTGCCCGCCGCGGCGGAGCACCCCATTACCAAGGGCATCAAGGACTTCGACCTGGTCACCGAGCAGTACTGGGTCCTCGCCGATGACTACATCGATGTCCTGGCCACCACCACCCAGAAAGTCCGCGAGTGGGATCCCTGGCACCGCGAAGTGACCTCCCCGGCCATCTGGACCCGCCAGTGGGGCAAGGGACGCATCTTCGTCTGCACTCCCGGCCACCGCGTCGAAATCCTCCAGGACCAGAACGTACGCACCATCATCGAAAGGGGCCTGCTGTGGGCAAGCCGTTGAACGTCGGAATCATTGGCTGCGGAGCCATCATCGCCCAGTACCTCACCAATTTCCGGCGGCTGGACCAGGTCAACCTGGTGGCCGTGGCGGACCTGGATCCGGCACGTGCCCGGGCCGTAGCGGATGATTACGACGGCGTCCGCGCCCTCTCGGTCGAAGAACTGCTCGCCGCTGACGATATCGACCTGGTTCTGAACCTGACCATCCCCGCCGCGCACGCCGACGTGGCACTGAAGGCGATCGCGGCCGGCAAGAACGTCTACGGCGAAAAGCCGCTGGCGGCCACGACTGAAGAGGCACGCCAGGTGCTGGACGCGGCACGCCAGGCAGGCGTCGTCGTCGGCTGTGCCCCTGACACCGTGCTGGGCACCGGAATCCAGACCGCCCGCAAAGCCATCGACGACGGGCTCATCGGCGCCCCCATCTCGGCATCGGCCACCATGGTGACCCCCGGCCATGAACGCTGGCACCCCAACCCGGACTTCTACTACCAGCCCGGTGGCGGCCCCCTCCTGGATATGGGCCCCTACTACGTCACCGCCCTTGTGACATTGCTGGGTCCCGTGGTGTCGGTACTGGGCGCGGCCAGCCATACCCGCAACGAGCGGACCATCGGCTCCGGGCCGCGGCAGGGCGAAAAAGTGCCGGTTACCATCGACTCCCACGTCACGGGCATCCTGGTCCACGCCTCCGGGGCGCTTTCCACGCTGTTCATGAGCTTCGACGCCGTGAAGTCCAAGTCGCCGAACATCGAGATCCACGGCGAACGCGGATCCCTGGTGGTGCCCGACCCCAACCACTTCGACGGCGACGTCCAGCTGTTCTCCCTGGGCGCCGAGGACTGGGAAACCCTGCCTGTCTCGGCGGGATACGTGGATGCCGGCCGCGGGTTTGGCATCGCCGATCTCGCTTCCACCCCCCGGGGCAAGGAACCCCGGGCAGGCGGAGCCCTTGCCTACCACGCGCTGGAGGTCATGGAATCTGTCCTCAAGGCCGCGCACAGCGGCATGACCGTAAGCATCCAGAGCACTGTTGAGCGGCCGGAAAGCGTGGCACTCACCGTCCTCGCCGAACAGGCAGACGCCCTCCAGGCGAAGTAGCCCTCTCCGGAACCGGAACCGCGCCGCCCGCCGCAGTGGAGCTAGTGCAGCTCATCGCTGCGGGCGGCGCGGTTCCTTCCCAGTGACTTGGCCCTGTACAGGGCCGCATCCGCTGCGGCGATGAGGCGGTCCACGTCGGAGGTCCCGCCGTCGTAGGTCGAAATGCCGTAACTGGCGGTGGGCATCTCCATGCCGTCCGGCGCTTCGGCGCCTGCCAGCCGCCTGCTGATTTCCTCGGCAATCGTCTCTGCCCGTTCGGCGTTGGCCCCGGGGACCAGGATCACGAATTCTTCCCCGCCATACCTGCCGGCCAGGTCGGTGGAGCGGACCGTGGCAACGCAGGCGTCAGCGAAGGCCTGCAGCGCCAGGTCGCCTGCGGCGTGGCCGTGGGTATCGTTGACCACCTTGAAATGGTCAAGGTCGGCCAGGATCAGCGCGCCGGAGCCACCGGTGATGGTGCGGTCGGCCAACTGTTCCGCAGCCAGGTCCAGGAAGGCCTTGCGGTTCAGGAGTCCGGTGAGGTCGTCCCGGGTGGCAACCACCCGCAGGGCGCGGGTCTGCTGTTCGGTGCTCAACCCGGCCATGCTGAAGGACACCACCACCAGCAGCACCATGGTCACCATGGTGGTGACGGCGGATCCAAAAACGGTAACGAAAATGGCCCCGTCCGGGCCCTCCACCAGGAACGCCAGCCAACGGAAGAAGTAATAAGCGGACAGCCCGCCCGCGGCCACTGCCATGGGAATCCGCACCCGCGAGTAGCCCGGCTCGAGCCGCCACAGCTCACGCGACGCCAGTCCGATGGTCAGGCTCATGGCGGCGAGGAACACCGGACCGCCGGACCAGGTGTTGGTGGCGGGATGGTCCAGCAGGGACGCCACCAGGGTGGCAAGCGGAATACCCGTGAAGGCCCACCGGGGCCGGGGCACCGTGCGCAGCGAGCGGGCGCCCGCCCACACGGCAACTCCGCCATGCACCAGCAGCGTGTTACCCACCGGGTTGGCCCACCACTGGTGCGGCGTGCCGTCCAGCAGGAAGCAGGCGGAGCCGGAAAGGAAGAAGAGCAGGGCGCCGCACCACCAGGCGCTGTAGGGCGAGCGGGTTACCCGGTAGGCGGAAAAGTAGAAGAGAACCACCAGCACCAGGGCCATCAGGCCAAACGCGATGCGCAGGGTTGCCGTATCCAGAACCATGTGCCAGAAGTCCCCCCAGAAGCCCGAATGCTGCCCACGCCAGTATCGCACCCGCCCATATGGCGCAAAGCATCCCTACCCCGGATGGGCACCCGTCAAACTCGCCTAGGGTGGGAGGTTAACCATCCGGACAACGTAAGGCCGCCAATGCTCCTCCTCTTCGGGTTCAAGACCGTGTTCAAGGCGCTGCCGGGCAGGACAGCAACCTGCCCGCACTGCGGCGCTTTCATCCACCACCTCCTTGAAGAACAAGCCACGAAATTCACCCTGTTCTTCATTCCGCTGCTCACGGTGTCCCGGAAGTTCCGGATTACCTGCACTAACTGTGGCTACGTTTCGTCCATCAGCGGGCGTCAGAAGCGGGCCTTGGAGCTGCGCCGGTAGGAGGCAGCGGGAACTTCGCCGGTGCCAGCGGAGTTGAACCACATATGGACGACCCTCCTTCACACATGCCCTGGCCCCTCTGCCAACTGACCGGACCACCGGCCACCACAGGAGAGGGGCGCTCCAATGTATGAATGGATCATGTTGGGCATCGGCCTGGTCCTGACCGTCGGCACCGGCTTCTTCGTCGCCTCGGAGTTCGCCCTGGTGAACCTGGACCGGCACGATCTCGAAGCACGCCAGGCCCGCGGCGAGAAGCGCCTGGGCCCCACCATCAAGGCCCTTCGCATCACCTCCACCCACCTCTCGGGTGCCCAGCTGGGCATCACGCTGACCACGCTCCTCACGGGCTACACCTTTGAACCGGCCATCAGCCGCATGCTCAGCGGCCCGCTGCAGTCCGTCGGCGTCCCCCAAGCCCTGGTGCCCGCCGTCGGCTCCGTTGCCGGCATCTTCCTGGCCACGGTCTTCTCCATGGTGGTGGGCGAGCTGGTGCCCAAGAACTTCGCCCTGGCCCTGCCGCTGGCCACCGCCAAGGTGGTAGTCCCCTTCCAGGCACTCTTCACGGCCGTGTTCAAGCCCGTGATCCTGCTCTTCAACAACACCGCCAACAAGATCATCCGCGGGTTCGGCATCGAGCCCAAGGAGGAGCTTTCCGGCGCCCGCAGCGCAGAGGAGCTAAGCTCCCTGGTGCGCCGCTCCGCCGTCGAAGGCGTCCTGGACCTGGACCATGCCACCCTGCTGCGCCGCACCCTCCGGTTCTCCGAGTACAGCGCCGCGGACGTCATGACACCCCGCGTCAGGATGGCCGCCGTCGGCCTGTCCGACACCGCAGAGGACATCGTTTCCCTTGCCACGGCCACCGGCTACTCCCGGTTTCCCGTGATCGGGCGGGACCGGGATGACGTCCTGGGCCTCCTGCACGTGAAGCAGGCGTTCGCCGTCGCCCTGGAGCATCGGGCGGACACCACCGCGGCGGAGCTCATGATCGAGCCCCTGCGGATCCCGGAATCCATGGGCGTAGACACCCTCCTGGGCCTGCTGCGGCGCCAGGGCCTCCAGGTGGCCATCGTTTCCGACGAGCATGGCGGGACCGCCGGGATCGTCACCCTGGAGGACTTGGTGGAAGAGATCGTTGGCGAGCTGGAGGACGAGCACGACCGGGCGCGCGCGGG
Organism: Arthrobacter sp. FW306-07-I; assembly: GCF_021800405.1. NCBI lineage: Bacteria > Bacillati > Actinomycetota > Actinomycetes > Micrococcales > Micrococcaceae > Arthrobacter > Arthrobacter sp. FW306-07-I. Next base: position 54,010 of record NZ_CP084550.1, on the reverse strand, counting down.
CGTTGTCCGCGTGGGCCGGTCCGTCACGTTCGATGCCGCGCTGCGGCCGGACGAGCTGCTGGACCGCACCGGAATCGAAGTGCCGGACGGGGACGAGTACGACACCGTGGGCGGGTTCGTCACGGACCGGCTGGACCGCCTGCCCGAGCTGGGCGACGAGGTGGAGGTCGACGGCGGCACCCTCCGCGTGGAGCGCGTGGCAGGCATGCACGTGGAGCGGCTGCGCTTCACCCCCGCCGCGTCCGGCGAACCACCCCGGAGCCCGCACGACCGGATCATCGACGGCCTGACCAGGGAGCTGACCCATGAGTGAATACCTTCCCGGCATCATTTGGCTGGCAGTGCTCCTGGTGGTCAACGGCTTCTTCGTGGGCGCAGAATTCGCCGTCATTTCCGCCCGCCGCTCCCAGATCGAGCCAAGGGCCGAGGCCGGCAGCAAAGCGGCAAAAACCACGCTGTGGGCCATGGAACACGCCACGCTCATGTTGGCCACCAGCCAGCTGGGCATCACAGTCTGCTCGTTGGTCATCCTGAACGTCTCCGAACCGGCGATCCACCACCTGCTGGAGATCCCGCTGGGCCTGACGTCCTTGTCCTATGAGGCGATCAGCATCATCGCGTTCATCGTGGCGCTGCTGCTGGTGACCTTCCTGCACGTGGTGGTGGGTGAAATGGTGCCCAAGAACATCTCCTTTTCGGTCCCCACCCGTGCAGCCCTCCTGCTCGCCCCGCCGTTGGTCATGGTGGCCAAGGTGTTCAAGCCGGTGATCTGGACCCTGAACGGGATTGCCAACTCCGTCCTGCGGCTGTTCGGGGTTGAGCCCAAGGACGAGGCCACCAGTGCGTACACGCTGGATGAGGTGGCCACCATCGTGGAGCAGTCCACCCGGGACGGCATGCTGACAGACACCACGGGCACCCTGACCAACGCGTTCGAATTCACCGCCAAGACGGTTGCGGACGTCCAGGTGCCCATGGCCGACATGGTGCTGCTGCCCGAATCCGCCACGCCCGCCGACATCCAGCAGGCCGTGGCAGGGCACGGCTACTCCCGCTACATCCTGACCAACAGTGCCGGCGAGCCGGACGGCTACCTTCACCTCAAAGACGTCATGGACCTCACCGCGGCGGAGAAGTTCCACCGGCCGGTTCCGGCCAAGCGGGTCCGGCGCCTGGCGTCGGCATTTGCGGGTGCCGACCTTGAGGATGCATTGGCGTCGATGCGGCGGACGGGCGCCCACGTGGCCCGGGTGTTCGACTCAGACGGCAGGACCACCGGGATGCTCTTCCTCGAGGACATCATCGAGGAACTGGTGGGCGAGGTGCAGGACGCCACCAGCGCGTAGTCTGCTTCCTGGGATTGGGTGCGGTTTCCTTCGGGGGCCGCACCCTTTTTGCGCCCGCACCCTAGCGCCCGACGGCGGCGGGAACTAAGGTGGGATCGGTTCTCCCCTGCCGTCCCCGGCAGGAGGACGAAAACCCGCACGAGGGAAGGGAGGTGGTTTTGATGACTGCTGTTGCCGCGCGCCCGGAGCGCCCCGCACCCACCCCATCACCCATCCTCCCGGCTGCCCACGATTGACCGACGGCACCTGCCCGCCATAGCACCGCGGCACCGGGGACCCTCGCAAGGAAACCAACGTGCACAATTCTTCAGGCAACGCCCTGGACAACACCCCCAGTACCACCCAACCAACCCGCACGCTAGCCGCGTACGGCTACACCCCTGCCGTCGCCCGCCACTTCGACCATCACCCCTGCCCGGGCGCCACGGGACGCGGACGGGTGGTCCGCGTGGACCGAACCCTGCTGCTGGTTGCAGTCGACGACGGACTGCTCCACCTGCCCTATCCGCTGTCCGGCGAGCCGGCGGTCACCGGCGACTGGGTCTGGACCGGTCCCAACCGCGCCGGAGGGTGCCAGATCCTGGCAGTCCTCCCCCGGCGTTCCGAGCTCACCCGCAAGCGCGCGTTCGAGGACTCCTCCGAGGAACAGGTCCTCGCCGCCAACATGGACACCGTGGGGGTCGTAGTTCCCGTGGACCGGCCGCTCACCCACAACAGGCTTGAACGAACCCTCGTTGCCGCCTGGGACTCCGGCGCCACCCCGCTGGTGATCATCACCAAGGCGGACCTGGCCCAAGTGGCTGACGACGTCGTCGGGAAAGTCATCCTGCAGGCGGCGGGCGTCGACGTTGTGACCACGTCGGCCGAAAACGGCGACGGGGTCGACGAACTGATGTCCCGCATCCCGCCCGGCGGCACCATCGTGCTCCTGGGACCGTCAGGCGCCGGCAAGTCCACCCTGATCAACGCGCTCGTGGGCCGGAAGGTGCAGCAGACCGCGGAGGTGCGGGCCGGTGACTTCAAAGGCAAGCACACCACCACCTCCCGCGAGCTGGTGCCGCTGTCCAACGGCACCGTGCTGATGGACACTCCCGGGGTGCGCGGCTTCGGGCTGTTCGACGCCGGGGAAGGCCTGGGCGGGATGTTCGGCGATGTGGAGGAACTGGCCGCCGGCTGCCGGTTCTCAGACTGCGCGCACGGGAACGAGCCGGGCTGTGCGGTCCGTGAGGCGATCGACAGCGGTAACCTTCCCGAGCGCCGCTGGAACTCCTATCTGAAGATGCAACGGGAGCTTGCAGCGCTGGCACGGCGGTCCGACGTCGCGGCCCAGCGCGCGTACCACCGCGAGTGGCACCAGAAGGTGGTGGCGGCGGGAAAGTCGCAGCGCTGGGCGGAGCGGGAGGCCACTGAGCGCGGCAACCGGAGCGAAGGGAAGGACCGGAAGCGGAAGCGGTAGGAATGCCGTATTCCGTGTCGGGGGTGGGGAGTAGGGTTCGGTCATGGACATCATCCTGGTACCCGGTTTTTGGTTGGACGCCTCATCGTGGGAGGGAGTGGCACCGGCCCTGGAAGCGGCAGGGCACCACCCCCACCCCCTCACCCTTCCCGGCAAGGAGTCGGCGGACGCCAGCCGCGCGGGCATCAACCTGCAGGACCACATCGATGCGGTGGTGGAGGTGATGGACGGCCTGCCCGGCAAGGTGGTCCTGGTGGGGCATTCCGGCGGCGGAGCCATCATCCATGGAGCCGTGGACGCCAGGCCGGACAAGGTGGAGCGCGCCATCTACGTGGACAGCGGCCCCCTGGGCGAAGGCGGCGTGATCAATGACGAGTTGCGGGTTGTCGGGGACGATGTGCCCTTGCCTCCCTGGGAGGATTTTGACGACGCCGACCTGGTGGACCTCGACGACGGGCTGCGGCAGGCACTCCGGGCGCGGGCAGTACCGGAGCCCCGCGGCGTGGCCCGCGGCAGGCAACAGCTGCACGATGAGCGGCGTTACAACGTGCCCGTCACCGTGATCACCTGCGAGTTCCCGTCCGCCATGCTCCAGGAATGGGTCGCCGCCGGCAATCCTTTCGTTGCAGAGCTGGCCAGGATCCGGGACGTGGAGTACATCGACCTGCCCACCGGGCACTGGCCGCAGTTCACCAAACCTGGCCAACTGGCCAAGGCCATCCTGGCGGCTGTGGACGGAACGGAGGCGGATGAAGCCTGAAACACTCTTGCGTGCGGCCTTAGCCGTCCCCATAATAAATGAATGGCATTCATTTATTCGACCACCGTCACGGGCAACGCCGCCCCTGGCCACGCGGTAATCGGCACCGCAACCCACATGCCCGCAGAGTGGGAACCGCACCAGCGCACCTGGATGGCCTTCCCGCCGCCCAACGACACCTTCGGCCCGCTGGGAAGCTCCACCCTTGACCAGGCGCGGGCCGCGTGGACCAGGGTGGCGCGCACCATCGCCCGCTACGAACCCGTCACCGTCATCGCCGATCCCCGGGACGCCACCGCCGCCAGGGAATGGCTTGGCAGTGGCATCGACGTGCTGGAGGTGCCGATCGACGACGCCTGGCTGCGGGACAGCGGCCCCACGTTCGTCCACGCGGCCGACGGGTCGCTGGCCGCGGTCGACTGGACCTTCAACGGCTGGGGCGCCCAGGACTGGGCCGCCTGGGGCAAGGACCAGGAGGTGGCCCGGACGGTCGCGGCAAGCGCAGACGTGCCCGTCCGGGCGTCCGCCCTGGTGAATGAGGGCGGCGGCTTCCACGTGGACGGTGCAGGAACCGTGCTGCTGACCGAAACAGTCCAGCTTGACCCCGGACGCAACCCCGGCGCCACCAAGGAATCTGTCGAGGCAGAAGTCCACGCGGCCCTGGGCACCACCAAGGCCATCTGGCTGCCGCGCGGGCTCACCCGGGACTACGACGAATTCGGAACCCGCGGCCACGTAGACATCGTGGCCGCTTTTGCCGGGCCGCGCACCATCCTGCTGCACCGCCAGGACGACCCCGCGCACCCGGACCACGCGGTCTACCTCCAACTGAAGACGGTCCTCGCCGGACAACTGGACGCCCAGGGCCGGCCGCTGCGCATCATCGACGTCCCCGCACCCACCACGCTCAAGGATGAGGAGGGCTGGGTGGACTGGTCCTACATCAACCATTACGTGGCCAACAACGTGGTGGTGCTCTGCAGCTTTGGCGATCCGAACGACGCCATTGCGGCAGGCATCCTGGAACGGGCCTATCCCGAGCGCAACGTGGAACTGGTGGACGCCCGGGACATCTTTGCCTTCGGCGGCGGCATCCACTGCATTACCCAGCAGCAGCCAGCCCCGCGGGAAGGCGATGCGGCATGAAACTGGCAGAGCACATGCGGCAGCCGGTGGCAGCGGAAACGTTCGACGTGGTGGAAGCCAGTATTAGCCAACTCCGGGCTGCCCTGGAGGGCGGTGACGTGACCAGCGAGGAACTGGTCCGTCTGTATCTTGAGCGAATCGAGAAGTATGACTCAACGGGCATATGCCTGAATGCACTGGTCGTCATGAACCCTTACGCCATTGCCGAGGCGCAGGCGTCCGACCGTCGCCGCGCTGCCGGGTTCACACTTGGCCCGCTCGACGGCATCCCCTACACGGCAAAGGACAGCTACCAGGTTAAAGGCCTTACCGTGGCTGCGGGGTCGCCGGCCTTCAAGGACCTGGGGGCGCAGCAGGACGCATTTACCATCGAGCGCCTAAAGGCCGGCGGGGCAGTCCTGATAGGACTGACCAACATGCCGCCCATGGCCAACGGAGGTATGCAACGCGGAGTATATGGACGGGCGGAAAGTCCCTACAACGCCCGCTTCCTCACGGCGGCGTTCGCCTCGGGATCGTCCAACGGGTCAGGAACCGCCACCGCGGCCAGCTTCGCTGCCTTTGGCCTGGCGGAGGAAACCTGGTCCTCGGGGCGCGCGCCGGCGTCGAACAATGCCCTCTGCGCCTACACGCCGTCGCGCGGCGTCATCTCCGTCCGAGGCAACTGGCCGCTGGTCCCCACCATGGACGTGGTGGTTCCGCACACCCGGACCGTGGCGGACCTGCTGGAAGTCCTGGACGCCGTGGTGGCGGACGACACCCAAACGCGCGGTGACTTCTGGCGCACCCAGCCCTGGATCCAGGTGCCCAAGGCATCCGCCGTCCGCCCGCCGTCGTACCTTGAGCTGGCTGTCCCGGACGCAACCGCCGCCGCAGCCGTCCTTGCGGGCAAACGTCTGGGTGTCCCCCGGATGTACATCAACGCCGACCCAGAGGCCGGAACGGCGCAGGCCCCGGGCATTGGCGGCCCCACCGGCCAACGGATCGAGACGCGCGCGTCCATCCTGGACCTGTGGGCTGCGGCCCGCCGCGACCTGGAAGCCGCCGGCGCCGAGGTGGTGGAGGTGGACTTCCCGGTGGTGTCCAACTACGAAGGCGATCGGCCCGGCGCGCCCACCATCGCCACCCGTGGCCTGGTGTCCCCCGAGTATCTCCGACGTGAAATCGTCGACCTCTCCGCTTGGGCCTGGAATGACTTCCTGGCCGCCAACGGCGACCCCCAGCTAAGCACGCTTGCCGACGTCGACGGTTCAATGATCTTCCCCGCTCCCCAGGGCGCTCTGCCGGACCGCTATGACGGGTTCGATGACGACATCGCGGACTATCCTGCCTGGATCCGGGAGCACGGCGTCCCTGCCCTCACTGACATCCCGCAGCTGCCCGAAGGCCTGGCGGGACTCGAGGAAACCCGCCGGGTGGACCTGGAGCAGTGGATGGACCAGCTGGGACTGGACGCCGTCCTGTTCCCGGCGGCCGCCGATGTCGCCCCGGCAGACGCCGACACCAACGAACGCTCGGCGGACATCGCCTGGCGCAACGGCGTGTGGGTGGCCAACGGGAACCTGGTCCCGCGGCACCTGGGGATTCCCACGGTGACCGTTCCCATGGGCCTCGCCGCGGACATCGCGATGCCGGTGGGACTCACCATCGCGGGCAAGGCCTACGACGACAACGCGCTGCTCCGGTTGGCAGCGGCGTTCGAAGCCACAGGCCGACGCCGTGTACCACCGCCCCGCACTATGCCGCGAGGAGCTGTAGAAAGCCCCTGACCCAGCAAGCCGCATGGGTAGTCTGGAGGCATGGCACCGCCCCTTGCCACCCCGGCTGCCCTGCGGCCTGACTGCTCGCAATGCTTTGCCCTGTGCTGCACCGCGTTCGGCTTCACCCGCTCGGCGGACTTCGCTATCGATAAGCCGCCGGCCCGCCCGTGCCCCAACCTGGCCGCGGACTTTTCCTGCACCATCCATGACAGGCTCAGGCCGCGCGGTTTTGCCGGCTGCACGGTGTTCGACTGCTTTGGCGCCGGGCAGGCCGTCAGCCAGCGGCTGTTCCACGGCACCAGCTGGCGGGACAACCCGGGTTCGGCGCCGGACATGTTCGCCGCGTTCAGGGTCATGCGCCAGCTGCATGAAATGCTGTGGCACCTGGCGCAGGCGGAGGCGGTTGCGTACAGCCCGGACGCCGCCGACGAGGTCCGCCTTCTCCAGGTGAAAGTCCGGGAGGTGGCTGAAGGCAACCTGGGGAAGGTCTTTACTGCCGACGTCGGGAGCCTCCATCTGCAGGTGGGTGAAGCATTGCGCTGGGTCAGCGAGGAGGTCCGCGCGGGGTATTTCTCCGATGGGCCGCAACGCCACGGCCTGGCACCGGGCGCGGACCTGGCAGGAGCAAACCTGAGCGGGTCGGCCCTGTGCGGCGCCGATCTTCGCGGCTCATACCTGATCGGTGCCGACCTCCGCGGTGCAGACCTGACGGCGGTGGACTTCCTGGGCGCAGACCTGCGCGATGCAAGGCTCGACGACGCCGACCTCAGTCATTCCCTCTTCCTCACCCAGGCACAAATCACCGCAGCCCGCGGCAACCTGTCCACGGCTGCCCCCAGGGCTTGAGGTGCCCGCACATTGGATTCCATCACCGCCACGCCCGGCCTCCAGCCCGCCGGGTTCGGCCCACCCAGCGGAAGCGCCTTGACAGTCCCGATTGTTAGCGCTGACAGTGGGAGGAAACCGACGCCAACCGAAAGCCACTTGATGAAGAACTGGGCAGGAAACCTCGAATACTCCTCCGCGGATGTCCGGCGGCCGGAATCTGTAGCGGAGCTGGCCTCCATCGTGGTTGATTCGCCGCGCGTCAAGGCCCTGGGGTCCCGGCACTCGTTTAACCGGGTGGGCGACACGGGCGGCGTCCACGTGCTCCTCGATGCCCTTCCCCAGCAGGTCGAAATGGATTCCGCCCGTGGCACGGTGCGCGTCAGCGGCGGAGTGAGTTACGGGGCACTCTGCCGGACCCTCGAGAAATACGGCGTTGCCATCCATAACCTCGCCTCGTTGCCGCACATCTCGGTGGCAGGCGCCGTGCAGACCGGAACGCACGGCTCCGGGGTCAACAACCCTTCGCTTGCCGGTGCCGTGGAATCCATCGACCTGGTCCGCGCCTCCGGCGAGCAGGTCACGCTGACCAAGGCGGACGGGGACGAGTTCCTGGCCAGCGTCGTGGGCATCGGGGCCCTGGGCATTGTCACCGGCCTGGACCTTGCGGTGCGCCCGAGTTTCCGGATGCGGCAGCGCGTCCTTGAGGACCTGCCCTGGGACAACGCCCTTGCCGACTTCAAAGCCATCGTCTCTGCGGCCTACAGCGTGAGCCTTTTTACCGACTACGCCGGTAACACCGTCAACCAGGTCTGGCTCAAAGCCCTTGATGAGGAGCCCGCGCTTCCCAGCCTGTTCGGGGCAACCGCCGCCCTGCGTCCGCGGCACCCCCTGCCGGACATGTCCGCGGAAAACTGCACGGCACAGCTGGACGAACCGGGATTGTGGCTGGACCGGCTGCCGCACTTCCGGCACGAATTCACTCCCAGCAACGGCGATGAACTCCAAAGCGAGTTCATTCTTCCCCTGGAGCACGCCCCCGCTGCCCTCCAGGCAGTCCGCGGGATGGCCGGACAGCTTTCACCCCTGCTTTTCGTCTCGGAAGTGCGCACCGGGGCCGCCGACGAGTTCTGGCTCAGCCCGTTCTACCGTCAGCAGAGCGTGGCGCTGCACTTCACCTGGAAGCCGATGCAGCCGGAGGTTGAGGCATTCCTTCCGGTCCTGGAGGAGGCCCTGCGCCCCTTTGGCGCCCGCCCGCACTGGGGCAAGCTGTTCACCCCCGGCGGGCACGACTGGGAAAAGCTGTACCCGCGCTTCGCCGACTTCCGTTCCTTCGCCGCAGGTCACGATCCTGAGGGCAAGTTCCGGAACGGGCTGCTGGACAGCATTCTGGGTGTCCCGGCCCACCGCTAGCCGCAGCCGCTCCCGGAAGCTTCGGCCGGCCGGAGCGGAGACGTCCGCCGGTACGCTGGAGCCATGACCTTTCGTACCGCCACCACCCGCGCCGCTGCCCTGTCCACCGTATTGATGCTGCTGACCGGTTGCGGCGCTGTCGGGGAAGCGGCGGGCACCGCGGCCAGCGATGCCGCGTCCAAGGTCGCCTCCAGTGCCGCCCAGGAAATCAACCGGCAAATATGCGCCGTAGTGGAAGACGGCCTGGTCAGCCCTTCAGACCGGCAGGCATTGGCCGGCTTGGTCTCGGCAGCACGGACGGCAGGGGTCCCGGCGGAAATCACGACGCCGCTGGGCAAGATCGCCGAGGCCGGGGACCAGGTGCCGGAAGACTCCGTCCGGGCATTGCAGGACGCCTGCCACGCCTGAGCAGGAAGCCCCACCGAACCCCTTTAGCCGCCTGCCCGTTGGTGCTACGGTGAAGTGACGAACTAGTAAGCCTGTGATACTAAATCGCTCGCGAAGGAGATCGTCATGGCAGAACGCGGCAACACCACCCACGGCCAGAATCTGGACGACCAGATGAAGCATGAAGCGCAGGGGGTGGTCCAGGGAAACCAGCCCGCCCATGCCGAGGAATGGCGCGAAACAGAGCCTTTTCCGGATGCCACGGACCCGGCGGAAGTCCGGGAGGCGTTGAATCCTGTCGCCTCGCCGGATCCCCTTCCCACCGAGGAGGGGGAACAGTGACCACCAGCCTGCAGAAATACGCCGACCTGTACCGCCGCCCCGGACCTTGGTGCACCGCCTACGTGCCTGCCGGGACCGGAACGGTGGACTCACTGGAAGCCGGCGATGTCCGCCCGGGCAACGCGCAGGCCCAGCTCGAGGCGCAGGGGGCAGCCGCAGCTGACATTGAGGCAATGGAGCAGGCACTCCAGCCGGCAGCAGGGCTGCCCTCCCCCGTCTCGAGATTCGTCCTGGTCCACAGCGGGAAGGCCGAAATCAACGAGGTACTTCCCGGAGACCTCGTCCTCCCCGAACGGGTGGCCATGGAGTCCATCCCGGACCTGCTGCCGCTGGTCAAGCACCGGCCGGAAGAACTGCCGTATGTTGTGGCGGAAGTCAGCCGGGAACACGGCGAGATCCGGTTGTACCGGGCGGGCGCCGGGGCTCCCAGCAGCGTCCAGGAAGTGGAAGGCGAGTCCGAGAACATCCACAAGTTCCACGGCGGAGGCTGGTCGGAACTGCGGTTCCAGCACCACACCGAAGACATCTGGCGCCGCAACGCGGATGAAGTGGCGGGTGAGATTGACCGGGTGGCCCGTGCCAGCGGTGCACGGCTCATCGTCCTCGCCGGTGATATCCGGGCCCGCGGCCTGGTGAAGGACAACCTCTCCGAGGCCAGCAAGGCGCTTGTATCCGAGGTGGATTCGCACACCCACACCGGCGGGGCGGACAGCGCAAACCTGGAGGATCGGGTCAACCAGCACGTTGCAGAGGTATGGGCAGAAGAACAGCGCAGCGTGATGGACAGGCTGGCGGTCCAGGAGGGACAGGCCAACCCGGAAGCAGCCCACGGTGTGGGAGCCGTGGTGCACGCGCTGCAGCAGGCGCAGGTGGACACCCTGATCCTGGATGACGACGCCCTGTCTGAACGCACCATGCTGGCCCTGGACGCGGAACCGTGGATCGCCACCGCCAAGGAGGAGGCCCTGGGTGCGGAAATCCTGGGCGAAGTCCCCGCTCCGGCGGCGCTGCTTCGGGCCGCTGCGTTGACTGACGCCCGCGTTCTCCTCGTCCCGGGACCGGTCCTGCCGGAGGGCGTCCATGTCGCGGCACTCCTGCGCTGGTCCTCGGGGCCGGGCGTCCCGTCGTCGTAAAGCCCTGCTAACCCTTTTCGCCGAACCATGTATTGGAAGGTGCGCCATGAGCACTGCAGATGAAAACCCGGATGATGTCCTCGACAGCGTGATGGTCCCGGAGGAGGACGCGCTTCCGACTCCTACCCGCACGGGCCACGGCAAGATGCCGGAAGACGTTGACGACGACGATTACCAAAAGGCCGTCGAACAGGAGCGGGTGGCGGCCGGGCTGGCCGATTACGCCCCCAGTGACGTTCCGCCGGCCACGGATCCATTGCCGCCGGAAGCGGCTGATGCCGCAGACCTTGCCCAGCGGGGCCTATTGGAAGAGGAACCGGACGACAACAGTTAAACCAAAAAGCAGTGGCCGGCCCCACTGGGCCAGCCACTGCTTTTGGTTTAGGCAACAACTTCTGTCAGCTCAGTTCTGGCCTGGCTGCTCCCAACCCCGCATGCCCGCCGCCCGCCCCGCCTGGGGACGGTGCCCGGTCCGGTGCTCCGGTGGGGCAAACGGGACAACCCCGGCATCGCGCGTGAGCGGCACCGCACGGACAAACTTCGTCAGTTCATCCCGCAGCACCTTCCACTCAATGTCCGGATCGTCCGGGTAGGCATTGATCTCAGCCTGTCGCGCCGCGTCAACGGCGGCAGCCCCGGCATCCGTCAGCTCAACCTTCAGCTGCCGGCGGTCGGAGGCGTGGCGGGTCCTGGTGATGAGTCCGGTAGCTTCGAGGCGGGTAAGGACCCGCCCCAGCGTCTGGCTTTGCACCCTGATCGCGTCTGCGAGCTGTTCCTGGTTCAGTGGGCCCCCCGTCAGGCCTTCCAATGCAATAACTGCCGCACGGGTGAGGCCAAGGGGGGCCAGTGCATCGTCCTGCCGCCGCTGGATCAGCCGGGCCGCCAAAGTGATCAGGCGGTAGCTGCTCCGGGCGTCCGGATCGAGATTGCTGGTCATCGGCCGCGGCCTTCCTGTAGGTGGCGAAGTGCTGGTCACCCTGCGTCGCTACACCTCTACAATAAGCATGCTTAGCAACATATTCGCAAGTAGGCTTACTATCCGATTGGCAAGCGGCGCCGGCGCCGGCCATCTTCCGACCCAAAAACCGGCACTGCCCCTTGCATTCGAAATGGGAAGTGTGCTTAGTATCTAATTAGTAACCTTGCTTACTAAGTCGCCAGCACTGCTGGTTCTTGATCGCCAGCTAACCCTTTCTGAAAGAGAGCGAAGATGACAGAGAACCAATGGCCCCAGACCCCGCACACCGGCGCCGACCCGGCCATCACTGATCCGTACGGAGCAACAGAGGTGGCTCCCGGGCAGGCCTCCTATGCTGCAGAGGGCGATACCTCGAAGACCCAGGCAGCCAAGGACGAGGCTTCCAACGTGGCCGGCGAGGCGGCATCTGCCGCCCAGGGAGTAGCGCAGACTGCCAAGAGTGAAGCCGCGAACGTGGCGCAGGAGGCGAAGTCCAATGCGCAGGACTTGCTGCACCAGGCCAAGTCGGGGCTGACCAGCCAGGCCGGCACACAGCAGCAGAAAGCAGCCGAAGGCATCCGCAACATTTCCAGCCAGCTGCACAGCATGGCCAGCGCCCCGGACCAGCAGGGCATGGCCAGCGACCTTATCCGGCAGGCAGCCGAGCGCACCTCCTCGGCAGCATCCTGGCTGGAGAACCGCGAGCCCGGTGACCTCCTGAACGAGGTCCAGCGCTTCGCCCGCAACCACCCCGGCACCTTCCTGCTCCTCGCAGCAGGCGCCGGCGTCCTGGCCGGACGCCTCACCCGCGGCCTCACCGCGGGAGCCCCGGAATCACAGGGACAGGTGCAGGCAGGATCGGCCCAGGGCACGGGCCAGTACCGGGCCGTGCAGTCGCCGCCGGTTGCGCCGCTGCACCAGGAGACCGTGTACGCCGCGGGCACCGATGACCTCTTCGATGAGCCGGTAGTGGGCGGAGCCCCCGTTTCCACCAGCACCCTGCCCTCGGGCACCGCAGAGGAGTCCCCACTTCGGTTCGAGGACGACCCCTACCGGGCCGAAAATGGCGCATACACCGGTGAAGAAACCTTCGGCAGCGAAGGCACCTCCGGCAGCGGCCGCCACCAGACGGGTGGTCTGTGATGAGTAGCCAGATTCCTGAGCCGCCGCCCAGCGCGGCGCATGTGAAAGCGGACAACGCGTCCCTGGGCGATCTGCTCGGTGATGTGACCCGGGACCTGTCCACCCTGATGCGCCAGGAAGTGGAGCTGGCCAAGGCCGAACTCAAACAATCCACCTCCCGGGCCGGCAAGGGCGCAGGCATGCTCGCCGGCGCCGGCGTAGGCGGACACTTCGTCCTGCTCTTCCTCTCCCTGGCCCTGATGTGGGCCCTGGGCGCCGTCATGGCCCTGGGCTGGGCCGCGCTGATCGTCGCCGTGATCTGGGCGATCATCGCCGCAGTCCTGGCCTCGATCGGCCGCAAGGAACTCAAGCAGATCAAGGGCCTGCCCCAAACAGGCGAAACCCTCTCAGAAATTCCCCCAACCCTAAAACCAGGTGAGGTAAACCGATGAGCGAAAACCCTGACGTCATCCGAGCAGACATCGAAGCGACCCGGGCACGCCTGGGCACCAACGTCGACGCCGTAGCCGACAAAGTCACCCCGTCCAACATCGTGCACCGCCAAACCGACAAAGTCCGTGATGCCGTGACCGGGGTGAAGGAGAAAATCATGGGAGCAGCAGACACCGCCACCACCAAGGTCCACGACACAACCTCCGCCGGCGCCGGACACACCAGCAACGCCATGAGCTCGGCCGGGGACAGCCTGCACCAGGCCACCGACACCGTCTCGGCCAAACTCTCCGACGCCGGCCACACCGTCAGCGCCGCCCCGGACCAGGTCAAAGCCAAAACCGCCGGCAACCCCCTGGCCGCCGGACTCATCGCCTTCGGCGCCGGGCTCCTGGTCTCCTCCCTGATCCCGCCAAGCCAGAAAGAACGCGAAGCCGCGGACCAACTCAAAACCGCAGCCCAGCCCCTGGCAACCCAGGTCACCGACGCCGCCAAAACCGTCGCCCAGGACCTAAAGGAACCCGCCCAGGAAGCCATGGAAAACGTCAAGGCCACCGCCACCGACGCCGCCCAAAACGTCAAAACCGAAGGCCAACAAGCCGCCACCGACGTCAAAGACCGCGCCACAGACGCCAAAGACCACGTCCAAAACACCTAGCCCGCCTGGCTAGGCAAGGATAAACAACGAAGCCGGACCGCGTGAGCGGGCCGGCTTCGTTGCTGCCCGCCAATAAACCAGGCCCGTCAGGCCCGGCTAGCGCTTGCCCTTTTTGCGGGAACCCTTGCCGCGTCCCTTGTCCGGGTTGGGCGCGTAGCGCTGGGCCACCTTGGGCGCTTTCTTCGCTCCGGTGCCGCGGCGGTCCGGTTTGGGCTCCTTCTTCACCTTGGCAGGCTGGGCGGAGGGCTGCCGCGAGCTCTGGGCGGTGCGTCCGCGGACAATGCCGACAAATTCCTCCAGCACCTCGTCCGTGGCCTCGGTGGGCCAGGCCAGTGCAATGTCCGTCCCCTCCGCGCCCGTCAAACGGCGCGCAACAGTGTCCTTGACGTTGAAATGTCGGGCCACCGCCATGGGAAGGACCACCAGGCCCGCGCCGGAAGCAACCACCTGGAGCGCTGCCTCCGGTCCGCCCAGGGCGGCAACATCCAGGAACGATTCCTCAGCGAGGTCAGCAAACGGTACTTCCTCGAACACCGAGATCTCATGGCCCTTTGGGGCCACCACCACTGGCTGTTCCTCGTAGAGCGGGATCACGCTGAGGCCCTCCCGTTCGATGGGGAGGCGGACAAAGCCCATGTCCGCACTGCCGTCCTGCAGCGGCCCAAGCTGGGCAGCGTCCTCGACCATAAATGCCTGCAGGGGAATATGCGGCATGCGTTCTTCCCACCGGCGGATCCACTTGCCGGGTGTTACCCCTGCCACGTAGGTGATGCGCAGCACCCGCGGGGCCGCCTCTTCAGGGGCAACGGGGGCATCGGGCGTGGGGGTATCATCGGCTGGCACGTCTTCACAGTACCCGCCGCCCGGATACCCTTGAAGCATGACCTCTGCAAACTCCCAGTCCATGAAGCCGGCCACCGTTGCCAAGAAACTTGGCATCTACCTCCCGGCCACGCCGCAGGAGTTCCAGGATTCAACCATCACCCGCGAGCAGTTCGCCGAGCTCCAGGCCAACCCGCCCGAATGGCTGGCCGAGCTGCGCCGCAACGGCCCGCACCCCCGCCCGGTGGTAGCCCAAAAGTTGAACGTGTCCATCAGCGGCCTGGCCCGCGGCGGCGTGGAGGAGGCATTGACGACGGCGGAAATCACCGCACTGCTGCAGGCCCCGCCGCAGTGGCTGGTCGCCGAGCGTGCCACACACGCCGCCGTCCGGGCCGAAGCCCAGCGGGTCAAGGAAGAGGCCGCCAAGAAGCAGGCGAAAAAGGACCGCGCCCAGGCCGAGTAGCCTTTAGTCACGTCTCAGAAGCTTGTTCGCCGGCCTGGACCTTGAACGTCCGGATGCGCGGACAAGCTTCAGTCGCGTCCCGGGGCCTCGTCAGTCCTGGTGGATCTGGATGTAGTTGCCGCAGCCGTCGTCGAACACCGCGCTGGTCCCGAACGGGTCCGTGGTGGGCGGGATCTTGAAGCTGACACCAGCGGCCACCAGCCGGTCATACTCCGCCTGCACATCCGGGACCCCAAAGACGATGGCGGGCAGCCCCGCCTCGCGTACCGCGTTCATGTAGTCCGCGCCGATCGGGTTGTCACTGGGTTCCAGGAGCAGCCCGACTGAACTGTCGTCCGCTCCAGGATCCTTGATGATGTACAGGTTGTGCTCCGGCATCACCATGAGCGTGTCAAAACCAAGCGTTCCCGTGTAAAAGGCGTAGGCCGCGGCGGGGTCCTGGACATGGATGCTGCACATTTTGATTCGCATGGACCCACGGTACCTGCCAGGCCATGACCGTCTGCAGTGCCTTCTTTCCCTTCTCACCTGCCATTGACCCTGTGGACCGAACACGGTGCAATGGAAGGACCACCGCGGGCTTTTCGGCCCGGGGCGGTGTAGTGGGGAATGCCGGGCGCCGGAGGTGCAGGATGTCAGCCGCGGAATCGTTGATGCAGGGACTGCTTCATAGTGCGTGGGCGGTCCTGTTATGTGGCCCGTTGCTGGTTGCCGCCGTAGCCGCCACCGTTTTTGTCGTCCGGCGCCGGTCCCTTGCCCCCAATAACAGCGCGGCGGAGCGGACGGACCAGCTGTTCTGGGACCTGTTTTTGGGTTCCTGCGTGGCCCTTCCTGCGTTGATCATTCCGGCGCTGGTGTCGCCGTGGGCGGGTTTGGTGCTGGCAGGGGCGGCAGCCGCGTCAGGTATTGCCGCGCACCGCGCCACCCCGAAATTCCTGGCCCGGCGTGCAGCACGCACCGAGGAACGGCAGCGGATTGCCGCGCACCAGGAAGCCCGGCTGCAGCATGATGAAATCCTGCTGCGATGGCGGCGCTACGAGCTGGATCCGGCATGCGGCATCGACTATCCGGCGTTGACCGACGTGCGGCTTCCGGAAACGTCCGCGCTGATCAAGTCGATGCGGGCTGCGGACCAGCTGCGGACCGCCGCGCACAAGGGGTACCCGGATGCCGTGGACAGCCTGGCCGCGTCACTGGCAGCGGCGGAACGGGCAGCCGGCATTCCGGCCGGCCTGCCCGCAGAGCAGGCCGGCCGAGGTTAACTGCCGTGTCGCCGGCATTGGATCGGCCCGGAGGACCGGCGATAGCATCCAAAGATGAAGCCTGAGGAACTGCCTGCCCATGACGAGTACGGCCGGCTGCTGGAGGACCGCGGGGTCTGGCGGCAGGCCACCACCCTGGAGGCCGCCGGAGAGTTGACCGCCCGCTGGTTAGAGGGTGGGAGCTCGTACCAGCCGGGGCATTTCGCCCCCGGCTTCGACACCGAGACCATCCCGCTGGCCGCAGCCTTGGCGGAGCTGAACCGCAACGGGCTGTTCACCAAGGAGTCCCAGCCGGGCATCCTCACTGATAGTGCAGCACAACGGGAGTATGTCACGGGCTTCTGCAGCGCCGGCACCGCCCGCGAACTGCTGGCCCTTTCCACGCGCACCGAACTGGTCACCGTGGCCCACGCCCCGGGTGAGGCAAGCAATGCTGCGATTCCCGTGACCCTGGCGGGCACGGAGGTCACAACGGTGCTCGGTTCCAGCGAGAACCCTGTAGACGAGGCGCAGATCAGGGACTGGGCGGACGAAACCAATGACGCGCTGGCCCTGCTGCTCGCGGACTCCTGGTATGTGGAAGTCCTTGATCCGGTGTGGGGGCGCAACGACGTGCTGTTGCCGGCGGTCCTGCAGGCGTTAAAGGGGGCGGGGCAGCCCTAGCCGCCCCGCCCCTTCAACGTCCGGTACTACAGCTCCACGGTGCCGCTTTCGCCAACACTCATCCGGCTGTGGGTGACCTTGGCCTTCACCCACTGAAGCACCGTGGCGGCCGTGCCGCCGGGGCTGGTCCAGTATTCGGCGGAATCCGAGTCGACGCGCAACAGGCACACTTCGGGAGTATCCGGGCCATCCGGGAACCAGGCTTCAACAGCCTGGTTCCAGAGTTCGTGGATCTTGGCCCGGTCGGTGACCACTTCGGCGGTTCCGGCCACGGAAACCCATTCGGTGTTCTTGCCAAAGGCGACGTTGACGCGTGAATCAGCCCGGACGTGCGCAACCTGGGAGGTGCCGAGGCCGGTGAAGAACCACATGTCGCCGTCGTCCTTTACCTCCTGGACGGCCAGCGGCCGGCTGACGAGGGCGCCTTCTTCGTTGATGGTGGTGACCATTCCGATCCTGGAATCGTTGATGATCTCCGTAACCTTGCTGATGCTCTGGGCGTCAGTCATGCCTCACCTCGTTCGTCTGAAGTCGGGGACGCTCCCCGTCGCCAGCCTATTAGTAAGCATGCTTATTTACCAGCGGCAGCCACCGGCACCTTTGCCACTTCGGCGATCCGGGCAGCAGTGAGACGGCCCATGCGGATGGCGCCGTCCACGTGTTGGTAGCCTTCAGCAGCAAGGTCGGAGGAGGACCAGTAAATGGGGCCCACAGGGGCGTGCTGGTCCTTGCCGTAGCGGTGGAGGCCGCCCAGATCATAGCTGGAGGCATAGGCACCGCGGGTCCATTCCTCCGAACCCCAATCCGACTCGTAGTACACCTCCGGGGTGAGGGCCTCGTCGCCCAGGTAGCCGGCGATGGATTCCAGGATGGCCTTCCGGCGCTCTTCGGGGGACAGCTCGAACATGGCGTCTGCCTTCTCATCCGAAACGAAGCCCACCAGGGTTCCGCGCGGATCGGCGTGGTTCGTGTTGTCGTAGACCTCCTGCACCAGGGCATCGGCCCCGAAGCCGGTGCCGGAGAGCCCCTTGTCCCGCCAGAAGGGGGTGCTGTAGACGGCGTGGACCTTGATGACCAGGCCCAGGGACTGGTGCTGGTGCATCTGGTGCTGGCGGCGCGGCAGCGGCGGATTAAAGGAGACGCGGGAGTAGAGGTTGGGCGGTACGGCCATGATGACGAACCGGGCGTTCACGGTGGCGCGGTCGGATACAACGGTCACGCGATGTCCGCCGTCCGCGTCCGGCTCCCAGTTGATGGTCCGCACCGGAGAGTCAAGGACGACGTCGTCACCCAGCTCCTGCGCCTGCAGCAGCGACACCTGCTGCATCCCGCCCACCACCCGGCGGTCCAGGATGAAGTCCTCATCCGTGAGGTGGGTGAAGGAGCCGGCGGAGGCGGCCATCAGTACCGCCTGAAGGGCGGAGAAGGCGTGGGCCGGCTTGGTGAGCATGCCGCCGGCGATGAAGAGTCCGATGTTATTGCAGGCTTCCTCATTGGCGGAGTTCTGCCTCAGCCAGTGATGGAAGGAAATGGTGTCCAGCTCGCGCGCCTTCGGGTGGGCCCAGGGTTCGGTGGGGCCGATCTCGGCCGCCAGCCCGTCAAGGAGGGTCACCAGGCGGTCCATTTCGACGGCGGTGTCCGGGTCCACCGGGAAGGTGTCACCGGTGTAGCGCACGGGGCTGCCGTCCGCTCCAATGTAAATGGACTCTCCGTCCCGGTACCGCGGATAGGTTTCCAGATTCAGTTCTGCCAGGAGTTCCAGGAGGGCAGTCTGGTCCGGGGAGACCCATTGGCCGCCGATTTCGAGCATGGCGCCATCCACAGTGTCGGTCCAGGTCCGGCCGCCCACACGGTCGCGGGCCTCGAGCACAGCTACGGTCAGGCCGGATTTCTTCAGTTCACGGGCGGCGGTGAGTCCGGACGGCCCGGCTCCAACGACCACGACGTCGCGGTTCAGGTTCAGCATGATGTCCTCTCTGCGGCCCCTGGTGACGGGGACCACTAAATGAATGTCATTCATTTATTAGAACTATAGCTGCTGCCCGCTTTGAGCGGAAGTATCGGATGGAATAATGCAGGGGACACCGACGAAAGGGCAGGAATGCCGGCAGTATCAGCCGCACAGGCACGCTCCACCAACAACGGCGGCGCGCAGCGAAGGCGGGCCGGTCGCCCGTCCGCGGCAGTGCTGGACAAGTCCGGAATCACGGCGGCGGCGCTTGAGCTGGTCAGCCGCAAGGGCTACGACGGGTTGACCATGGCAGCCCTGGCCAAGGAACTCGACGTGGCACCGTCTGCCCTCTACAACCACGTGGCATCAAAGCAGGATGTGCTGCTCCTGGTGGAGGACCACCTGATGTCCCTCGTGGACGTCTCCGGTTTTGACGGCCGCAGCTGGGAGGACGCGGTCCGCACTTGGGCCCGGAGCTACCGCGACGTATTTGCCGAGCACACTCCGCTGATCCCCGTCATCGCCGTCCTGCCGGTCACCGACGCACCGCAGACCCTGGCGATGTACGAGACCGTGAGTAAGGGATTTTCCGACGCCGGATTTCCAGAGGAGCGCATTGTGCCGGCCATCGTGGCGCTGGAGTCCTTTATTTTCGGATCCGCGTACGACGTCACCGCCCCGGAGGACATCTTCGACTCCGGCAGCATGGCTGAGTCCACTCCGTATTTCACTGCAGCAGTGCGCAGTTCCTCTGCCGGCCAGGATGCATCTGCCGGCCAGGGCGGCCAGGAACGCGGCCGCCCGGCAGACACTGCCTTCCAGCTTGGGCTGGATGCCCTGATCGCCGGATTGGGAGCGCTGCGGAAGGGCTAGCGCCTAGTCCTCGGCGGCGGCCAGCTGGCCGCAGGCGCCGTCGATTTCCTTGCCGCGGGTGTCCCGGAGGGTGCAGGGCACGCCCGTGGCGCGGAGCCGCTCGATGAATTCCTGCTCCACCGACTTGTCCGAGGCGGTCCAGATGGAGCCTGGAGTTGGATTGAGCGGAATCGGGTTGACGTGCACCCAGCCGCGTCCGCGCTGGTTGAGCTTCTTGCCCAGCAGGTCCGCACGCCACGGATGGTCATTCATGTCCTTGATCAGCGCGTACTCGATGCTGACGCGGCGGCCCGTCTTGCGGTAGTAGTCGTAGGCGGCATCGAGCGCCTCGTCCACCTTCCAGCGGTTGTTGACCGGAATCAGTTCATCACGGAGCTCGTCGTCGGGGGCGTGCAATGACAGCGCGAACGTGACGGGAAGGTCCTCTTCCGCCAGCTTCCGAATAGCCGGAACCAGGCCGACAGTGGAAACGGTGATGTTCCGGGCGGACATCCCCAGGCCCTCCGGCGCGGGATCCACGAAGCGGTGCAGGGCGGCCATGACCCGCTTGTAGTTGGCCAGGGGCTCCCCCATGCCCATAAACACGATGTTGGTGACCCGCTCGTCGTCGTGCTCCTTCGGACCCAGCTCACCGGCCGCGATGGCCCGGTTGGCAGCAACCACCTGGTCAACAATCTCCGCCGTGGACATGTTGCGGGTCAATCCGGCCTGGCCGGTGGCGCAGAAGGGGCAGTTCATGCCGCAGCCTGCCTGCGAGGAGACGCAGAGGGTGATGCGGCCGGGGTAGCGCATCAGGACGGACTCCACCAGGGCACCGTCGAACAGCCGCCAGAGGAACTTGATGGTGTCCCCCTTGTCGGTGCGTTGCCGGCGGACCTCGGTGAGCAGCGGTGGGAACATCTGGGAGACAAGCTCCTCCCGGCCCGCCTTGGGCAGGTCGCTCATCCGCTCCGGGTCCACCGTCCAGTGTTGGAAGTAGTGCGTGGAGAGCTGTTTCGCCCGGAAAGCCGGCAAGCCAAGCTCCTTCAGCTTCTCACCGCGCTCGGCCAGGCTCAGGTCCGCCAGGTGTGCCGGCGGCTGCTTCACGCGGGGGGACGCGAATTGGAGCAGCGGCCGGCCTTCGACAGTACGCGCCTGCTCCCAGCCCTCGGCAGTGGGGCGGACCTGCGGCCGGGCAGTGCCGGCGGCTGCCTTGGAGGCGCGGACAGGAGTTTCAGGGGAAGGATTGGGGGAAGTCATCCCCTCTATCATCCCACGAGGGCAAAATAGGACGGGAATCGCCAAGAGACACGTAAATTGGATTCGCACGGAGCTACTTGTAATACAAGTTTGATACTTATATCCTAGGGAAGTGGGCGAAGGAGCCCGCCCGTCTTCCAGGAGAATCAATGAGTCCCGTCGACATGATCCGGCACGTCAGGCTATCCACCGCCTGCCTACCCCTCGCTGTCCCCATCAGCGACGCCAAGGTTTTCACCGGCCGGCAAAAGCCCATGAGCGAGGTCGTCTTCCTGTTCGCGGAGATCAGCACCGAACTGGGGCACTCCGGCATCGGCTTCAGCTATTCCAAGCGTGCCGGCGGTCCCGCCCAATATGCGCATGCCAAGGAAGTCGCCGAAGGCCTCCTCGGCGAGGACCCCAACGACATCGCCCGGATCTACACCAAACTCCTGTGGGCCGGGGCTTCCGTGGGGCGCTCCGGCGTCGCCACCCAGGCCCTCGCCGCCGTCGACATCGCTTTGTATGACCTGAAGGCCAAACGCGCCGGGCTGCCGCTGGCAAAGTTCCTCGGCTCCTACCGCGACTCGGTGCGGACCTACAACACCTCCGGGGGCTTCCTGAACGCCAGCCTTGACGAAGTTAAGGCACGCGCCACCCAATCCATCGAGGAGGGTATCGGCGGCATCAAGATCAAGGTTGGCCTGCCGGACGGCAAAGAAGACCTGCGCCGCGTCTCCGGGATCCGCGACCACATCGGCCCCGACGTCCCGCTCATGGTGGACGCCAACCAGCAATGGGACCGCGCCACCGCCCTGCGCATGGGCCGACGCCTCGAGGAATTCGACCTGGTGTGGATCGAGGAACCCCTGGACGCCTACGACTTCGAAGGCCATGCCCACCTGGCACAGGTCCTGGACACCCCCATCGCCACCGGCGAGATGCTCGCCTCCGTGGCTGAACATAAGGGACTCATGGCCGCCAGCGGCTGCGACATCATCCAGCCCGATGCCCCGCGCGTCGGCGGCATCACCCAGTTCCTCCGCCTCGCCGCCCTGGCCGACGAACGCGGACTGGGCCTGGCCCCGCACTTTGCCATGGAAATCCACCTCCATCTGGCCGCTGCCTACCCGAGCGAACCGTGGGTGGAGCACTTCGACTGGCTGGACCCGCTCTTCAACGAGCGCCTGGAAACCAAGGGCGGCCGGATGATGGTTCCGGACCGCCCCGGCCTTGGCATCACCCTGAGTGACCAGGCCCGAGCCTGGACCACCGAGAGCGTCGAGTTCGGCGCATAACCCCGAAGCCGTAATCTTTAGCCATGACCCGGAACCTCACCGCGGACCTAGCCGCCGACCTTCGCAACCGCATCGTCGACGGCGTCATCCAGCCGGGGGAAAAGCTGCCCAGCGAGAACACGCTGATCAGCGAGTTCGGTGTCAGCCGGACAGTGGTCCGCGCCGCCCTTACCCGGCTGCAGGCCGAAGGACTGGTCGAAACCGAGCGCGGACGCGGCAGTTTCGCCCTCACTCCCCCGGCGGACAGGCCCTCGGAGGGTGTGGGGATCCGTCCGGTGGCCAGCACGGAGGACAGGCTGCACCTGCTGGCCTTCCGCATGGGAGTGGAGACCGAAGCCGCAGCACTGGCAGCCCGGAACCGCACCGAGCGGCATTTAAGGGCCGTGAGCACTGCCCTGGACACCTTTACGGAAAGTTCCGGGCACCCGGCGCATGCCATGAAGGCTGACTTCGAATTCCACCGTGCGGTTGCCGCAGCCTCCGGCAACCCCTATTTCTCCGATTGCCTGTCGGCCCTCGGGCAGACCATGATCGCTATGCCGCGCACCCGCTTGATGACGGACGCCGAGCATTACGCCCGCGACCATTTCGACCAAGTCGTGTTGGAGCACAGGTCCATCCGGGATGCCATTGCCGATGGTGACGAGGCTGCCGCTGCGGCCGCCATGCGAACCCACCTGGCAAATTCACGACGCCGGTTCAAGGCTTCGGCGCGCCCGTCCACCTAGGCCCCGCCCCGCCGTCGTCCATTGCGGCCAGGTGCCCAAGCACCCGCCACCGGACGTATCACCAGCGAACGCGGGGGTGTGAAATCCGGACGTTGGTGCAATCCCCGGAACTTGGGTTTCACGGCAGGAACGCAAAAGAGCCCCGGTCCAAAGACCGGGGCTCTTCCAATTGCGTGCGCGAGGGGGGATTTGAACCCCCACGCCCTTTCGGACACTGGCACCTGAAGCCAGCGCGTCTGCCGTTCCGCCACTCGCGCGCAACTTCTTCCACTCAACCGGACCGGTTTCCCGTTTCCGCGTCTCGTAAAAGCAGCGAGATCAAGCATAACGGACACTTGCCGGAAATTACCAATTGGCCTCCACCCGCCCCTCACCTCCCGCACGCGCACGGCGCAAAACCGCTGCGAATCGGGCCGCATGCCGGTGCCGGAAGCCGCAGGAAGACAGCACGACGGCGGGTTGCTGCGGCCCGGAAACCGAACTTTCGCGGGCGCCCGGCCGTTGCGGATTAAGGTCATTCACAGGGGTGGCAAGTAGTATCGGATGTAGGAGTGGGCACTGCCGGCGGGCGAACCGTACGGCAGCGGACTGCCCTGCAGGTGCTGGTCAGCAGCAACTAATGCCCCGGAGCCGGGGGGAAAGGAGAAGAACCATGGGTCTGCTGGACAAGGTGGAACGTGGCATCGAAAAGGCCGTCCGCGGCGTCTTCTCCACCGGTTCCAAGGCGCAGGTGGAACCGGTGGAAATCGCCAGCAGGCTCCGCCGCGAAGTGGACCACAAAGCCCTTACAGTGGCGGCCGGACGCACGCTGGTGCCCAACGTGTTCGACGTGCAGCTCAGCGACGACGACTTCGCGCGGGCACAGGAATGGGGCACCCCGCTGGCCGAAGAACTCTGCGATGTGGTGATCAACCATGTCCGCGGCCAGGGCTACATACTCCAGGGGCCCGTGCGGATCTCCTTCCGCCGGGACAGCGAGCTCCGTGCCGGTGCCTTCGAAATTGCTTCAACCACTGAAAAATCCCAAGGCGCGGGCGCCGCCCAGCCAAGGCCCAACGTTCCCGCCGCACCAAGCCGGCAGCCCGTCAGGCTCCAGCCGGTCCTGGACATCGACGGCCAGCGCTATTCGCTTAACGCCCCGTCCATCGTCCTGGGACGGTCATCCGAAGCGGACATCCACATTGAAGATACGGGAGTTTCCCGGCGCCACCTGGAAATCCGCACGGCCAACGGCGTTACCAGTGCCGTGGACCTCGGATCCACCAACGGCAGCTATGTGAACGGCCAAAAGGTCTCCGGAAGCACCGAACTCACAGACGGCTCCACCATCACGATGGGACGGACAAAGATCATTTTCCGCCTGCTTCCTGCCAACCCGGGTGGCCACGCATGAGCGACCTGACCATCACCGCGCTGCGGTTCGGGTTCCTGCTGCTCCTCTGGGTACTCATTTTCAGCATCGTCTCCGCCATGCGGCGCGACCTCATGGTGGGACGCAAGGCCGCGGCCGGCGCGCCCACCGCCCGGCAGGTCCGGCGGAATCCGGAACTCGCCGAGGCACAGCCCCAGCCTGTGAAGCAGCAGGCGCGTCAGCTGGTGGTCGTCGAAGGCCCACTCAAGGGCCGCACCCTGCCGCTGGCCGCCAGCCCCATCCTGCTGGGACGCGCACAGGAAGCCACCCTCGTTTTGGAGGACGACTACGCCTCCGGCCGCCACGCCCGGCTCTTTCCGCAGGGCAGCCGCTGGTTCATCGAGGATCTGGGCTCCACCAACGGCACCTACCTGGGAGACCAGCAACTTACCCGTGCCCTGCCGGTTGAGCCAGGGGTACCCGTGAGAATCGGCAAGACGGTCATTGAATTGAGGCCGTAACCGTGGCCGTGCCTGAAAACCCCGCAACCGGCTCCAGCCCGGCGCAGCGGCCCCTCATCATGCGCTTCGCGGCGCGGTCCGACGTGGGCCGGATCCGGTCCAAGAACGACGATTCCGCTTACGCCGGCCGCCACCTTGCCGTCGTCGCGGACGGCATGGGTGGGCACGCCGGCGGTGACGTCGCCTCGGCGGCGACCGTCCTGGACATGATCCACTTGGATAGTCCGGAATATGGGGACGACGCCGGCACCGTCCTTGCCGATGAGATCCAGACTGCGAATTCGCTGCTCTCCGAGCTCGTGCACATCAACCCCAAGCTCGCGGGCATGGGCACCACGGTCACCGCGCTCCTGCTCGCTGACAACAAACTCCATTTCGCGCATATCGGCGATTCCCGCGCGTACAGGCTGCGGGATGGTGAGTTCAAGCAGATCAGTGTGGACCACACCTTTGTCCAGCGCCTCATCGATGAAGGCCGGCTCCGCCCGGAGGAAGCCGAAACACACCCACACAAGAATGTCCTGATGCGCGTCCTGGGCGATGTGGATGCCAGTCCGGAACTGGACCTGGACACCCTGGACGCCAAGCCCGGCGACCGATGGCTGCTGTGCTCCGACGGGCTGAACTATGTGGCCGCGCACGCCGTCGAGCGGACGGTCCGGGAAACCCACAACCTGCACGAGTGCGCCGAAACCCTGGTTGAACTGACCCTTGAGGCCGGCTCCCCGGACAACGTCACCGTGGTCATGGTGGACATCGTGGAGGAAACGCCCGACGACGTCAGCACCGCCGCCGTCGACATCGTCCCGCCGGTGCAAGGCAGCAAGCCGGCCGCGGCTTTGGCGGCTGGCGCACCCGCCGCCGAAGCTGCAGCCACCGGCCCTGCGGGTCCCGCCGAGGGCAAGGAACCCGCCGAAGGCGGTGCCAAGGATGGCGCCGCCGATGACGAGGCCTCCGACAATACGAATGCCGACGCCACGGAACCCGGCAGCACCGACCCGCATCTCGGTGAACACCTGTCTGCCGAAGTGCTGCGCGAAGAGCTTGCCTCGCGCCCGCACGAGCTGGTGGGTGCGGCCGCCGCCGCAGCGGAATCGGGATCCATCCCCACTGTTGCCGGACGAACCGTTGCCCGGCGGGCTGCCACGCTCCTTACCCACAAGGCAGAACCCGCCGCCGATCCCGGGGAAAACCTGGTGCCGCTTCGGCCACGCCGCTGGTTGGCATGGTCCGTTGCAGCTGCAGTGCTGGTTGTTGTGGCCGTTGGGCTTTGGCTGGGCTACGCCTGGACCCAGACCCGCTACTACGTGGGTGAGTTCGATTCCCGGGTGGCGATCTACAACGGTGTCTCCCAGAGGCTGGGTCCCATCCAGTTGTCATCCCTTGAAGCCGTGACCGATATCCGGATGGACTCCCTCCCGCCGTTCTCGCAGCAGCGCGTGCGGCAGACGGTTCCGGCCAACGACCTCTACGACGCGCAGCGGATCGTCAAGAACCTGGAGCTCACGGGGACCACTTCTCCGGAGGAGGCGTGCCCCAAGCCTTCGGGCTCCGCCACTGCCCCTGCCCCGTCCGGCAGCCCCGCACCGCCTTCCAGCGCCCCACCCGCGAGTGCAGCGGCTCCGCCGCCGGCACCGGGCGCCTCCGCCCCTGCCCCGGCACCGTCGGCAGCTTCCCCATCACCTACTCCCACCATTACTTGCGAGGCGGCCAAATGAGCCAGGTAAGCAGCATGCCCAAGCCTCGCCGCAACGTCGAACTCGCGTTGCTGCTGCTGGCCCTTGCCGTAGGAATTGGGGCCAACATGCTGGTGGGCGTGGACCAGGAGAAGGCCTTCGACTCCGACTTCTGGTTCCAGTCCAGTCTGCTGGCAGTCGCCGCCCTGGTGTTCCACGGTGTCCTGCGGTTCCGCGCAAAATATGCTGATCCGGTAATACTTCCCCTGGTGGTTGCACTGAACGGCCTGGGGCTGGCTATGATCCACCGGCTGGATCCGCCAGGCGGGGACACGGGAAACAACCAGCTCCGGTGGACGCTGATTGCCATGGCGGTGGCCATCGCCGTCATCTGGTTCCTGAAAGACCATCGTGTACTCCGCAGGTTCACGTTCATCTCGCTTGCAGCCAGTGCGGTCCTCCTGGTCCTTCCCCTGATCCCCGGGATCAGTGCCGGGGAGATCCTTGGTGCACGGGTGTGGATCCGTTTGGGCCCCATGACGTTCCAGCCCGGTGAAATCGCCAAGATCACCCTCGCCATTTTCTTCGCAGGGTATTTGTCCTCCAACCGTGACCTGATCCTGCTGGCGGGCCGGAAGATCGGGCCGCTGCAGTTCCCGCGCTTCAAGGACCTCGGGCCCATGGTGGCCGCATGGCTGGTGAGCATCGGCGTGCTGGTCTTCCAGAGCGACCTCGGGTCCTCCGTCCTGTTCTTCGGCCTCTTCATCGTCATGATCTATGTGGCTACCAGCCGGATCAGCTGGGTTGTCATCGGCCTGGCCCTCCTCCTGGGCGGCGGCTTCATCGCTTCACAGGTCTTCTCGCACGTGGGCCTGCGCATCGACGGCTGGCTGAATGCCTTCACCGACGAGGTCTACGGCCGCCAGTATGGCGGCAGCTTCCAGATCGTCGAGGGGATGTTCGGCATGGCCAATGGCGGCCTGGTGGGAACGGGCCTGGGGCAGGGCCGTCCGGACCTGGTTCCCTTTGCCAACAGCGACATGATCATCGCCTCCCTGGGCGAGGAACTTGGCCTGATCGGCCTCTTCGCCGTAGTCCTGATGTACCTGCTCCTGTTCACCCGCGGGTTCCGCGCCGCCCTTGGCACACGCGATGCCTTCGGAAAACTGCTGGCCTGCGGCCTGTCCTTCGCCGTGGCGCTCCAGTGCTTCGTGGTGATCGGCGGCGTCACCAGGCTCATCCCGCTGACCGGCCTGACCACTCCGTTCCTGGCCGCCGGTGGCTCATCGCTGCTGGCCAACTGGATCATCGTGGGACTGCTCCTGATGATCTCGCATACGGCACGGGGCCCGGTGGACACCACTCCCCTGCCGCCGTCAGCGGGGGCGGAATCCATAGGCATTGATACCCCAACCGAGGCGGTGAAGCACGCATGAACCAGGCAATACGGCACTCATGGGTAGCGGCCATCGCCATGTTCGCCCTCATCTTCGGTGCCATCAGCTATGTCCAGGTGATTGGTGCGGACGCACTGAAGGACAACCCCTGGAACAAGCGCGCCATCCTCCAGACCTACTGCAATGACCGCGGCTCCATCATCGTGGGCGGCACCCCGGTGGCGGAATCGGTGGAGAGCAACTCTGAGACGTGCAAATTCCAGCGCACCTACCCGCAGCCGGAGCTGTATGCCGGCCTGACGGGCTACTTCTCCCAGAACTACGGGGCCACCGGACTGGAGCAGTCCATGGGTGCTGAGTTGGCAGGCAACTCGGACCAGCTCTTCCTGGACCGGGTGGGCCAGCTCTTCCTGGGCAACCAGCCCAAGGGTGCCTCCGTGGAACTCACCATCGATCCCCAGATCCAGCAGCTGGCCTACAACCTGATCCCGGACGGCCAGCGCGGCTCGATCGTGGTCACCAATCCCAAGACCGGTGCCATCCTGGCCATGGCTTCCAAGCCGTCCTACAATCCGAATTTGGTGGCCACCCAGGATCCAAAGGCTGAAAGCGCCAACATCAATGAGCTGGTCAAGATCCCGGGCATCAACCTGAACCAAAATGTCAGCGGTCCCACCGGTGAGCTCCTCGCCCCGGGGTCGGTCTTCAAGCTCGTGGACACGGCGGCCGCCCTGGCCTCAGGGAAATACAACAAGGACAGCGTCCTGCCCAACCCCGCGGAGATGCCTTTCGACGGCATCCAGTACAAACTGCCCAACTACGCCGGCGGCAACTGCTACACCAGGGACACCGCCAGCTTCGCCTTCGCACTGCAGCAGTCCTGCAACACGCCGTTCGCCAGCATCGCGCTGGACCTTGGCCGGGACGCCATCGCCGCCCAAGCCAAGAAGTTCGGGTTTGGCGAGGACGTGGGGGACCTGCTGAAGCTGGGCCATGCAACAGGTAATGGGTTCCCTGAAAACCTGGACGCACCCGGATTGGCCCAGTCCGCCATCGGCCAGAAGGATGTGCGGGTCACGCCGCTGCAGGTGAACATGATGACAAACGCCATCGCAAACGGCGGTGTCCAGATGGCGCCGAGCCTGGTCAAAACCCTGCGGTCCCCGGACCTGCGCGTCATTGATGAGCCCCAGCCGGCACAGCTCAGGACGTCCACCACCCCGGAAATCTCCAAGCAGATCACGGACTGGATGACCAGCGTCGTTATGGACGGTATCGCCAAAGGTGCCGCCGTTCCCGGCGTACAGGTGGCGGGCAAGACCGGCACGGCCGAACTCGGAAACGGAACCAACAATTCGTGGTTCACCGGGTTCGCCCCCGCTGACAACCCGAAGGTCAGCGTCACGATCGTCATGGAAGGCGTAGACATTTACGCGGGAGCAAAGCTGACCAGTCCTAACGCGAAGAAGATTTTTGAGGCGGTGTTGAATAAGTGAGGCCTACAACGGGAATCACCCTCGGCGGCAGATTCCAGCTGACCACGCGGATCGCCATTGGCGGCATGGGCGAAGTCTGGAAAGCCAAGGACCTGGTCCTGGGCCGCATCGTCGCCATAAAGGTGCTCAAGGAGGAATACACGGGGGACCCCGGGTTTCTCCAGCGTTTCCGTGCCGAGGCCCGCCACACCGCGCTCCTGAACCACGTGGGCATCGCCAACGTCTTCGACTACGGCGAAGAGGAAGGCTCCGCCTACCTGGTCATGGAACTGGTCCCTGGGCAGCCGCTGAGCAGCATCATCGAGCACGAGCAGGTGCTGTCGCCGGACCGTACGCTCTCGATCATTGCGCAGACCGCCCGCGCTTTGGCCGTGGCGCACGCCCAGGGCCTGGTCCACCGTGACGTCAAGCCCGGAAACCTCCTGATTACGCCCGACGGACGGGTCAAGGTCACCGACTTCGGCATCGCCCGGCTCGCCGACCAGGTGCCGCTCACCCAGACCGGGCAGGTCATGGGGACGGCGCAGTACCTGGCACCCGAACAGGCAACCGGCCAGACCGCCACCGGATCCTCGGACATCTACTCCCTCGGCGTCATCGGCTATGAGTGCCTCAGCGGCCACCGTCCCTTCTCCGGCGAATCGCAGATCGCCATTGCGCTGGCCCAGGTGAACGACGCTCCGCCGCCGCTTCCGGACAGCCTGCCTGCCCCGGTCCGGGCGCTCCTGATGTCGATGCTGGCCAAGGATCCCAAGGACCGGCCTGCCAATGCCATCAAGCTGGCCGAGGCAGCGGAAGCCATTCGCAACGGCGATATCAGCGCAGCCCGCGCCGCCGTGCCCGGAATGCTCCTCTTCGACGCGGACACCGGCCCCATCACCGCGCCCGTCGACACCACCACCGCCCCCACCGGCGTCATTGGCACCCAGCGGGATTCCCCCACCGCCACCTCCGCCCTGCCCGTGCTCGGTGCAGGTGCGGCCGGCGCCGCCGCCGCAATGGCTGCAGGGGCCCATGGCGCATCAGCCACTGAGGGCGACGCGCCCCAGGGTCCGCTTGCCCGCGCCAATGCGCTGGCTGCCCAGCGCAACTGGGACCAGCAGGACGAGGACACGTACGGCGGGGAAACGTACGACGACGACCGCACCGACGAGCCCCGGCGCAAGGGACGCAGTCCCTGGACATGGCCTCTGGTCGCCTTGATCCTGCTGCTCCTGTTTGCGTTGGTGGGTTTCCTCCTGAACCAGGTGGGGCTCTTCTCGCCGTCCGGCAGCCCCAGCGCCAGCGCCACCGCCAGCAGCGCGCCGCCGTCGTCCGCGACGCCAACACGGACCACGCAGTCGGCGACGCCCACGCAGACACGCAGCACGCCGACGCCCACACCTACCCCGGAACCCACCCAGGCAACGGTCAACGTCATTCCTGAGGCTTACCTGGGCAAGCCGTACCGGCAGGTGCAGGCTGCCCTCGCCGGACTTGGACTGCAGGTGACGGTGCTGCCGCAGGAAAGCAGTTCCGCGGCCCCCGGCACGGTCCTGGAACTGAACCCCACGGGGGTTATTCCCAAGGGATCAGCCATTACTGTCGTCTACGCAACGGCTCCGGCGCCGGCGCCGACTCTTACGCCCACCACGGTGGTGCCGACCCCGGCGCCCACAACGTCCTCCCAGGCCGGGCCCACGCCCATCTCGCCGCTTGCAACCTGCGCGGTGGGCCAAGCGCCCGGGACGCCCCCTACCTGCACGCCGTAAACGTCAGGAAACGCCAGTGAATGAGTCACCACGCGCACCGTTGCACCGGGAGGACAGCCTCCCGGTGGATAACCGGCGTGTCCTGAGCGGCCGCTACGAGCTGGGGAACCTCATTGGCCGCGGCGGCATGGCGGATGTCTACAAGGGGATGGACACGCGGCTGGGCAGGACTGTTGCCGTTAAGCTGCTCAGGCCGGACATGGCCAGGGACCCGCAGTTCCAGGCCCGGTTCAAGCGCGAGGCCCAGGCAGTGGCCGCCCTGAACCACCCGTCCATCGTTGCCATCTTCGATACCGGCGAGCACACCGTGCATGACGGCTCGGCCGAGGACGTGCGGGTGCCCTACATCGTCATGGAATACGTTGAGGGCAAGACGCTGCGTGATTTGATCCGCGCCAACGACGTCACCATCGACCAGGCCATCGACTACACCCTGGGCGTCCTTGGGGCCCTCGAATACAGCCACAAGGCCGGGATCGTGCACCGGGACATCAAGCCTGCCAACGTGATGTACTGCCCCGGCACAAACTCCGTGAAGGTGATGGACTTCGGCATTGCCCGGGCCATCGCCGACTCCTCGGCCACGATGACCCAGACCCAGGCGGTGGTGGGAACGGCCCAGTACCTGTCGCCGGAGCAGGCCCGCGGTGAAACCGTGGATGCGCGCAGCGACCTCTACTCGGCCGCCTGCCTGCTCTACGAAATGCTTACCTCGCGGCCGCCGTTCGTCGGCGATAGCCCCGTGTCCGTTGCCTACCAGCACGTCCGTGAAATCGCCGAGCCTGCCAGCAGCCTCAACCCGCAGGTGTCACCGGCGCTGGACACGGTCCTGGCCAAGGCCCTGCAGAAGAACCGGGCTGACAGGTTCCAGGACGCCGCCGCTTTCCGGCGCGCCCTGCGGGCTGCCAGGGCCGGGGTCGCAGTCCCGGCCGTGCCGGCGTCCGAGGCGCCCACCGACCCCAACGACCACGTTCCCGAAGCAGCGCCTCCCACGGAGGCATTCGCTGCCGGAGGGGCGGCGGGTTTCCTTGATAACGCGCCCACGGGGCGGCTGGCCGCCACCAACCTATTCCATGACGACGGCGGGCCGGCGGTTCCGCTGGAACTTGCGGATGAGCACCGGACTAATGGGTACGACGGCGGCGGGTACAGTCCAGCTGGCGCCTTGCCGTTAGGCCTCCCTCCGGAACGTGAGCGGACCGCACGGCAGAAGTCCCGCCGTCGTGCGTGGATTGCCACCCTGGTGATTTTCACCCTGCTGGTCCTCGCCGGGGGCGGCCTCTGGCTGTACCAAACCGTCAACCGTCCGGCGCCCGCTCCCGCCAAAGTGCAGATCCCATCGGTGGCATCCTTGTCGGAAACTGCCGCGCTGCAGGAGCTGTACAACTCCGGGCTTCGGCCCAGGATCGCGCGCGCGGCGAACGACACGGTGCCTAAGGGGACAGCCGTCGGGACCGATCCTGCCGCCGGCGGTGCACTCGACCCGGGCGCCGAGATCATCCTCAACATCTCCGACGGGCCGAGCTCGGTGAAGATCCCGGACAGCCTCCCGGGCAAGACAGAGGCCGCTGCACGGGACATCCTGCGCCAGGCGGGCCTTGTCGGCGCCCCGTCCACCACAACCGCCAACAGCGCCACCGTTCCTGCCGGAAT
The DNA here is from genome assembly GCF_021800405.1 of Arthrobacter sp. FW306-07-I. Taxonomy (NCBI): domain Bacteria; kingdom Bacillati; phylum Actinomycetota; class Actinomycetes; order Micrococcales; family Micrococcaceae; genus Arthrobacter; species Arthrobacter sp. FW306-07-I. The sequence continues at coordinate 21,128 of NZ_CP084550.1, read as the reverse complement.
CGTCATCACCTCCAACCCGGCGCCAGGGCAGAGCGTTGCCGTCGGCACCAGCGTGGAACTCATCGTTTCCACCGGCAAGGTGGTTGTCCCGGAACTTCGCGCCCTTACCCGGGACGAAGCCGAAGCCGCCCTGAAGCAGCTGGGCCTGGTGCCCTCGGTGATCGAAATGGAGAACTCGCAGGTAGAGCCGGGCAAGGTCACGGACCAAAGCGATCCAGCCAACACTGCCGTGGACCAGGGAAAGACCATTACCATCGTGGTGGCGAAGGCACCCCCACCACCGCCACCACCAACGGAAACCCCCACGCCTACGGCCACACCCAGCCCGAAGCCGACCAAAAAAGGCTGACGTTTCGCTGGCCGGGGACAGTTCCGGCTAGTGCTGGATCAGCGGGCTGAGCTTCGCGGCCCGGGCAGCCGCACCCTTCATGCCCAGTGATTCCAGCCAGTTGCCGAGCATCTGGTACCCGCCCTCGGTGAGCACCGACTCCGGGTGGAACTGCACCCCGCACAGCGGTGCCGTCCGGTGCTGGAGCCCCATGACCACGCCTGATGCGGTTTGCGCCGTGACTTCCAGGACGTCTGGAATCGATTCCTTGACGGCGGCCAGCGAGTGGTAGCGGGTGGCCGTGATGGGGGAGGGGAGCCCGGCGAAAACGCTGGTGCCAATGTGTTCTACCTGGGACGTTTTGCCGTGCATGAGCTCGGGAGCGTGCGTTACCTTGCCGCCGAAGGCCTCTGCCAGCGCCTGGTGGCCCAGGCACACGCCAAACATGGGGACGCTGTTTTCACCGCACCACTTGATCAGTTCAATGCTGACTCCAGCCTCCGCCGGGTTCCCCGGACCGGGCGAAATGAGAACGCCGTCACGGGTGCCGGCAAGTTCGATCGCCTCCGCCAACGTGACGTCGTCGTTGCGGACCACCGTGGTCTCGGCGCCGAGTTCCTGGAGGTAGCCCACCAGGGTGTAGACAAAGCTGTCGTAGTTATCCACTACAAGGATCTTGGTTGTAGTCATGGCTGGTCTGCAGAACCAATCGTTGAGTCGGTGAATTGGGTGAAATGGGACATCCAGGGGAAAAGGAACTGGACCATCAGGACCAGGGCAATGAAGACCAATGCCAGCGACATGATGATCCTGACCCAGAGCGGTCCCGGGAGGTGACGGAAAATCCAGGCGTACACGGTCAGCTCCTTCCGGTGGCTGCCGCAACCTGCGCCGCGATTTCTGCCGGCGGCCCGGCCGAGGCGGGGCGCCAACTGTCCAGCAGGGCGTAGGCAATGATGCGTTCTTCCGCGCCGAAGCGGGGGTTGCAGCTGGTCATGGTGAGGTAGCTTTCGGTGGGTGCGGCGCCGGGCTGGGTGGGTACCGGTTCCAGCACATCCGTGCGGGAGGGCATCACGATCTGGTTGTTCCGGAAGACATAGACGTAGTAGCCGTCCTTGGTCTGGACGTAGATCTTGTCGCCCGGCACCAGCGTGTGGATGTTGTCCAGCACGGCCCCATGGGTCTGGCGATGGCCGGCGACGGCAAAGTTGCCCACCGCCCCGGGCATCGCCGTGTTGCTGTAGTGCCCCAGGCCAAGGGTGTCCAGGACGTCCTGGCTGGTTCCCTCGACGATGGGGCGCGTGTAGGTAGGGCCGAACCGCGGGATGTATACGATGCCGATGGTGCCGGCGTGGGCGGGAGCAGTTCCCACCACAGGCTTGCCGAAGTCTTCGGGGGCAGCGGGTTGGGCAGCAAGCGCGCTGGTTGCCGGGGCAGGTGTGGCGGTGCCCAGGTCCTTGGCGAATTCCTTGATGACCTGGCTTTGTTTGGCGTCAGACTCCACGTTGGTCCACCACAGCTGCCATGCCACAAAGAGGAGGAGGATGACGCCTGCGGTGATCAGCAGCTCGCCAAGCACCTGGATAGTGCCGCGCAGCAGGGCACGACGGGGGGCGGTCGCAGTGGCGGGCCCCGCCTTCTCCTGCAAAACCACGCGTTCCCCTCCGGGCGTTTACCCTGGCAGTGCCCCGGCCACGCCCGCACGGGCGGCCCAGCAACTGCGGCTAGAATTGGCTGCTAGTAAGAATCCAGATTTGACCAAGATCGCGCAGACCGCTGGCAATTTCCTTCTTGCAGGATACCAAGCCCGGGCCGCCGAGCTTGCCCAGCCCGTCAAGGAGAGCCAGTGCCCGAGTCAAAGCCTCGCAAGAAGACCGCCAGCACCGCCCAGCCGGCTTCCCCACAGGCTTACAAGCCCAATCCCGTCTGGTTCAAGCCTGTCATGTTCGGCCTGATGATTATCGGCCTCCTGTGGATCATCACCTTCTACATCAGTGAGGGCCGGTTTCCGGTCCAGGCCTGGCAGTCCTGGAACATCGTGGCGGGTTTCGGCATTGCCATCGTCGGGTTTTTGATGACCACCCGCTGGCGTTCCTAGCGGCACGCAGCCTGAATCAGGGAGGACTGCACTGGCTGCCGGGTCCGCCGGGGTGATCGTTGGCGAGGATGGCCTCGCCCGGCCCGCCTGGGCTGCAACCGATCCGCTCATGCGGAATTACTACGACCAGGAATGGGGACTGCCCGTCACGGACGAGCAGGGCCTGTACGAACGGATCTGCCTCGAGGGCTTCCAGGCAGGGCTTTCCTGGGCAACCATCCTGCGAAAGCGCCCTGCATTCCGTGCCGCCTTCGCCGGGTTCGATCCCGAGCAAGTCGCCTTGTTCAGCGTCGCTGACGTGGAGCGGCTGATGCAGGATCCGGGGATCATCAGGAACAGGCTTAAGATCCTCGCCGCCGTCAGGAATGCCCAGGCCACCCTCGAGCTAAGGAACGACGGCGGATTGGTGGACTTCGTATGGAGCTTCCGCCCTGCCAGCACGCCCAGGCCGCAGGCAATCACCGACATCCCCACCCAGTCGGCAGAGTCCCTTGCCTTATCCAAAGCGCTCCGAAAGCGTGGCTTCTCTTTCGTGGGACCTACCACCATGTATGCGCTGATGGAGGCCGTGGGGATTGTAGACACCCATCTCCTGGGCAGCCACCGCCGGGGTTCCTCGGGCATCTGGCCTGAGTAGCCCCTTTCCCACCCCGCGTCCTGCAACTGCCTTTCTGTTCGTTGCGCGTCCTGCTCCGGCTATCCAGTTATCCCCAGCTGTTGGGAAAGTTATCCACACTGTGGAAAAGCGGTGTTTGCATGGCCGGGGAAACCAGGCGCGGCGGTGGGCAGCAGGGGTCCTGCGTCATCCCGCCCCTCAACCTGCTGTTATTAACAGTGTGGAATACCTGTGGATAAAGCGTTGGCCGGGCTGGGATCGGCTTCATGCACAGTAACGCCTGTGGCTAAGGACGCTCCCGCCTGACGGGATGATGGCTGGTGATGGAGACCCGATTAAATGCATTCATTGTCACGGCAACCCAACTCACGGCGGAAAATTCTTCAGCTGTAAGGCATTGCCGCGCGACTGCCTCTGCGTGCTCCCTGGCACGGTCGTCCGGGAGCTGCGTAATGCTTTCCACGAGCCCCAGTGCCGCCCGCTCCTTGTCCGTAAACAATGCAGTCTCACGCCATGCCGGCAGGACCGCCAGCCGCTGGGAGGTCTCTCCCGCCTCTCCTGCCCTCCGCACGTGCAGGTCCAGGCAGTAGGCGCAACCGTTGATTTGTGAAATGCGGACGTTGAGCAGTTCCAGCAGGCCCCGCCCTATTCCGGCCTCTTCCGCCGTTTCCTGCACCTTGAGGCCCAATCCGCTGATGGCCTTCCACAGGGCTGGATGCTGTTTGTCCAGGTACAGATGCTCGGTGACGCTCACGGGTGTCCTTCTCGCGGTAACGGCTGGCAGGCAACCATCATAGGCAGGATGGGAACCCTGCCCGGCTGCCTGTTATCCACTTACCAACATCGCAATACCCACAAGTTATCCACAGCTGTGGGAAACAGAGTGGAAATCCCCACCGCGAAGGGCTTTTGGCCCTACTCCCACGGGTTGATCCGGCTCGGGAACTACAACTCTGTGACTTATTAACACTGTGTATATCGCTGTCGATAACTCTGCGCCGGGATCAGCCGCGGGGGCTTTGGGGCTGGATATGGCCCGTTTTTCCACAGCAGCGTCCAGAATCCCCCGCTTATCCACTTACACACAGCGATATCCCCACAGGTTATCCACAGGTGTGGAGAAATGGCCGACCCACGAGGCAGGCTTGCCAGTACAAGCCGTCAACGCCGGGGTTGGTGCATGAACTACACCTTTGTAAGTTATTAACACTGTGGATAAGGGCTGTGGAAAAGAAAGCGACTCCGCACCTTCCGGTCCGGAGTCGCTGAGTACTGCACGCTCGAGGGGGCTAGAGAGACACGCGCACCCAACTCACGGCGATAAGCAGCGCAAACACGGCTGCGAGGCCCAATGCCTGGATGAGGCCCCGCCGCCGCCCGCGCGGAGCGTAGGCAAGGACGGCGGCACACAGAGCGCCGGTGATCAGGCCCCCCAGGTGGGCTTGCCAGGCGATGTGGGGGATCAGGAAACCGATGACGCCGTTGATGGCGATCAGGACCCACAACTGGCGGGTATCTCCGCCGCGCTGCCGCTGGACCAGGAGCATGGCACCGAAAAGGCCGAAGATGGCGCCGGAGGCGCCCACCAGCCCCACCAGTCCCTGCCCGGGCACCAGCAGGGGGTTCAACAGCAGGTAGCCCACAGAGCCGCCGAGCGCGGAGATAAGGTACAGCGCCAGGAACCTAACGCGGCCCAGGATCGGTTCCAGGGCCTGCCCGAAGATCCAAAGCGTGTACATGTTCAGGAGGATGTGCAGCAGCGAGTCCGGCGAGTGGAGGAAAGCTGACGTGATCATCCGCCAGGGTTCGAAGGCCCCGTACTGCGGGGCGGCAAAGATGTTGTTGTAGGCGAACTGCTTGTACACCCAGTCGCCGGGAATGAGCATCTGCAGCGCGTAGACAACAACGCACGCTGCGATGATGCCGAACGTCACCAACGGCTTGCCAGTGGCAACGGCACCGCCATAGACGGTCCGTACCTCCGGCGTCGCCCGTTGTGTTTCGTTGACGCAGTCAACGCATTGGAATCCGACGGCGGCCGCCCGCTGGCAGTCGGGGCATGCCGGGCGCCCGCAGCGCTGGCAGCGCACGTAGGACGGCCGGTCCGGGTGCCGGGGGCAGACCGGAACCTGGGCGGACGGCTCAGCCGACGGAATTCCGTAACTCATGGTGGAGCGTTACAGCTGTTCGATGTCGATGCTGTTGATGGTCACGTCTTCCACCGGGCGGTCGCCCATGCCGGTGCGCACGCCCTCGATGGCGTCGACGACCTTCCTGGATTCTTCGTCAGCCACCTCACCAAAGATGGTGTGCTTGCCCTGGAGCCAGTCCGTGGGAATGGTGGTGATGAAGAACTGTGAACCGTTGGTGCCCTTGCCCATCTGGATGCCGGCGTTGGCCATTGCGAGCTTGTAGGGCTGGTTGAAGTTCAGTTCCGGGTGGATTTCGTCGTCGAAGCGGTAGCCGGGCCCGCCGGTTCCACGGCCCAGGGGGTCGCCCGCCTGGATCATGAAGTCCTTGATGATGCGGTGGAAGATGGTTCCGTTGTACAGCGGGGTGCCGGTCTTGTCCTCGCCGGTCTCAGGGTGGGTCCAGGCCTGCTCGCCGGTGGCAAGGCCCACGAAGTTCTTGACCGTCTTGGGCGCGTGGTTGCCGAAGAGGTTAACCACGATGTCGCCGAGGCTGGTGTGGATGGTTGCTTTTGCAGTTGCGATGGCAGTCATAGGCCCCATTCTTCCATGCCGGTTCGGGCCGGCCACGGCTGCGCAGTCAGTTCCGCGCTGGGTGAAATCCCCCTAAAATCCGCAGAGTGAATAGCCCGTGAAGATCTGGGCACGTAGGCTAGCGACAGAACCGTCACATTAATCGGGAGGTAGTTGTGAAGAAATCGGATCGTATTGCCCGTGACCTTGAGCAGTCGGTCACCAGCGCGGTGGTAAACGCCAAAGATTGGGCGGCTCCCCGGGTGGAGGCTGCCGTGGACTGGGCTGTTCCCCGCCTGCAGCAGAGCCTTGATACTGCATCTCCCAAGATCCAGGAGGGCCTGAAGTCTGCCGCCCATAACCTGGCAGACGGTGTTGCCACCGTAACTCCCCGGATCCAGGACGGACTGGCCCAGTTGGCTCCCAGGATCAACGACGTTGTCGAAGGCGCATCCCCTAGGCTGCACGAAGCATTGGACAAGGCCACCCCGGTGGTCCTGAATGCGCGTGACCGGGTTGTGGTGGAGTACCTCCCCAAGCTCTCGGACCAGATCGGCGTGGCGTCCGGAGCGGTGCACCGCACCCTGGAAAGCACTCCGGCGCGGGTTGACGCCGTGGCTCAGAAGCTGGGGGACGTGGGACTCATCAACGCCATCCAGGAGCAGGCCCAGGCGACTGGAGCCCAACTCAAGGCCGCTGCGGCCGGCGCCGGCCGCGCGGTGGACGTCCAGTTGGCCCAGCCGGAAAAGCCGAAGAAGCGCGGCTGGCTGATCTTCGGCGTGGTGGCCGCAGCCGTGGCAGCCGGCGTTGCAGCCTGGAAGGCATCCAAGCCGGTGGAAGACCCGTGGAAGACTCCTTCGCCGGTCACGCCCACTCCCGCCCCCGTTCCCTCCACCACCGTCAGCGACGTCAAGGAAACTGCTGCAGACGCCGCTGGCAATGCTGCGGCTGCAACCGGTACGGCCGCGGAAGCCGTGGCGGACAAGACCGCTGATGCAGCAGAGGCCGTCAAGGAAAAGTCTGCCGACGCCGCCGAGAAGGCCAAGCATGTGGCCGACGACGCTGCCGAAGGTGCCCAGAGCGCCGCCAAGGATGACAAGGGCAGCAGCCAGGCCTAGCTTTCCCCGCGGCACAAAAGCCTGCACCTAAAAGGAGCTCCGTTTCACGCGGAGCTCCTTTTTTGTGCCTACGGTCCGGTTCCGGGACCGGCCCCTCGGTCCCCGGCAGGAAGAGGCCGGATGCTAGATTTGAGGTAATGCCAGCCAACCGATCCTCTGGGGATGCCGTGAACGACGCAGCCATACAGCTCCGCGTGTCCATCGTTATCCCGGCGTACAACGAGGAGAGCGTGATCCGCCAATGCCTCATCGCTGCCATCTATCAGTCCGTTCCTGCCCACGAGATCATCGTGGTGGACAACCTCTCGAAGGACCGGACCGCTGACATCGTCCGTCAAATGCAGCTGGAATATCCGGAAAGCCCCATCATCCTCCTGACCCAGGACCGGGAGCAGGGGCTTATCCCCACCCGGAACTTCGGGCTCAACTGCGCCACCGGGGACATCCTGGGACGTATTGACGCGGACTCCATCGTGGAACCGGACTGGGTTGAACAGGTTCAGAAGGCGTTCGCTGATCCGTCTGTCCAGGCCGCCACCGGCCCCGTGGTTTATTACGACATGCCGATGCGCCGCTTCGGGCTTAAGGCGGACGACAAAATGCGCCAGCTTATGTTGAAGCTGGCCAAGCACCAGTACCATTTCCTCTTCGGCTCCAACATGGCCCTGCGTGCCAGCGCCTGGGAGACCATCCGCGACGAGACCTGCCGGGACGAAAAGGACGAGATGCACGAGGACATCGATTTGTCCCTGCACCTGGCCGACCATGAGCTACCGGTGCGCTACTGGCCGCAGATGGTGTCGGGGATGTCGGCACGCCGGCTGGAGGACTCACCCCGCGACTACCGCTACTACGTCACCAGGTTTGACCGAACTTACAAGGCCCACAACGTCAAGAAGATGGCGCTGAAGGCTCCCATGGTGGTCTTCTTCTCGGTGTATTTCCCGGCCAAGCTCCTTAGGGCCATCCACACGGTGAACACGGCACAGCCGATGCGCCGCGGCGGCCAGTAGCGCTCAGTCAGTTCCCAGCTCGGCCAGGCGTTCCGACGGCGGCTCCTCCTGGGTCGCCGCCCCGCGCCTGCCGGCCCTGCCGTTCCTTTGACCCAGGACCACGACGGCGAGTCCCACCAGGATCAGCCCGAGCCCGGCGTAAGTGCCTGCAGGCAGGGTCTCGTGCAGGAACACGGCCGCCAGCAGGGCCGCGCCGGGGATTTCCAGCAGGATGATCATGGAGACGATGAGCGGGCTCATGGTGGCCAGCAGGTGGTTGAAGGCGGTATGCCCCACCAATTGCGCGCAGACGGTAATGGCGGCGATGCCGAGCCACCCGGCAGGTTCGAAGCCGGCGAGGGGCTGGCCTGCGATCAGGGCCAGCACGGCCACCAAAGCCGCGCACATGCCGTAACAGAGCGTGGTGTAGGTTCCAGTGGTCATGCTCTGCCGTGCCTTGCCTCCGGCCAGTGTGTAAAGGCCGGCCAAGGCACCGCCGGCCATGGCCAGCAGGTCACCCACGAGGGCTTGCGGGGACGATCCCAGATCGAAGCCGGTGATGGCCACGACGCCGCCGAACGCGATGCCCAGGCCAACCAGTACCTGCCAGCGGTGCCGGGTACCGCGGACAAGCTGGAAGACCGCAATCCAGGCCGACTGCAGGCACACCAAGGCCGTGGCCGCAGCCACGGAGGTGAGCTGCAGGGATGTGATGAAGCAGGCAAAGTGCAGGGCAAGGGCGACGGCGGCCAGTGCTGACCAGCGGAACTCGCGGCCGGTGATGCGGCCGAACTGGCGGGGCTGCCGGACCAGGGTGGGCGTGGCCATGACGGCTGCACCGATGGCATTGCGCCAGAAGGCGATGGCCAGGGCGCTGACGCTGGTGGCACCAAGGGTGGCCGCGATCAAGGGACCCGAGGAAGCGACACCCAGCACTCCCAGGGCCGCCAAGAGCAAGTTCACTGCAGCCCCCTGATACTGGTTTCCCGGCGACGATAAAAAGCAAAAGTCCCGGTCTGCGTTATACGCTGACCGGGACTTTCCTATGGTGGAGGCACGGGGACTCGAACCCCGAACCCCCTGCTTGCAAAGCAGGTGCGCTACCAATTGCGCCATGCCCCCATAAGAAGCAACCCGTCCATCATACCCTAGAACCGGGGAGCGTCTGACCGCTCCCGGAGCGGGTGTCCGGGCTAATCAACCGTATCGGTTGACTTGCTCCAGACTGTTTTCCGGGCTTCGGACTCCTGTGCTTTCCGGTAGACAAGGACGCCTGCGATTGCCGCTGCCAGTACAAGCAACTTCTTCACATGCTCCCCGTTCCGGCCAGGTACCGGACGAACCGGACCAAACCTCCGTTTGAAACCTGCACAGGTTCCGTGGGCGTACCAGGACTTGAACCTGGGACCTCTTCGTTATCAGCGAAGCGCTCTAACCGCCTGAGCTATACGCCCCGATCCCTCATCGGGCCGAGACATGACTTTACAGCACACCCCGGCCCGATCTCAAATCGGGCTTTTCCGTCGGGCCGCAGCCGCCGGAAGTGGCCTCCTAATCGTCCGTGAGGGTGACACCAATACCGCCCACCAGGGTGGCGGAGATGTTGTAGAGGACGGCGGAAAGCATCGACAGTGCCGTCAGCAGGACAACGTTGACCACGGCAATGATGGTGGCGAACGAGGCCACCTGTCCCAGCGAGGCAACCTTCTTCAGTTCAAAACCGCCGCTTTCAGAGCCGGCGAGCGTGCCGAGGAGGCTGTCCACCTGGTCGAAGATTCCGGTCAGGTCCAGGACAGTCCAGAGGACGATGGCGGCCACCACGGTGACGATGCCCAGTGCCACGGAGAGCAGGAACGCCATTTTCAGGACGGACCAAGGATCCACCTTGCTGACCAGAAGGCGCGCGCGGCGGACCTTGGCCTTGGGAGCCGGCTTGACCAGGCCGGGCGTCCCCTGGCCGGAGGATCCCTGCGCAGGGCGCTGTCCTGCCGGTGCCGGGCGCTGCCCCTGCTGGCCCTGGAGGGGGCGCTGGCCGGGCTGCACAGGGCGGTCACCCTGCTGCGGGCGCTGACCGGGGACGGCGGGCCGCTGGCCCGGCGCACCGGCGGGGGCCGCCGGGCGCTGCTGCGGACGTACGGGGGCGTTCACGCGGGGTGCCGCTGAAGGCCGGTTCCCGTCGGGAACAGTACTGTTCGGCTTGGGAAATGAGTCGGAATTACTCACTCGTTACCTCCGTGTTGTCTTCGTTCGGCTCAGCGTCGCCCGAGGCGTCCTCTGACTCTACGGCCGGTGATTCTTCTGCCATTGCTGGCGCGGCGGATTCCCCAGCGGTACCGCCATCTTCAGCCAACGTTACGTCATCACCGCCGGATTCTTCCTCCTCGAGGCCGCGTTCGCTGTTGCGTGCCACCTCGATGATCCGGTCATTCTTGTCCGGTTTTGCGAAGATGACGCCCATGGTGTCGCGTCCCTTTGCGGGAACACCGGCAACGGAAGACCGGACAACCTTGCCGCCCTCCATGACCACCAGTACTTCATCCTCCTCCTGGACGATGAGTGCGCCCACCAGGTGGCCGCGTTCCTCCTGGTACTTGCCTACCTTGATCCCCAGGCCACCGCGCCCCTGCAGGCGGTATTCCTCCACCGCCGTGCGCTTGGCATAGCCGCCCTCGGTGACGATGAACACGAACGAACCGTCGGTGACCACGTCGGCGGCCAGCAGTTCGTCGTCCTCGCGGAACTTCATGCCGGTGACGCCGGACGTCGCACGTCCCATGGGACGCAGCGCATCGTCGGTTGCCGTGAACCGGATCGACTGGCCCTTGCGGGACACCAGGAAAAGATCGTCGGTTTCCGAGACGAGCTGCGCGGAGACCAATTCATCGCCATCACGCAGGTTGATCGCGATGACGCCGGCCGAACGGTTGGTGTCGTAGTCCTCCAGCCTGGTCTTCTTTACCAGTCCCCTCTTGGTGGCCAGGACCAGGTACGGCGACTGCTGGTAGTCCTTCAGGTCCAGGACCTGGGCGATATGTTCATCGGGCTGGAACGCCATCAGGTTGGCAACGTGCTGGCCCTTGGCGTCCCTGCCCGCTTCCATCAGCTCGTACGCCTTGGCACGGTAAACGCGGCCCAGGTTGGTGAAGAACAACAGCCAGTGGTGGGTGGTGGTGACGAAGAAGTGTTCCACCACGTCGTCGCCGCGCAGCTGGGCACCCTTAATGCCCTTGCCGCCGCGCTGCTGCGACCGGTAGTTGTCGCTGCGGGTCCGCTTGACGTAGCCGCCGCGGGTGATGGTGACCACCATCTCCTCTTCGGGGATCAGGTCTTCCATGGACATGTCGCCGTCGAAGCCCATGAGGATCCTGGTGCGCCGGTCATCGCCATGCTTGTCCACGATTTCGCCCAGCTCGGTGCTGATGATCCCGCGCTGGCGCTCTTCGGAGCCAAGGATTTCCTTGTACTCGGTGATCATGGCCTCAAGTTCAGCATGCTTTTCCTGGATCCGCTGGCGTTCCAGGGCAGCCAGGCGGCGCAGCTGCATGTCGAGGATGGCACGCGCCTGAATCTCGTCGATGTCGAGCAGTTCCATCAGCCCGTCACGTGCGGCCTCGGTGGTGCTGGAGGCGCGGATAAGGGCGATGACCTCGTCCAGCATGTCCAGTGCCTTCAGGAGGGCCCGCAGGATGTGGGCCTCTTCCTCCGCCTTGCGCAGCCGGTACCTGGTACGGCGCGCGATGACGTCCATCTGGTGCGTCACCCAGTGGCGGATGAACGCGTCGAGGCTCAGGGTGCGCGGCACGCCGTCCACGATGGCCAGCATGTTGGCAGAGAAATTGCTCTGCAGCTCGGTGTGCTTGTAGAGGTTGTTCAGCACCACCTTGGGCACGGCGTCACGCTTCAACACGATGACCAGCCGCTGGCCGGTGCGGCCGGACGTCTCGTCCCGAAGGTCCGCGATGCCCTGGATCTTGCCGTCCTTGACCAGTTCGGCGATCTTGATGGCCAGGTTGTCCGGATTGGCCTGGTATGGAAGTTCCGTGACCACCAGGCAGGTGCGTCCCTGCAGCTCCTCCACGGCAACCACGGCGCGCATGGTGACGGAACCGCGACCGGTCCGGTAGGCGTCCTCGATGCCCTTGTGCCCCAGGATGGTCGCACCGGTGGGGAAATCGGGGCCCTTGACCCGAACCAGCAGCTCCTCAAGGAGCTCCTCACGGCTGGCCTCAGGGTTGGCCAGGTACCACTGCACGCCGTCGGCCACTTCCCGCAGGTTGTGTGGCGGGATGTTGGTGGCCATGCCCACGGCAATGCCGGACGAACCGTTGACCAGCAGGTTGGGGAACCTGGCCGGCAGGATGGTGGGTTCCTGGTTCTTGCCGTCGTAGTTGTCCTGGAAATCGACCGTTTCCTCGTCGATGTCCCGGACCATCTCCATGGCCAGCGGGGCCATCTTGGTCTCGGTGTACCGGGGCGCCGCGGCACCGTCGTTGCCCGGCGAGCCGAAGTTGCCCTGACCCAGCGCGAGCGGGTACCGCATGGTCCAGTCCTGGATCAGGCGCACCAGGGCGTCGTAGATCGCGGTGTCACCATGCGGGTGGTACTGGCCCATGACCTCGCCCACCACGCGGGCACACTTGTTGAAGGAACGGTCCGGGCGGTAGCCGCCGTCGAACATCGCGTAGAGCACGCGGCGGTGTACGGGCTTGAGGCCGTCCCGGACGTCGGGGAGGGCACGGCCCACGATGACGGCCATGGCGTAGTCCAGGTAGGAACGCTGCATTTCCGTCTGCAGGTCCACCTGCTCCACGCGGTCGATCAGAACGTCGCCTTCAAGAACGGTGTCCGGAGTTCCGGCCTCGGGGGCGGGATTCTCGGGTGTTTCGTCGCTCATTCTTTATTTTCCGTTTCAGGTATATGTCTGGTTCTGAATACTTTGGAGCTGGTCCTTAGATGTCCAGGAACCTGACGTCCTTGGCGTTCTGCTGGATGAAGTTACGGCGCGATTCCACGTCTTCGCCCATCAGGACGGAGAAGATCTGGTCGGCGGCAAGGGCGTCGTCCATGGTGACCTGCAGCAGGGTGCGGTGATCCGGGTCCATGGTGGTATCCCACAGTTCGGTGTAGTCCATCTCGCCCAGGCCCTTGTAGCGCTGGATGCCGTTGTCCTTGGGGATGCGGCGTCCTGCTGCCTGCCCTGCCACCAGCTTGGCGTCGCGTTCGCGGTCGCTGTAGACGTAGTCGTGCGGCGCGTTGGACCACTTGATCCGGTAGAGCGGGGGCTGGGCCAGGTATACGTAGCCGTTCTCGATCAGCGGCCGCATGTAGCGGAACAGCAGGGTCATCAGCAGGGTGGTGATGTGCTGGCCGTCCACGTCCGCGTCTGCCATGAGGACGATCTTGTGGTACCGCAGCTTGGCGAGGTCGAAGTCTTCGCCGATGCCGGTACCGAAGGCGGTGATCATGGACTGGACTTCGGCGTTCCCAAGGGCTTTGTCCAGGCGGGCGCGCTCCACGTTCAGGATCTTGCCGCGCAGCGGCAAAATGGCCTGCGTTTCAGGGTTGCGGCCGCGCTTGGCGGAACCGCCGGCGGAGTCACCCTCCACGATGTAGACCTCGCACTTTTCCGGGTCTTTGGAGGAACAGTCGGACAACTTGCCGGGCATGCCGAAGGATTCAAGCGGGCTCTTGCGCCGGGCATTGTCGCGCGCCTTCCTGGCCGCCATTCGAGCCTGTGCGGCGGAAATCGCTTTGCGGATCACATCGCGGGCGGGGCCGGGATTGCGCTCAAGCCAGTCGCCCAGCCCGTCGGTGACGACGCGCTGGACGAACCCCTTGACCTCGGAGTTGCCCAATTTGGTCTTGGTCTGGCCCTCGAACTGGGGCTCGGCCAGCTTGACGGAGATGACGGCAGTCAGGCCCTCGCGGATGTCATCACCCGTGAGGTTGTCATCCTTCTCCTTGATGATGCCCTTTTCCCGGGCGTACCGGTTGATCAGGGACGTCAGGGCAGCCCGGAAACCTTCTTCGTGGGTGCCGCCCTCGTGGGTGTTGATGGTGTTGGCGTAGGTGTGCACGCTCTCGGAGTAGGCACTGGTCCACTGCATGGCCATTTCCAGGGCGATCTTGCGTTCCGTGTCCTCGGTTTCGAAGGCGATGACGTCCTCGTGGACCACTTCCACTTTCTTGCCCGAGTTCAGGTGCTTGACGTAGTCCAGCAGGCCTTCGTCGTACTGGTACACCACGGTGCGGTGTTCCGCGCTGACCTCACCTTCAGTGCTGAGGTCGTCGAGGTCCAAGTCGCCGTCGGCGTCACTTGACGCGGACTCGCGCTCATCGGTCAGCGTGATGCGCAGGCCCTTGTTGAGGAAGGCCATCTGCTGGAAACGGGCCCGGAGCGTTTCAAAATCGAATTCGGTGCTTTCGAAGATTGTGGGATCCGGGTAGAACGTCTGGCTGGTACCGGTGGCATCCGTTTCTTCGCCCTTGACCAGGCTGCCCTGGGGCTTGCCGCCGTCGGCGAAAGACATCCGCCAAACGTGGCCCTGGCGCCGCACTTCGGTATCCACCCGGCTGGACAGGGCGTTGACCACGGAAATGCCCACGCCGTGAAGGCCGCCGGACACGGCGTAACCGCCGCCGCCGAACTTTCCGCCCGCGTGCAGGATGGTCATGACCACCTCGACAGTGGGCTTGTGCTCAGTCGGGTGCATGTCGACGGGGATTCCACGGCCGTCGTCAACCACTTTGACGCCGCCATCTGCCTGCAGGACTACCTCGATATGGCTGCAGTAGCCGGCCAGCGCCTCATCCACGGAGTTGTCCACCACTTCGTAGACCAGGTGGTGGAGGCCGCGGGGACCGGTGGAGCCGATGTACATGCCGGGACGCTTGCGGACAGCCTCGAGGCCTTCAAGGACAGTGATGTCACTGGCGCCGTATTCCCGTGGAGTGGCTGCCGCAGGTGGAGTATCAGGGGTGCGGCCATCCTCGACTGCTGTATCTGCTGCCAGAATATCTGTATTGTCGTTAGCCACAGGCGCTGCGACTCCTCTGTTCTCGATGATGGCCGGCCGGTTTCTCTTCCCATGGGAAAAGCCACCGGCCAACAGGCACAAACTTATGGCGCCGGTGACTTGCTGACGGTTGGTGATCCATGCTCCGCACACGGGAAGTGCGCGGAGAACGGACTGAAGTCAACGTCTCATCCGCGCCCAGTTATCTGCGTCAATTCTACCGCGAACAGGCTCATATCCCCGCATTCCAGGGCCTTCGCCCGCAGCGAATATGCCCATGCGAGGCTCTACGCCCCGCCTAGGGCGGCCCAGCGGTACGCCCTCCGGGTGCCTATACACGCTGCGGTCCCTACAGCGCCCTACACGGCCTTGGACGCAGTTTCAAGAGCTGCCGTCCGGACTATCCATACGTATCCCGCGGCCCGCGGCCGTTGACGCTGCGCCCGCCTTTGCGCCAACTAGGTGCCGAGGGGCCAAGCACCTGGATGCTGGTAACCACGCCGTCGCCCAGTTCGCGGCGGAATTTCTCGAGCAGGCTGCTGCTCAGAAGCCGAAGCTGGGTTGCCCAGGCAGTGGAATCACACCGCACGTGGAGAGTGGTATCCGTGAAGCTTTCGGGTGTGCAGTGGGCGGAAATTTCCGGCCCGACCAGGGTTGCCCACTCGGCCATGACGGATCCAACGGCCACAGGCGAGGTCCAGCCGCGCTCCGCGACAAGCCGGCCAACGACCTTTCCCAGGCCCAGCGGATCGCGGCCGGTGGCGTGGAACTGGCTGAAACCCCTGGTGTCCCGGATGCTGCCTTTGGCCTTTGCGGCACCCGGCTTCGCCACTTTCCGGCGGACTTCGCCTCTTGCGGCCGCCGCTTCGCGCATGCGGTTCAGCGCAGCCTGCGGGGCGTCGATGTTGTCAGGTTCGCGGCCTGGCTGCAGCCCGCCGCCCTGTTCACTGCTCATCGATACCTCCCGGGATGACTTTCACCCGCCGCCCGGACAGCTCTTCCGGAATATCGGCGTCGACGGCGGCGGTCACCAGGACCTGTTCCGCGCCGGAGACTATTGCCGCCAGTTTACGCCGACGCTGGACGTCCAGTTCGGCAAAGACATCGTCAAGGATGAGGACGGGAGCGGAACCGCCAGTCCGGGCATCGTCCAGCATGACGTAGTAGGAAGCGAGCCGGAGGGACAGGCACATGGACCACGTTTCCCCGTGCGAGGCGTAGCCCTTGGCGGGCGCCTGGCCGAGCATCAGTTCCAGCTCGTCGCGGTGCGGGCCAACCAGGGAAATCCCCCGTTCCAGTTCCTTCTTCCGGGATTCGGCGAATGCCCGGACATACCGTTCCGTGAGTTGTTCGACGGAGAGAAGCCGCAGGTCATCCTGTTCGTCTGGGGAACCTCCGTCCGTGGTGCGCTGGGCGCCGGAGGCCGGGACGCCGTCGTCGTCCATCTGGTTCTGGAGGGTTGAACGGTAGGTGGCGTCAGCGGGCTTTGATGCGTCGGTGAGTTCCGCATAGGCGCGGGCGAGGTGCGGGCGAAGCCGTTCCACCAGCTCCAGCCGCGCGTGCAGCAATTCCGCTCCGGCCCGGGCCATGTGCTGGTCCCACACGTCCAGGGTTGACTCATGCGCGGCGGTGAACCGCCCGGCCCGCGCCGACTTTAGCAGGGCGTTGCGCTGCTTGAGAACCCGGTCGTAGTCACTGCGGGTGGCGGCGTGGTGCGGCACGAGGCTGGCAAGCAGCTCGTCCAGGAACCGGCGCCGGTTGGACGGATCGCCCTTGACCAAGGCCAGGTCCTCCGGGGCAAAAAGGACGGTCTGGCAGATGCCCAGCAGGTCGCGGGCGCGGACGGGGTTGCTGCGGTTGATGCGTCCCCTGTTGGCGCGGCCGGCATTGATTTCCAGCTCGAGGACTGTGGTCTGGGTGCCCCGGACCAGCCGGGCGCGGACCAGTGCCCGTTCCGTGCCGAACCTCAGCAGTGGCCCATCGGAACTGACCCGGTGGGAGCTCAGTGTGGCCAGGTACCCGATCGCTTCCATCAGGTTGGTCTTGCCGATGCCGTTGGAACCCACCAGGACGGTAACGCCGGGGCCCAGGGCAAGGTCAACCTGGGCGTAACTGCGGAAGTCGGTCAGTGAAAGGTGTTCCAGATACACGCGGTTTTCGGCAATTCTGGGAACCCTGCAGGTTCCCGGTGGGTGCTACTTGGCGGGACGGGTTGCGTGGCCGCCGAACTGGTGGCGAAGCGCGGAGACCATCTTCATGGCGGGTGAAGTGTCCTCCCTTGATGCGAAGCGGGCGAACAGTGCGGCGGTGATGGCGGGGGCGGGGACGGCGTTGGCGATGGCCTCTTCCACCGTCCAGCGGCCTTCGCCGGAGTCCTCCACGTAATCGTCGATCGAGGCCAGGCCCGGGTCCTCGTCAAGGGCCTTGACCATGAGGTCAAGCAGCCAGGAACGGACAACAGTTCCCTTCTGCCAGGCCCGGAACGTGCCGGGCAGGTCGGTGACGATGTCCTTGGCCGCAAGCAGTTCGTAGCCCTCGGCATACGCCTGCATCAGTCCGTATTCGATCCCGTTGTGGACCATCTTGGCGTAATGGCCGGCACCGATGCCGCCCACGTGGACAAAGCTGTCCGCCCTCTCACCCTCCGGACGCAGAGCATCAAAAACCGGAAGCGCCCGTTCGATGTCGGCGGCGTCGCCTCCGGCCATCAGGCCGTAGCCGTTCTGCAGGCCCCAGACTCCGCCCGACACGCCGCAGTCGGCGAACTGGATCCCCCTGGCGGCGAGCAGTTCGCCGTGTTTCTGGTCTTCCGTGAACCTGGAGTTGCCGCCATCGATGACAAGGTCTCCCGGCTGCAGCTTCTCGCTGAGTTCGGTGACCACTGCGTCGGTGATGGGCCCTGCCGGCACCATGACCCAGATGATCCTCGGGGCCGGAACAGCAGCGATCAGGTCATCAACGGTGGCGGCGTCGGTGACATCGGGATTCCGGTCGTACCCGGTGACCTCCACGCCGCCCTTGCGAAGGCGTTCGCGCATGTTGAATCCCATTTTGCCGAGACCGATCAGTCCAATGTGCACGTGGAACTCTTTTCTGCGCGGGTGGGGACGGGAAATTTGACGTTGCTGCCAGCCGGCGTCCTTGGCTGGGCCGGTCTGGCAGCCGTCAGCCAGCTAGTTGGGCAGGCGGACGGGCATCACCAGGTAGCGGTAGTCGTCCTGGTCCTCGCCGTCGGCATCGGCCTGGGCCGTGATCATGGCGGGCTTGGGTGCCGTGGTGA
Organism: Arthrobacter sp. FW306-07-I; assembly: GCF_021800405.1. Taxonomy (NCBI): domain Bacteria; kingdom Bacillati; phylum Actinomycetota; class Actinomycetes; order Micrococcales; family Micrococcaceae; genus Arthrobacter; species Arthrobacter sp. FW306-07-I. The sequence continues at coordinate 2,978 of NZ_CP084550.1, read as the reverse complement.
AGGAGAACCGGACGAACTTGGTCTCTATGACGCTGAGGCCTTCGATGAGGTAGTGCGGGTTGAAGGCAACGGTGATGTCCTCGCCGGACAATTGGGCTTCGAGTTCCTCCGACGCCTGGGCGTCCTCACCGGTGCCGGCATCCAGGTTCAGCAGGCCGGCAGTGAAGGCGAGCCGGACAGGGGTGTTGCGCTCGGCCACGAGCGATACACGGCGGACGGCTTCCACCAGTTCCTGCGTATGGACCGTGGCGTGGATAGGCGTGGACTCAGGGAACAGCGAGCGGATCTTGGGGTAGTCGCCGTCCACCAGCAGGGATGTTGTGGTGCGGCCGCCGCTTTCGAATCCGATAAGCCGGCTGTCGTCGTTGGACAGTGCCAAGTTGATGTCTCCGCTGTTGCCAAGGGTCTTGGCAACCTCGTTGAGGGTCTTGGCCTTGACCAGGGCGCTGGTGGAGATGCCCGGCGTGACCGGCTTCCAGGGCACTTCCCGCATTGCCAGCCGGTAGCGGTCGGTGGCCAGCAGGGTGATCAGGTCATCCTCGATCTCCATGCGGACGCCGGTGAGGATGGGAAGGGTGTCGTCCTTGCTGGCCGCGATGATGACCTGGGAAACGGCCTGGGCGAAGGCATCGCCGGGGACGGTTCCGCTGATGGCGGGAAGGGCAGGCAACGGAGGGTATTCCGCCTCCGGCATGGTGGCCAGGTGGAAGCTGCTGCGGCGGCAGGTAAGGGTGACTTTGTTGCCGTCGGTCTCAACGTCCACGGGAGCGGAAGGCAGGCTGCGGCAGATATCGGCGAGCAGCCGGCCGGAGACCAGGATGGTGCCTTCATCGCTGATGTCCGCGGTGATTTCAAGACGTGCCGAGGTCTCGTAGTCAAAGCTGGAGAGGCTGACGGTTCCTGCTTCAGCCTTCAGGAGCAGGCCGGAGAGGACGGGCACAGGTGGCCGCGGAGACAAGGACCGGGCTGTCCAGGTAACGGCTTCTGCCAGGACGTCCCGATCGACTCTGAACTTCACGGAGGGGTGCCGCCTTTCATTGCTGCTGCCATGTAAACCCGGGAATTTCGTGCGGAAACTCCGGAAGAAGTTGGGCGCACCCCTGCTGGTGCATGGTCCGCGGAGACGGAAACCACACAGAAACCCAAGGACGGGAGCGCTGCTGACAGCTTAGCCGGAAGATCCGGGATTAACCCATCCCCCCGAAGTCCAGTCCGGCCCTTGAGGGGCCGGTAGGACCCGTTGGTGGACCTGCGCATCGATCTTGTTGTTTGAGGGACTTCGATTTTTTGGGATTCGTAGTGTTAATAACTGCTGTGGAAACTGTGGATAACCCGGTCCTGCCCCACGGTTCCGCGGTTAAGCCCTGTTCATGGAGTGTGCGTTACCTGGGTTTTAAACAGGGTGTGGATGGGGACAACGCAAAAGCGCATTTTTAACGATCCACAGGCGGCTTAAGGGTTTTAAGCCCATTAACCGCGCTTGTCCCCTTAACTATCCACAGGCTTATCCACATGCCCCTGTTAATAAGGTATAGAGTGCGGGCCGCGGTGTGGATTCAGGAGTCGCGCTGCTGCTGCTTGATCCGGTTGGTCAGCTCGGTCACCTGGTTGTAAATCACACGGCGCTCGGCCATCAGCTCGCGGATCTTGCGGTCTGCATGGATGACGGTGGTGTGGTCGCGGCCGCCAAGTTCCTGGCCGATCTTGGGAAGCGACATGTCAGTGAGCTCCCGGCAGAGGTACATGGCGATCTGCCGTGCAGTGACCAGGGTCCGGGTGCGGGACTTGCTGCAGAGTTCCTCCATGCTGAGCTTGAAGTAGTCCGCCGTCTGCTGGAGGATCTGCGCGGAGGTGATCTCCTGCGCACCGTCATCGGTAATGAGGTCCTTCAACACCATCTCGGCAAGGGCCACATCCACCGGCTGCCGGTTCAGGCTGGCGAACGCCGTGACGCGGATCAGGGCGCCCTCGAGTTCACGGATGTTGCTTGAGATCTTGGAGGCGATGTACTCCAAAGCGTCATCCGGGGCGGAGAGGCCCTCGCTCAGGGCCTTCTTCCGGAGAATGGCGATACGGGTTTCAAGTTCCGGCGGCTGGATGTCGGTCAGCAGGCCCCATTCGAAGCGGGATTTCATGCGGTCTTCGAAGCCCGCCAGCAGCTTGGGCGGCTGGTCCGAGGTGATGACCACCTGCTTGTTGTTGTTGTGCAGGGAGTTGAACGTGTGGAAGAACTCCTCCAGCGTCCGGTCCTTGCCGGCCAGGAACTGGATGTCATCGATCAGCAGCACGTCGACGTTGCGGTACGTGGTCTTGAAGCTGGCGCCTTCATCGTCGCGGATCGAGTTGATGAAGTCGTTGGTGAATTCCTCAGAGTTGACGTAGCGGACGCGGATACCGCTGTACAAGCGCCGGGCATAGTGGCCGATGGCGTGGAGGAGGTGGGTCTTGCCCAACCCGGAATCACCGTAGATGAACAGCGGGTTGTAGGCCTTGGCCGGAGCTTCAGCGACCGCGACGGCGGCAGCGTGGGCAAAGCGGTTGGAGGAACCGATCACGAAGGTATCAAAGACGTACTTGGGATTCAGCCGGCCGAACTCATGCGAGGTGCTGGGCAGCATGGGCTGCGGCTTCTGCTCGATGAGCTGGTCGGGTGCGTACGCGGGCTCGACGACGGGCTCAGGCTCTTCGTGGATGGGAACCAGATCCGTGTCGACGTCAATGGCGCAGCGGATGTCCTCGGAGAAGACGTTGTGCAGCGCGTCGTCCAGCGCGTCCTTGACCTGGGTCTGCAGTACTTCACGGGTGAGTTCGTTGGGAACAGCCACCAGGAGGGTGGAACCGATGAGTCCCTGCGCCTGGGCAAGGATGACAAAGCCCCGCTGCCGTGGGGAAACGCGGTGGTCCTGTTCAAGCAGGCTGACAACCCGGCGCCAGGAACTTCCGACAGTATTGGCGTGGTTGGCTTCGTCTACTGTCAT